>NZ_CP076060.1:1509090-1810909 GCF_018729255.1 Cupriavidus sp. EM10
GCCGCCTCGAATACCGTCCGAAGAAGATCAAGGGCGAGCTTCTGCGCTACGACACGGTAGAGGCAGAGCCGCTTCTGGATGAGCTGCGGAAGCACGGATTCATCGAGGTGTATGAGGTGGAAGGCAAGGATTACATCCAGATCGTCAAGTTCTCCTTGCATCAGAATCCGCACCATCGCGAGGCTGAAAGCACTATTCCACCACCCAAAAGCCTAGGGCCAGATGGGGTTGGTAACACACCAAAGCCTAGGGCTTCAACCGCATGCAACGGTGTAGAGGCCTCGGGAAAGCCTCAGATTGACGACGATGAAAGCGACTTGCCAAGGGGGGCTAGCCGTGCTGATTCCGGATTCCTGATTCCTGATTCCGGATTCTCTGATTCCCCCATCGACGGCAGTGGTGCTTCGGACGTGGGTCGCGAATTCGAGCCGTCTGCCGCCGCCGGGATTGCGATGACGCTGATCGGCTGGGAGCGAGCCCGGGGCAAGGTGCCACGCGGCATCAGCGCCAGCAACGCCCAAGTCATGGACCTTGCTGCCATGCAGCCGACGCCCGAGGAACTGCGCAAGGCGTACGACCTCGCCGTAGCCGACAGGCTCGCCACCGACGACGCCAATCCCGTGAACGCCGGGTTCCTGATCGCGCTGCTGGCCAAGGTACGCAACCCGCCCAAGGCACGCCCCAAGTCGCTGCGAACCATGACCGACCGCGAGTTGATGACCGAGGCCGAACGCGTCGGAGCCAGCTCGTACAACTGCTCGCGGGATGTCCTGATCGAGCGCATCGAGACCAAACGCAAGCAGCTTGAGGCGCAAGCCGCGTGACGCTGGAAAAGGCTGGAGGATCACATGACGCTCGACCGAACCCCACCGAACGCGCCGGTTATCGCGGCCCACAAGCCCGGGCAATGCTCGGCGTATGGCTGTCCGATGTGGGCGGGGATCAAGTTGGCGGACGACTGGCTGTGCGATTGCCACGCCATGTCAGCGCCGCAGGACTGGCAGGACATCACCCAGAGGCTCAACGAGAACATGCGCCTGGTGCGCGCCTGCCACTGGGCCATGAAGCTCTCCGGTCCAGAGCAGGCGACCCGTGCGGGCGAGTACATGGCGAAGATGGGCCGGCCTGAACTGGCGCCGTGTGTGCGCACGCTGAACCACGCCTATCCCGACCGGCACACGGGCGAGATGGTGGAACGCACGATCACCAAGGACGAACGCGAGTACCTGGGCCTGTGGAAGCAGCGTCTGCGCCAGGCGCTTTTCGACGAAGCCACCCAGAAGTCTGCACGCCGCGAGGCCCGCTTGCAGGTTGCAAAGCAGGTCGAATCCTGGAAACGAGGTGGCGATTTGCTCGGAGGATTGCCCCATGACTGACCTGTTCGCGACCATTGCCGAGGCGGATAAGTCGGCCATGCTGGGTAAAGCCATCGATCGACTGTACGAGATTCGCGGCGAACCGACGCCCGCCCCCGCACACATCCCGCGCGCGCGTGCGCATTTGCCGACATCGAATGTGCTGGCGCTGGATCTCGGCACGCACTGCGGCTGGGCCGTGGCGAAGCGCGAGGGCGGCATGGACTACGGCACCGAGAGCTTCCACCGGCTGACCGGCGGGGCGAAGTGGGCCGAGTTCCGCGCCTGGCTGTCGTCGGCCATCAAGCGCCACGGCGTCGAGGTCCTGTACTTCGAGGACGTCAAGGCCCACGGTCCCGGCCAGGTGATCGCTGCCCACGTGTACGGCGGCTTCCTGGCCATGGCGCAGATGGTCTGCCACCAGCACAACGTGCGCATGGTTGGCGTTGGCGTTGGCACCGTGAAGAAGGCATGGACCGGCAAGGGCAACGCCAAGAAGCCCGAGATGATCGCCGCCGCGAGGGCCAAGGGCTTCCGCGTCGGAGAGCAGGACGATGACACCGCCGACGCGCTGGCGATCCTTTCCCTCGCAGTGAAACAGGAGGCGATATGAGCACCGATTTCGGGCTATCACCTTCCCACCTGCGCGAGATATGCACGCTGACGCTGGAGCTCGTAAAGCTACGGCAGAACGAATGCAAGCATCTCAGTATCGAGAACGTTGCGCCCGAGATCTTCGGACGTTTGCTCACCGAGCTTTGTCAAAGGAGCCAGTCATGACCACCTTCCTCGCTGCCTACCAGAGCGCCGTCGTCCTGCTGGCCGTCTTCGTCATCGGCATGCTGGTCGGAGCGTGGCTCCTGTCGGCCTACATTCGCTGGTGCGATGAGCTGGCGCAGCTGGGCTGCTACGACCCCAGCGAGCCCACCGGCTACGTCGACCAGGACGGCGAGCGCACGCCGGCGCGGCACCAGTGGCGCAACGCGGGCATGAAGGCCCACCACGCCGACTGATTGCCTATGACCCTTGCCCCGACCGTCGATCTCGTCGTCGATTGGAACGCGCTGTTCCTCCAACTGCAGCGCGAGGGGTACTCCACGCCTGACATCGAGCATTTCACGGGCATTCGCCGCTCCACCTTCATGGGCTGGAAGAACGGCGGCGCCCAGCCCAATCACCCGAGCGGCGAACGCATGATCGCCTTCTGGTGCCAGGCGCTTGGCAAAGACCGCCAGGCGCTTCCCATGAAGCCGACCGAGTGGTCGGCAGCCAAGATCGCCCGCGCCTGAGCCTGTCGGGAAACCGACAAGCGACGCCAGCGAAACTCCGCGACAACCTCCACAGGAGATCCACCCATGGCACGCACCCTCAACGTTCAGACCCCCGGCGAAGCGCCGAAAACCCCCGACATCGATACCGATGTGACCGCACAGGGTGGCGATACCGTGCTGGGCCCGAGCGACGGGCAGCCTTCCGACGCACCGGCTGCACTTACCATCGAGGAACTGAAGGCCAAGATCGCTGCGCTCGAAGCCGAGAACAAGACGCTGGCGGCCAAGAAGGCCGCACGCGATCCCGAGGCCAACCGCAAGGCGGCAGCTGTTGCCGATGCCGAGTTCGACCGCGCATCGCGCGCCGTCACCCGCGCCGACCGCGAGAAGTTCCGCCACATGAGCGCCGACGAGGTAGATCCCTCGACGCTCGTCGCCGCGGTGCTGACCAAGGATGGCTGGGTTGCGCCCGACCAGACCGGCCAGAAGCCGAAGGCCTGACCATGTGCGGCGGCCCGAACCTGCCACCGGCAGAAGATCCCAAGGCGCAGCGCGAGCAGGCTGATGCGGATGCTGCGTCTGCGGCCAATGCCAAAACGGCTGAACTGCGCCGCTCGCGTCAGCGTTCGTCGCTGCTCGCTGCCGGTGCTGGCGGCGGCACTGGTGGCACGCCGCAGACCAGCAGCGTGATGGCGTACGGCAAGCAGACACTGGGGCAATAACCCATGCAAGGCGATTCCCGCGCTACCGAGATCCTGCGCCGTCTGACGGCCATGAAGGGCGTCCGCTCCGATCTGGAGTCGGTATGGCTCGACTGCTTCGACCACTGTTTCCCGATGCGCGGGAACGGTTTCTTCGGCAACAAGGACGATGCGACCAGCATGCAGACGAAGCGGGCAAAGCTGCTCGACGCGACGTCCACTGACTCTGGCCGCATCCTTGCTGCAGCGCTGATGTCCGGCGCTACACCCAGCAATTCCCGCTGGTTCGGCCTGTCAGCCGGCCAGGACACCGACGAGGAAAAGCGCTGGTTCGACGAGTCTGCTGAGACGATCTGGGAGAACATACACGCCAGCAACTACGACGCCGTAGGGTACGAGTGCTGCCAGGACATGGTAGGCGCAGGCTGGTTCGTGATGTACATCGATGTGGACCGCGAAGTCGGTGGATATCAGTTCGAGCAGTGGCCGCTCTCTGGTTGCTACCTCGCTACCTCGAAGGCTGGCGGGCGCGCCGATACGCTGATCCGTTGCTACGAGCAGACCGTCGAGCAGATCGTCAACGAATTCGGGGTCGACAAGGTAAGCGATCAGGTGCGTCAGCTGTACGAGCAGGACAAGCTCGACAACAAGATCCAGCTGCTGCACTCGATTTATCCGCGCCAGATTCACGCCGTGGATGCCGTGCGCGCAAAGAACATGCCGTTTGCCTCGTGCAAGGTCGAGGTAGCGAGCAAGCACACGTTGAGCGAGTCCGGCTACCATGAATGCCCGTTCGTCGCGCCGCGCTGGGTGGTCGTGCCAGACAGCCCGTATGCGATGGGGCCGATGTACGATGCGCTGCCGGACGTGAAGCAGCTCAACCGGCTGGTGTACCTCGAAGACACGAACGCGGACATCGCGATCTCCGGCATGTGGATTGCTGAGGATGACGGCGTGCTCAACCCGCGCACGGTGAAGATCGGCCCGCGCAAGATCATCGTTGCCAACAGCGTGGACAGCATGAAGCCGCTGACTTCCGGCGCGAACTTCAACCTGTCGTTCACGAAGAAGGAAGAACTGCAGCGCGCGATCCGCAAGATCCTGATGGCCGATCAGTTGCAGCCGCAAGATGGCCCTGCCATGACGGCTACAGAGGTCCACGTCCGCGTGCAGATGATCCGCCAGTTGCTCGGGCCCATCTACGGGCGCCTGCAGGCTGAATGGCTGCAAGGCATGGTGCAACGCTGCTTCGGCCTGGCTTATCGCGCTGGCGTGCTGACACCTCCGCCGCAGAGCCTGGACAACCGAGAGTTCCGCGTCACGTTCAAGAATCCGCAGGCACAGGCGCAAAAGCTGGAAGATGTCAACGCGGTTGAGCTGACGGTTGCTGCGGTGGGAAATATGGCTGCGCTGAAGCAGGACCCGAGCGTGTGGGACAACATCGACACCGACGAGGCTGCGCGAGTCGTTGCTGAGGGTCGTGCCGCTCCGGCCAGGATCATGCGCGACAAGGACGCTGTTGCCGTCATGCGCGAACAGCGTGCGCAGCAAGTCCAGCAAGCCCAGCAGCAGGCGGCCCAGCAGGAAATCATGCAACCCGCCGCGCAGGAAATGGCGAAACGGATGGCAGCAGCATGAGCATCAGCCCCGAAACCTACAAGGCTATCTTCGAGGACGACCGTCGAGGCGCGGCGATCTTGGAGCACCTGACACAGATCTTCGCGCGTCCGGCTGTCACGACGGGCGGCATCGATGCGGTGCTGCAGACCTACCATCGCGACGGGCAGCGCCGCGTCATCGAGTTCATCGTTACACAGATCAACCGCGCCAATGGCGTGGAACCAACCGAAGGAGAATGACCATGGCAGGCAATTCCGATTTCACTCCCGGTACCGGCTATACCGCCAACCCGCGCCCGGATGAACGGCTGAAGCGCCAGTTCGTACCGATCTTCACCGGCCAACCGCCGGTCGACTTCGGCCGCGACGGTGATCTGTCGATCGACACCGTGAACCGGAAGATCTACGAAAAGACGGCTGGTGCCTGGAGCGCTGGCACGTCGTACTGATTGGCACATAACGAGGAGAACAGAACATGCTGATTCGACGGTTTTTCGCCCTGATGGATGAAGCTGGCGCTGGCGCTGGCGCAGGGGAGGGTGGTGGTGCTGGCGCTGGCGGTAGTGATGGTGGTGCCGGTGTGGAAAGTGGTGCGCAGGCCGATCCCGGCAGCCTGCTGGCCGGTGGCGCTGGCCAGCCAACCGAGTTCATCCCTGAGAAGTACCGGGTGATGAACGCCGATGGTGCATTGGACCTCGAAGCGTCCAGCCGAAAGCTGGCAGATGCTTACACGGCGGCCGAGAAGCGCATCGGCAGCGGTGACATCCCGCCGAAGTCCGCCGAGGAATACACGGTGGCAGTGCCCGATGCGTTCAAGGAGACGTTCGATCCGAAGGCCGACGAGGGATTCAAGGCGTTCTCCGGGAAGATGCATGAGCTCGGCCTGACACAGAAACAAATGGATGGCGTGATGGAGCAGTACTTCACGATGGCGCCTCAACTCGTGGCCGGTGCAGCAATCCTGGACTCCAACGCGATCAAGGACGACCTGACAAAGGAATGGGCGTCGAAGGGTGGCTTCGATCATCAGATTCGACTGTCGTACCAGGGGGCAGCGGCGCTTGCCCAGAAGGCCGGCATGAACATCGACGAGCTCATGCAGCCAAACCGCCTGGGCAACAACAAGGATTTCCTGAAGCTGATGGCCGCTATCGGCCCTGAGTTCGCCGAGGACACCAGCAGCGGTGGCACCAGCATGGGCGGTGCGTCGAGCGAAGACCAGATTAACGAACTGATGCGCGGCGAGGCCTACCAAAACCCCCGTCATGCGGATCACGACAAGGTCAGCAAACAGGTCCGCGCGTTCTTCGAACGCAAGCACGGCACCGCAGCCGTAGGCTAACAGCAGCATTCCAAACCAACCGAGGGGCCCGCGAAAGCGGGCTTTTTCATTTCTGTCGGGAAACCGACAGCCCCACAGCACGAGCATGGCGGTCATCAACTGGCCCGCGTGGCGTGCGGACACCCAGCGAATGCCCTCCCTGCTGCGACGTGAGCCGGTCGCATAGGGCGACGGTAGGACGGGCCCGGAGTCTCCGGACACCCCGAAAGGCGACATCGACATCATCACCTTTTGGAGAACTGGACCATGTCCAACACCATCACCAATGCATTCGTCATCCAGTGGGATACGACGATCCGCCAACAAGCGCAGCAAATGGACTCGCGCTTCGGTGGCGCTGTTACCGACCGCGGGAATATCACTGGCGAATCGTTCACGGCGAACCGCCTGGCGCCGCTGGAAGATATGCCGCAGAACACTGTTCGCCACGGCGATACGGTCTGGTCGGAAGCCAACCACAGCACCCGCGTCGCACTGATGCAGGACTTCTACCAGGCGCTGCCGGTGGACCGTAACGACGAGCCGAAGCTGCTGGCCAACCCGCTGAACGGCACGTACATGCAGTCGCTGATCGCCGCGCACAACCGCCGCAAGGATCAGATCATCTTCTCTGCGCTGCTTGGCAACTCGCAGGCAAAGGACGGCACGCTCATCGCGCTGCCGGCCGGCCAGAAGATTGTCGCTGGCGCCACCGGTTTCACAAAGGCCAAACTGCTGACCGCGCGCAAGATCTTCCGCAAGAACGAGGCCGACCAGCACAACGGTGAGCAGCTCTACATCGCATACAACAGCGAGATGCTGGAAGACATCCTGGCCGATACCACGCTGACCTCTGCCGATTTCATGGCCGTGAAGATGCTTCAAGACGGTGATGTCTCGGGCAAGTGGATGGGTTTCAACTGGATCGCGTATGAAGCCATCGGCCTGTCGGGTGGCACGTACTCGACTGCCGCCTGGGCACGGTCGGCGCTGCACTTCGGCACTGGCTACACCGAAGGCAAAGCCAGCCGCCGTCCGGACAAGAAGGATCTGATGCAGGTGTCGATGGGCGCTTCGCACGGTGCGAGCCGCGTCGAAGAAGAGAAGGTCGTTCAGATCGACTTCGTCTAATCCACCGACCCAACCTTAATCGATAGGAGCCAACCATGGCAGAAGTCAATACCACCCAAGGCGCGAAGCTGCTGGCAGGCACCAAGTTGCTGCCGCATGAGAGCGCCGGCCGTCGGCGCACCCTGGCGGCAAAGATGCCCACCACGTATGCGCAGCTGGCGATTAACGACACCATCTTCCTCGGTCGCATTCCGGTGAACTCGCGTATCACGTGCGAAGGCTGGGTGAGCTGCGCCGCAGGTACTGCGTCGTGCACGCTCGACATCGGTGTGCGCTCGACGAAGACCGGCGCCGTCATCAGTGCAACCGGCATCGCCACGGGCGTGGATGCAGCGGCTGCCGGTCAGAAGGCGGCGAACAACGGCGCACTGATCTCCAACGGCGCCGAGTACGTGACCACCGAACAGGTGGACGTGTACGCGACGGTAAAGGGCGCTGTGCTGGCTGCCAACCAGGCACTCAAGTTTGAACTGGACTACGTCACGGACTGACGCGTCTCGTCTGTCTCCTCCACCCGCGCGAGCGGGGTTTCCAACCCGGGGCCGCGTGCCCCGGTTTTTTATTGAGGTGCGCATATGGCAACAGAAGTTTCGGTCTGCTCGAATGCGTTGCAGATCCTTGGCGCCAAGCCGATCAACAGCTTTGAAGAGAAGACCGAGCAGGCGCGGCTATGCGCGAACCTGTGGCCCGACGCCCGCGACGAGCTGTTGCGCGCCCATCCGTGGAAGGCAGCAAAGAAGCGTGTCATCCTCGCGCCGCTGACAACAGCACCGGCTTTCGACTACGGCTATGCGTTCGAATTGCCAGGCGACTGGCTGAAGACGCTACAGGTCGGCAAGCGGGGTCAGGCCATCGACTACGAGACCGAGGGCCGCACGATCCTAGCGAGCGTCACCGCGCTGCCGCTGGTCTACATCTATCGCAATGATGTGGTGCAGTCGTGGCATCCGCACCTCGTGAGCCTGGCTGAACTGCTGATGTGCGCGCGCATGGCCTATGCGGTGACCAAGAGCACGAGCGTGCGCGAGAGTCACCGAGACGAGTTCGCTCGCGCGCTGAAGGTGGCTAAGGCGATCGACGGTCAGGATGACCCGCCAGAGGAATTCGAGGAAGGTTCGTTGCTCGAATCCCGTTTCACGACGAGGTAATCGACCATGCCAAGAATCACCTACGACCAGACGAACTTCACGGCCGGCGAGATATCTCCCAAGGTGATGGGGCGCGTGGATGTCGCGCGCTACGCCAACGGTGCGGAATCGCTGCAGAACTGTATCGTCAACATACATGGCGGTGCAGAGCGACGAGACGGCCTGCCATTCATCGCGGAGACGAAGGTATCGGCCAAGCGCAGCCGCCTGATTCCGTTCGTGTTCTCGCGCACGCAGGCCTACATGCTGGAGTTCGGTGACTTCTACATCCGCTTCTACATCGCCAGCGGCGGCCAGATCCTTTTCGGCAGCGTGCCGTACGAGATCGCCTCGCCGTATTCCGAAGCCATGCTGTTCGAGCTCGACTTCACGCAAGGCGCGGACACGATGCTCATCTTCCACGAGGGCGTGTTCATTCACTCGCTGCGGCGCCTGGCATCAGATAGTTGGACGCTGCAACCGGCACCTGTGACTGTGATTCCGTTCGACGAGACCGGCCACCGTTTCGGAACGCCGCTGACCCTGACCGACGCCAGCGTGGGATCGCCGCGCACAGCGTTCGCCGGGGCTCCAGTCTTCCTGGCTACGGACATCGGCCGGCGCATCACCTCCGCCGGGTCGGGGCTCGCGCGCATCATCAGCTACGGGAGCCCAACGGCGGTCACCATCGAGATCGTAGAGGCGTTCGGTGCGCTGCTGCTTGGTTCCGATCAATGGGTGCTCGAAGACACGCCACAGGGCGCTATCACCCCGTCGGCTGCTGGGCCGGTAGGCGCCGGGATCACGCTGACATTCGATGGTGGAGCGGATGGCTGGCGCTCGCAGGATGTTGGAAAGTTCGTGGACATCAACGGCGGGCTCGTGCAGATCATCGGCTTTACCAGCGCCAACGTCGTCAATGCGGTGGTGAAGAAGGAACTGACCGCCGCAGTGTCGGCGCCCGCCAATTCATGGGTGCTAAACGGGCCGGTGTGGAATGCCAGCGACGGGTACCCGCGAACCGGTGCCTTTTACGAGCAGCGCCTGACGGCAGCCGGCTCGAAGCGCTACCCGCAGACGATCTGGGGCAGCCGTACAGCGCTCTACTTCGACTTCACGCAGGGCACCGACGACGATGAGGGCTTCAGCTTTACACTGCCGTCCACTGGTGAGATCAACCCTATCAACCGCCTGGCGGCTTCGACAGTGCTAATTCCGCTGACAAGCGGCGGCGAGTTCACGCTGTACGGCGGCGTCGAGAAGGGATTGACACCTACCAATCCGCAAATAAAGCAGCGGTCCGACTACGGCTCCAATGACGTGAAGCCGATCAAGGTCGGTACCGAACTGCTGTTTGTGCAGAACTTCGGGCGCAAGGTCCGCGCTGTGTCGTACGACCCAGACACCTACAACTACAAAGCGCCTGACCTTACCGTTCTGGCCGAGCACATCACACAGTCAGGCATCGTCGCAATGACCCACCAGAAAGAGCCGCGTGCGCTGGTGTGGTGCGCACGGGCGGACGGCAAGATGGCGACTCTGGCACTTGATCGGGATGAAGGCGTAACAGCTTGGTCGCCGCAGATCACTGATGGCGCATTCGAGTCGGTTGCGTCTATCCCTGGCGTGAACGGCAATGAGGTGTGGGTGATCGTGCGGCGAAACATCGGCGGCACGGATCGCCGGTACGTCGAGCGCTTCGACCCAAACTACCTGACCGACAGCGGCATCAAAGGCGCCAACCCTGATGGATCCGACACATGGACCGGCCTGTCGCACCTCAACGGAAAGATGGTGGACGTGAAGGCTGACGGCGTATATGTCGGCTCATATCTCGTGACGGGTGGACAGGTGACCATTGATCGCGAGGCGTTCGAAGTCGAGATCGGGCTGAACTACGTGAGCCGGATCAAGTTGCTGCGCCCCGAGATCCAGACTGGCGAGGGTAGCGCGCAGAGCAATGCGATGAGCACTAGTGAGGTTTCGCCGCTATTCTTGGAGACGACTGGATGCAAGGTCGATACCGGCGACCTCGATCCAAATTACAAGGAGATCGATTTTGCTTTTCGGCACTTTGGTGATGAGGTTCTGGACATGCCGCCAGAGGTCGTTACCGGCTTCGACACAATCGGCACTGTTGGGTGGCAGCGCGCCGATTCGCCGGTCACGCTCATTCAGGATCTGCCGTATCCCTTCCACGTGCTGGCAGTCGTGCGAAAGCTGACGGTGAACTCATGACCATCCGTATCGCAACCGTCGCGGACGTGCCGCGCATCGTTGAACTTGGCGGGCAGATGCATGCCGAATCGCAGCGGTGGTCGCGCATCCCATACGATCCCGAGCGCGCGGCAGAGAGCCTTAGTCGCCTGATTCGCGTGACGGGCGTGGTGTTTCTCTGCGAGCGCGATGGGCTGATCGTTGGCGGCATCGCGGGCGTCATGGACAAGCACTGGGCGTGCGACGCCGTGATTGCGCAAGAGGTCGCCTTCTTCGTCGACCGCGAGTACCGCGGCGGCATGGCAGCCAGCCGCCTGATTTGCGCATTGGTGGCATGGGGGAAGTTGAAGGGGGCGGCCTGGCTGCACGCTGGCACGTCCACCGGGCTTGACCCTGAGATGGTCGCCGCCCTCTACCAGCGTCTCGGTTTCGAGTGCTGTTCCATCGGACTGGAGTACCACTATGGATGAAGTGACCATCGGCCGCGAGTCGCTGGCTCATATCGAGGCGTCGCCGGAACTTCCCGCGCTGATGGCCGAGTATGAAGCCGAATCCGCGAACAGCGACATCGGGCGCACGTGCCCCCACATCCCGACATACCAGGCGATGGAGGCTGCCGGGCTATTCCACGCCTTCGCCGCGCGCGTGGAAGGTCGGCTTGTGGGCTTCATGTTCCTGTTGACGCCGGTGCTGCCGCACTTCAGTCGCGTGGTCGGGGTCAGCGAATCCTTCTTCGTGGCGGCCGAGTACCGGAAGACTGGCGCCGGTCTGCGTCTTCTGCGTGCCGCTGAGGATGTCGCACGCGCAGCAGGCGCGCCGGGCGTTCTGGTTAGCGCTCCGGTAGGCGGTTCGTTGGAACGTGTGATGCCTGGCATTGGGTACCGCGAGACAAGTCGCGTTTTCTTCAAGGCACTGTCATGACACATGCACTACTGCCCATGCAGCCGGACGCCATTGCACGAGTGGCCGATCTCGAGCGCCTGATGCTGACGCAGCCACAAACCGAGATCGAGACGCTTCACGTACTGCATGCCGGTATGTACGCGCGCACAATCGCCATCCCAGCCGGTACGGCGCTCACCGGCGCACTGGTGAAGGTGCCTACCATGCTGGTCGTGGCTGGCAACGTGCTGGTGTCGCGCGGCGACGAGGAAGCGCTGCATATCATCGGCGTGTCAGTCGTGCCAGCCGCCGCAGGCCGAAAGACCGCCTTCCTCGCATACGAAGACACGGTCGTCACCATGCTGTTCCCTACCGACGCCGCGACCGTGGCCGAGGCGGAAGCCGGATTCACCGACGACCACGAGCGCCTGATGTCGCGGGCCGATCCAGAACGCAACACCATCATCATCACGGGAGAGTGACATGTCCGGAGGGATTTCAGCCACCACCGCAGCGACCATTGCCGTGGCCGCCAGCTCGGCGCTCGCCGCGGGCGCTGCCATCTACGGCGGCGTGCAACAGAAGAATCAGGCGGAAGCACAGGCCGAACTCACCCGGCGCCAAGCTGCACAAGAGCAAGACGCGGCTGTAGCGCAGGCGGGCAAGATTCGCAAAGCGGCGCGACAGCAGCAGGCCGAGGCGACATCGCAGCTTGCCGCATCCGGTGTGTCGGTTGGTGACGGAACGCCGATACGGATCAGTCAGGAAATCTACAAGACGTCCGAGCAAGACGCCTATCAGACCATTCTGAGCGGCAACCGCACGGCGACGGCCGGGCAGGCGCAAGCTGGTCTGCTCAACCAGGCGGGCGACAGCGCGCTCACCGGCGGCATCCTGTCCGGTACCGGTTCGCTACTATCGGGTGCTGCATCGGCCTACAAGGCAGGGTGGAAAACACCCAAGCCTGCATCTACCGGAGCTATCTCGTGAAGATATCCCTCGGCAACTTCGGTAACACCGTCGCCCGGCCGTCGCCTTCCATCAACGTCCCGGACACCGGCAGCGCCATCGCGCAAGGCGCGGCACGCCTCGGCGCAGCTGTAGGTGACATTGGCACCCAGATGCAGGCCAATGCAGAGGCGCAACGCCGCGCCGACTCCGCGCTGTCACTCGCCCAGTTCGACAACGACATACGCGACGCACACGACACCGTCGACCGGCAACTGCAGAGCGGAGAGCTGAAAGCGGCAGATGCCATTCCGGCCTACCGCAAGCAGGTTCAGGACCTGCAGAGCCAGCGTTTCGAAGGGATGGACCCGGAGACGCGCCGGCTGATTGAGCCCAACATCGTGCGCACGACGGGCGCTCTGGAACGCAACCTGCAAGGTTCAGTAGTCAAGCGCCAGCAAGGCGAGATCGGCGCCAGTCTGGACGGGCTCGGCGAGCAATTCCAGCGCAACGCCATGCGGGATCTTCCGGGCTCGATCGCGAACTATCACAACGCTGTCGACCAGCTCGGGCCGCAGTCCGGTCTGACCCCAGAGCAGATTGCCCAGAAGAAGCAGGCCTTCACCGAGGGCGCGACCTACAACTTCGCCAATGCCACGCTCGAAGGCGCCGCGCAGACGGGCAATGCCGACCTGGTAAAAGCTGCCATGTCCAAGATCGGTGGCGCCGAGGGCGAAGCGATCGACCCCGCGAAGCGCACATCGCTGATGACGAAGGGTTATGGCTACCTCAACGGGATCGAGGCGGCAGGCATCCGGGCGCAGGAGAAGGCTGAGCGCGAAGCCAAGGCGCGCGAGGAGAAGGCGAAGGATGCGGTGAATGCAGCTACCGACATCGTGCTGCGCGGTAAGTACCTGGATATGGACACGATCAACGGCTTGGCAGAGACGACTGCCGGCACGGCGTACGCCACGCAGGCGCAGCAACTGGTGCAGGATCAAGGCGAAGCCGCGCGCTTTGCCACGATGCCGTCTGCCCAGCGCAAGGCTTTACTGGAGGCTGAGAACGCCAAGGCTGTGACAAAGGGGCAGGGCATCAGCCCGCAGCGGCAGAAGCAACTCGACCAACTCGGACGCATCGATTCGAACATCGACAGCGCGGTGAAGGAAAACCCGTGGCAGGCTGCTCAGGAAAGCGGTGTTGTTACCCGGGCGCCGGCAATCAGTATCGGAAATGTGCAGGATGCTCAGCAGATCATCGGCATGCGCATGCAGCAGATCGGCCAGGTAGAGCAGTGGTCCGGCAAGAAGGAGAGCCCGCTGCAACCTTACGAGGCGCGCACTCTGGGAAAACTGGTGCAGTCCCTGCCGCCCGATCAGGCCGCCAGCGCACTTGGCTCCATCGGCGGTCTGGTGAAGGACATGGACCGCGTCTCGGCGCTGGCCAAGCAGCTGGGCGGCGACAACAACGTGCTGTCCAATGCCATGGCCTATGCCAACGCCCAGACGTCCGTGGGGCGCTATACCGCTGAGCTGGTGCTGCGCGGCCAGCAGGCCATGAAGGACGGCACTGCCAAGGTGGATTCGGCCAAGGAAACCGGCTGGAAGGCGGAGATCGCCCAGAAGATCAACGGCCTGACGATGAACCAGGACACCTCGCGCGCGTGGAAGGACTCCGCCTTCATGATCATGGCCGGGCTGGTGGCCGAGGGTAAGTCGCCCGACGCAGACCAGGCGGTGAACCTGGCCACCGGCGGCGTTCGCGAGCAGCGCGACGGCACGAAGATACCGCGTCCGTACGGCATGTCAGACGACACCTTCACCCAGCGCATCGCCGGGATCACGCCCAACGATCTGGCGCAGCAGGCGCCGGGCGGCGACGTGTTTAGCGGCAAGACGGCCATCCCGCTCGATCGATTCATCCAGCAGTTGCCGCAAGCCTCCCTTGTACACGCCGGGCCCGGCCGGTATGCGATCCGCGCCGGCCAGGGCTTCGTCACCAACAGCGCAGGCCAGCGCATCATCATCGACCTGAACCCATCCCGCCCGACTGCGGCGCCGCCCAACGGTGCCCAGGGCATGCCGGCAAGGAGCGCGCAATGATCGACGGCATGCTGCAAGACAGCATCGATAAGACCCTCGATGACCGCCAGCAGCGGCCCGTGGCCGAGCCGCGCCAGCAGTCTGGATTCTCGGTCTGGAACACGATCAAGGCGCCAGTCGTAGGCGCGGCAGCCGGCGGCGTGGAGTCTGGCGGCTTCGCTGCGGACGTCATTGGCGCCTTCGGTCAGGTGCAGGCCGGCTATGGCGCCCAGGCCGACCCATCCCTCCTGCTGTCCCCTGACGAGATGCAGAAGCGCCGGGATGCTGGCGATCAGGCTCGCGAACAGGTCCAAAGCGGCGAAGCCTTCAGCACCGAGATCGGCACGGGCCTGCGCACCACGGCGCGCAGCATGATGCCGGACCCGGCTACTTCCAACGTGCTGGAGAACGTCCTGTTCCAGGGCGCCCGCGGGATCACCAAGGCGGTCGGGTATTCGCTGGCTGCCGGCCCGGTGGTGGGAGCAACGCTGTTTGGCGCGGATGAAGCGCTGACCGAGGCGGATCGTCTGAAGGCCGAGGGCGTCGACATCGAGACGCGGACGAAGGTGGGCGCCATCACAGGTATCGGTGCTGGCGTGGGTGCCGCACTGCCGGTGGCGGGCCGCACGATCGCCCAGACGGCAGCGCTGGTGGTGGCCGGCGGTCCGGCCGCCTACATCGCCCAGCAGGCCGCCTCGCGCGAGATCCTGAAGAACGCCGACTACAGCAAGGTATCTGACCAATACGATCCATTCGACCCGGTGGGGCTGGCGGTCTCTACGCTGGTGCCGGCGGCGTTCGGTGGCCTGCATATGCGCGGCCAGCGTGGCGCGCGCCCTGGGTCAACGCCGCCAGTTGACGCCGCCGCTGCCCGCGCGCTGCTGGACATGGGCGGCAGCGAGCGCAAGGCGCTGCCGTACAACGATCCCCGCCTGGATGCCTATGCAGTGACGGCGGCGCAGCGCGAGGGCGTGCCGCCGGAACTGATGATCGCGCTGAAGAACGCCGGCGAGAAATCCGGTTCGACGGCGGTGTCTCCCAAGGGCGCGCGCGGCGTGGCCCAGTTCATGCCGGAGAACCTGCAGAAGTACGGCGTGAAGGACCCGACCGACCCGGTGCAGTCGCTGGATGGCATGGCCAAGTACCTGCGCGACACCATGAAGCAGTACAACGGCGACATCCGCGCGGTGATCGCCGACTACAACGGTGGGCCCCGGCAGGCCAAAGCCGTGCTGGAGGGCAAGCTGCCGCCGGCCGCCGAGACGTCCCGCTACCTGGCCCGCGTCGAGGAATACATGGCGCAGCGCGGCGGAGAGGCTGCCGGCCGGGCCGCCGCTGGCGATCCAGACGCTGTGGCCGCAGCGCGCACGCAGCTGATCCGCGACACCGTCGACAGCTGGAACCTGAAGGACCCGACCGACATTGCTGCCGCACAGGATCACCTGCATGCCGTCGTCAAGGCATCCGACCAGCTTGGCGCCGGCAGCCGGGTGGACGTGAGCGACACCATCCAGTGGGACACGCTCCAGCAGGCCCGCATGCTCGACGACATGGTCGGTCGCTTCGAATCTGCCCGGGCCGATCTGCTGGGCGAGGCTGGCCAACCGGCGGAGCCCGGCGCCATCCGCTCCTTGCGCATCGAGATCGACCAGTTGCGGCGCGCCGCGCCGGACACTAGCGACGAGGCAATCCGCGCACGGGCCAAGGAACTGCAGGCAGAAGGCGACGGCCGGATCAGCTACAAGCAGGCGCAGGCCGCCGCCCGGAAGGAAATCACCTCAGCGCTCGACGAGCACACCGCGCGCCTCGATTCGTTGGAGCGGCAGGTAGAGACGAACCGCAGCGCCGAGCAGGCGCGCCAGGCCGTGCAGCAGCTTGACCAGCAGATTGCGGGCGCAAAGGGTGCGCGTGCCGCGCTGGATGCGCCGCCGAGCCCGGTTAAGGCCACGGCGTTGGCAGCCAAGCAGACCGCGAAAGAGACGCCCGCCAAGGCGCCCGGCGAGAAGACGGAAGGCGGCGGTATCCCTCCGCTTAACGAAACGCCGGGCGGAAATACCGAAACACAGGCTGCCGCTGCTGCAGCAAAACCGGGGGAAAGCGCAACAGGCGCGCAGGCTGCCGCCGCATCGGTTGACGCTCAGGCCGCCGAGATCGCCAAGCTATCGCCCGACATGATGGTGCAGCTGGAAGGGATGGACGCGCCGGTGCGGCTGGCCGATGCGCTGGAGGCTGTGAAGGCTGAGGCCGCGCGAGACGCCGCCGATGCGCCGCTGATCCAGGCGGCTGCCGAGTGCTTCTTACGTATCGCCTAACGGATGATCAGGGACAGGACGATGCCGACCGCCGCAATGCTGCCGACGATGGTGAACCAGGTACGAAAGGCGCGCCACGCGGCCCGGAAGTCCGCCGGCAGGCTTTTGCTGCTGGTTCCCGACAGCACGCACGCCGGTACGACGCCGCACACCCAGACGAACGCCGCCACGTACGCAGCCGGGTGCTGCGGCGGCAGGACGCTGGCCATCCACCCGAGCGCCGGGACGCCGAGCAGAATCCACCAGATACCGGCGGTGTGGGTGAGCAATCGAATCAGAGCCATGGGAGCCATTGTATGACACCGCAATGCCGTCAAGCCGTCAGCGCAGCCGCTGGCCGCCAACTTACCGATGCCGAGGTCCGCAAGATCGACGACCGGCTGTCCGCCACCATGCGCCGCCTGGCGCGTTCCGACCCGCAGTGGCAGGCCAAATCGCGCGATCAGCGCGTGCTGGAAGCCTCGCAACAGGCCATGGTTGATATCCAACAGGAGGCAGCGCTGAAGGTCACTCGCGCCAGCCTCCAGGTGGTGAAGACGGCTGCCATGGATACACGTCTGACTGACCTCATGACGCAGTTCAGCGACAACCGCAGCAAGGCGCTGGTGAAGGAAATGGACCAGACCGGCGCCTACATCGAGGGCGTCAAGCGCGAGAACATGGCCAAGCTGATGGACCTCCTCGACGCTTCGGTCAGCACCCAGGGCACCAGCGCGGCACGGCGCGGCCTGATGTGGCTGTTCGATGCCGAGAATCCCGGCATGACCCGCGACCTGGCCGTCGAGATCATCGCCAACGCCAATGGCGCGACCGGCAACACGCTGGCGCAGAAGGGCGCGCGAGCCTGGCTGGATACGATCGAGAGCATGCGCCAGCGCTTCAACTCGTCAGGCGGCGACGTCGGCAAGCTCGACTATGGCTACCTGCCGCAGCCCCACGACACGGTGCGCGTGCGCGGCGACGGCTCGGCCAAGGCGCAGGACGACTGGGCCCAGAAGACGATGCCGCTGCTCGACCGCAGTCAGTACGTGCGTGAGGACGGCAGCCGCATGAACGATGCCGAGGTGCTCGACTTCCTGCGCGAGGCGTGGACGACCATCGCCACGGACGGTCTGAACAAGACGACGCCTGGCAGCAAGCCGGCTGCCGGCAGTTCGGCCAAGGCCAACGCTGGTAGCGAGTCGCGCCAGATCCACTACAAGGACGGAAACGCCTATCTCGAATACATGGGCCAGTACGGCGCTGGCAGCATGTACGACGCCATGCTCGGGCACGTTGGGCGCCTCGCGCGAGACATCGGCTTGGTCGAACGGTACGGCCCCAACCCCAACCAGCAGATGCGGCTTCAGTTCGACCTTGCCGACCGGGCGGACCACGGCATTGACCGGACCTTTGGCATGCTGCCGCAGTCGTACTGGGATGTGCTGAGCGGTACCACTGGCGCGCCGGTCAGCGGGCGCATAGCCGAGATCGGCACCCACATGCGTAATATCCAGACATTCGGTAAGCTGGCCGGGGCCGTGCTCTCCAGCGTGACCGACCTCGGCACCTACTTCGTGACCACCGGCTACAACCGGCTCAGCTACTGGGATTCCATCCGAAACATCGGCCGCCAGTTCGATAGCGACACCCGCGATTTCCTGAGCATGCACGGCATCATCGCGGAATCGATGATCTCGGACCTGAACCGCTGGAGCGGCGACAACATCAGGCAGACGTGGTCTGGCCGGCTGGCGAACAGCACCATGAAACTGTCGCTGATGAACGCGTGGACCGACACGCTGCGACGCGCCTACAGCATGACCATGATGAACGGTATGGCCAAGCTGTCGAAGACCGACTGGAAGGCACTGACCGAGTACGACCGCTGGCGCATGACCAGCAAGGGGCTGACCGAGGACGACTGGAACGTCATCCGGCAGGCGCAGCTCACGCCATACAACGGCATGGACTTTCTGACGCCTGAATCCATCCGCGCAGCCGGCGACCCGCGCGCCGACGAGGTAGTCGCAAAGGTGCTGGGCCTGATCACCGACGAGTCGGAATATGCCGTACTGAACCCCGACCTGACCACCAAAGCGGCGGCGTCATGGGGCGGTTTGCAACGTGGCACACCATTGGGAGAGTTTGCACGTTCTGTCATGCAGTTCAAGTCTTTCCCGATAGCTATGGTGTCCCGACACTGGTCCCGCATGACTGAGGCGCCGGGGCGAATCGAAGGCGCGCCATTGCCCGCACTGGTGAATCGCACGATGTACGGTGGAGCGATGTTGATCACACTCACAGGTCTGGGTGCCATTGCTTACCAGAACAAACAGATCGTGCAAGGTAAGGATCCTATCGATATGTCGAAGGGGAAATTCTGGTTCCAATCGCTCGCCCAGGGCGGCGGACTCAGTATTGTTGGTGACTTCCTCCTTTCAGACCCAGAAGGTAGTTATGGCGACGATGCCGCCAATGCCATCAAGAGTGCTGCTGGACCCACCTTGGGAAGCGCGGCCGAGTTGGTTATCAAACTGGGCAAGGGAAACATTTTCGAATCCGCGCATGGTAAGGACACGCACGCCGGCGCGGAAGCATTACGTTTCGCGCGTGGGCACCTGCCGTATGTGAATCTCTGGTACGCCAAGGCCGCGCTCGATCACGCCGGCCTGCACGCATTGCAAGAACTGTTGTCCCCCGGCTATCTTTCGAAAATGAAGTCGCGCGCGCAAAAGGACTGGGATCAGGATTACTGGTGGAAGCCTGGCACCGGTGGCCCGGATAGAGGCCCAAATCTTGGCGCAGCATTTGGAGATCAGTGATGAGGCAGGACCAATACGAGCGCCTACAGACGCTTACCGAGAAACTGACGGACGTGTTTCTCGAAGAAGCGAACCCGGAGACGTGGCCCGGCCACGGTATTGCCGCCGGGCAGATGGATCAGCAGACACGCGGCGACCGTTACTGGGTCAAGAAAAACGCGGCGGCAACGCTCACCGTGATCATGAAGACCAGCAGCCTGATCGGCGTGATCCAGCAGCGCAGCGCCGCAGGAGCGCCTGACGGCGTGCAGCCTGAAACCGAGGAGCCCGACGGTCTCGATGGCGAGATTCGCGCCGCGGAGAAGGAAGCGGCCCGCCTGCTGAACAAGCTCGGCACTGCCGCCAGCAAAGAAGCCTTCGACAAGCGAGTCCATGGCAAATAAGCGCATCAGCTTCCTGGCCTTCTTCTTACTGTGGGCGAAGGTCATGAACTGGCAGGTGCCTACGCTGCACGTGCGCATGTGCCAGTGGCTGGAGTTCTGCGACGACCCGGTGCGGGTACTCATGGTGTTCCGGGGCGCCGCGAAGTCCACCATTTACGCCGTGTACAAGGCGTGGCAGCTATACAACGATGGCACATGGGTATCGCTGATATGGGCGGCGGACGGCAAGCTCGCGGCCAAACTGACGCGCGACACCATCAACGTGCTGCGCCGCCATCCGTTGTGCGGCGGCATGCTCCCCAACAAGCCGGGTTCGCAGATGTTCTGGGTGACCGGCGCGAATGACGCGCGTAACGCCAGCATGACAGCCGTGGGCGTCAACCAGAACGTGACATCGGCGCGCGCACGCGACATCGACTACGACGATGTGGAGGTGCCGAAGAACATCAAGACGGCCGACGCGCGGGAGAATCTGCGAGCGAAGATTCAGGAGGGCACCTTCATTCTCGTGCCGGGCGGCCGGGAAACCTACATCGGCACGCCCCACACGCACGATTCCATCTACCCCGAACTGGTTGACGCCGGCGCGGCGCTGTTGAAGATCCCGCTGTTCGAGGACGCCATCCGGTACGACAAGGAGATGGACACGCGCACGCGCTTCCCTTTCCCATTCGACCCGGCGGCGGACGGCATCTACGTCATCAGCGGAATTCACAAGGCCGCGCGGCTGCTGAAGGAAGGCGAAGACTACACGCTTGACGGCCGGTGCGTGGCCCTCACGCGGCCGATCGGCGCCGTGCTGGACATCTATGCCCGTTGCGCATGGCCGGAGCGATTCACCCGAGAGGACATCGAGCGCCGCCGCAAGAAGGTGCGCACGCTCAACTACTGGGACTCGCAATACATGCTCGAAGCCAAGCCCATCACCGAGAGCCGTCTAGATCCGGAACTGATCAAGGCGTACGACATGCACCCGCGCCTGGAGACGGCGAACCGTCAGGTTCGCATGATGTTGGGCGGCGTGCAGATTGTGAGCGGCCGCGCATACTGGGACCCGGCCAAGGGCAAGGTAGGGGGCGACACCTCGGCGTTCTCGCTGATCCTCGACGACGGCTACGGCAATCACTACTGGCACGTGGCACAAGGCCTGACAGGCGAGGCCGCTGTATTCGACGACACACGCAACACCAGGATCATCGGAGGTCAGGTGATGCAGATTGCCGAGCTCGTACGCCGCTTCAACATCGTGCACGTGTCGGTAGAAACAAACGGGCTAGGCGCATTCATGCCAAAACTCCTGCAGCGCGCCCTGAAGCAAGAACAGTTGCGGTGCGCGGCGGTGGAGTTCATTGCGAAGGGCAACAAGAACGAGCGCATCCTTGCCGGCCTTGAGCCCCCATGAAGTCGGGGGTGTTGTGGGCGCACGTCGATGTGCTCAACGGTCCTATGTGGGACGAGATGAAGGACTGGAACCCTGCGGTGAAGGAGCAGCCAGACGGCTATCTCGATTCCGGCTCGGGCGCCATCCTTCAGTCGCCTGTGCGCATTAACCACCTTGTCGGGAAACCGACAGCCGAGAACGTCAAAGATTGGCGGCAATCCGCGGGGGTCCATGAAGTGACCTTCGAGGTCGACTAGCGCGCCGTCTCCGGGCGGCGCCTCCACAAAAAGGCCGCCGCCAATGTCCGTACCCGATCAGCCCACAATCTTTCAGTACACCGGGAATGGTGTAACAACCACTTTCACATATGGCTGCTACGTCCTCGATGCCTCCGACCTTGTGGTCTCGGTGGACGATGACACGGTCACCACGGGCTTCACCGTCAACGGTATCGGCAGCCAGTCCGGCGGGGCGGTTGTCTTCGCTGTGCCGCCGGCCGATGGCGCGATTGTCGTGCTCATGCGGCAGGTCGATATCAGTCGGTCCACCGACTACCAGCGTAACGGCGACCTTCGCGCCCAGACCCTGAATCTCGATTTCGACCGCATCTGGATGGCGCTGCAGGACTTCCTGCGCGACAAGCGCAGCAGCCTGCGTTATCCGCTAGTGGAGAACCTTGACGGTCAGCTAGCGCCACGCGGCATGCGGGCATCCAAGATGCTCGGCTTTGACGACAACGGCCGACATACCTATCTGCCTGTTCCAGCCTCGGTTGGCGCAGGCGACATGGTCGTCAATTCCTTCTATTCGGCCAGTGGCCACTACGTTCCTGGCACCACCACGACCCTTACGCTGTCGCGCCCGCCCGGCGTGCCTGGCAACGTAGAGGTGTTCTTCGGCCCGGCGTATCAGGGTCCGAATCAATGGCTGCTTTCGGGAAATCAGGTCATCTTTAACTCGCCGATCCCGGTCGGCGTTGACGAGGTCTTCATCCGCATCGGCACCACGCTGTCGGTCGTGACGCCGCCGGACCAGTCGGTGGGCGACGATCAGCTGCAGTGGGGCAACATCATGCTGCGCGTGGTCGATAACGTGGCCGCGATGCGTAACCTCGACTCGAGCCGCTACCGCGTGGTGATGACGCTCGGCTACTGGACGCCCGGTGACGGTGGCTCGGGCTTCTATCGCGCTGATCTGGCGGATACCACCACCGCCGACAACGGCGGCACGGTCATCGTGGCCGACGACGCGGGCCGCTACAAGCTGATGTATGACGGGTCCGTGAACGCCATGCAGTTCGGCGCCAAGCGCGGCGACCTGTCCTTCGACTCGACGAGTGCATTCAATGCGCTCGTGCTCGACGCCATTGCCAAGGGCTACGCGGCGGACTTCGGCAGCGGCCTGTTCCGTGTCACGTCGATCCTCGTGCCCGCCGGGAACCTGCGCATCACCGGATCGGCCACGATCCTCGGAATGACGTCGGGCAACTATGACGCGGTGCTCGAGTTGCGCGACACGGTAGACCTGCAGATCGACGGCAGCCTGATCTTCTCCGCGATGTACAACACCGGCTACAAGAGTGCGGTCAAGATTTGGGGGAAGGACGGCATCGCATCGCTGATCACCATCAGCGGCCTGAGCATTAGCGGCGCGCGAGTCGGTTGGATGATTGGCGACCCATCGAAGCCAGACAAGCTGGTCAGCGAAATCGTGATCCGCGATGGATACACGTTTGGCTGCCCGATCGGGTGCGCGGCGTACGGCACGCAAACCTTCGTGGAATTCAATGGCTATCAGCTGCGGTCGTCTTACGGTGATGGCAGCGGCGCATGGCTCGCGCTCAGCGCGCGCGTCGTGCTCTGTATCGGCGGCCACGTCCGGCAGATCGGTGGCGAACACCTGATGACGGAGCTGACGGCAGGCGCTGGCGTCGAACTCGATGCAATCGATGGTGTGATTGCGGACCAGTATGGCTCATTCGAGGCCCATGGCACGGTCATCGAATGCGCGGCGCCATTTGCCATCACCGGCAATCCGGGTGTGGCCAGCCCAACCCGGGGCCTGCTCTCATACATGGGCTGCACCGGCATCCACACGCAGAACCTTCAGGCCCTGATCCAGACGGATGCGGATTTCCAAGGCGAAGTTATCGTCAAGGGTTGCCACTTCTATTCGACCACGCCGCGGTCGTTCGCCAACATCGCGTGCAGCGGCAATGCCGATGTCCACTGCGACGACACCTCGTTCGGCGATGGTTTCCTTCAAGGCCTTGGCGGTATTAGCGGTGGCATTGCCCACTTTAGCGAGCGCGTAATCGCGCGCGTGTCGAACCTCGGCGGCGCAACGATCCCGGCCGGCACGTCCACGCTGAAGTGGCAGTCGGCGGATAACACTGGCGATCTCGCGCGGCCGACTGTTTCCTACAACCCATTGACCGGCGCGCTGACGTTCAGCCAGCCGGTGAAGAAAGTGCGCGTGATTGGAGGGTTCTTCCTCGCGACGATCACCGGCACCTCTACGTTGCTCACAAAGCTGAATCAGGGTGGCGTCTCCACGCGTGGCATCCAACTCGTCAATACCGGCATCTGCGCGAACCTGGGCGATGTCAATGCTGGCGACGTGGCTTTCGTGGATTGCAACAACACCGGATCCAGCGTTGCTGCTGGAAGCAACGCCTACGACTTCATCGAAGTGATCGCATCCAACTGACCATGAAAAAATCCTCACACTCTTCCTCGCGCTCGTGGCCGGCCTTTCCGGCGCCGCGACCCTCTCGCCTATCCAACTACTCAACCCCGCGGGCTCGACCTCCGGGCAGGCGGTTGTCTCCACGGGGCCATCAACAGCGCCAGCCTGGGGCGCGCCTGTGGTGTCGGCCGGCTCGATCACCGGCACGCTCCCTATCGCCAACGGCGGCACCAACGCCACGACAGCGGCTGCGGCGCGCACGAATCTGGCTGTGCCGGGGCTGGCAGCGGCGAACACCTTCACCGCCAATCAGGCGGTATCACTGACGACGCCGTCGATCATCCTCAACGACTCGAGCGGCGCCAGCTTCTCCAATCTCACCTACCAGAGCAACGGGGCGGTCGTCTGGACGATGACCAAAAGCTCTGCCAACAACTTCAACCTGAGCCGGTATGTTGCGGGCTCCTTCGTTGATAACCCGATCAGTTGCACGAACGCCGCGGGCGTCTGTACGCTCACGCAGCGCCCCGTCTTCGGCAGCGCCACCCCATGGGACAGCGCTAATCTAAGCTTCGCCTCGCCACCGGCCATTGGCGCAACGACCCCGGCAGCGGGCACCTTCACGACCCTGAGCAGCACGGGTAACGCCAAGGTCATTGCCACGACAGTGGGGCCGCAGTCCCTGCCGTCAGGAGCCAACACGACCATTACCGGATGGGTTGAAACACTCGATGCTACGAACAGCTTCAACAACACTACGGGTGTCTTCACGGTGCCAGCGGCCGGTACCTACATGGTCACGACGCAGGTTCGAATGATTGGCGTCACGTGGGCCGTTGGGAACTTGTATCAAATCGTTCTAAGCAGGAACGGGTCGTTGGCTCAGGCCAGCATCAAAAATCTGATCACCGCCGGTACCTACACCATCGATGACCACATCACATTCCTAGTGAACTGCGCGGTCAACGATACGTTGACGCTGGGTATATCCCACAACGGCACGGGAGCTGGCGCGATCGACACGAATGCCAACGTCAACACGATTGGGATCGTGAGAATTCCTTGAGGCACTGCAGCGATACAAACAAGGGGAACTCCATGAAATTCGACCCGACCATCAACCTCGGCAGCGTGCTGAGCGGAATCATCGGTGCGGCCGGGACGATTATCGTCGCGTGGTTCGCGCTGGCTGGTGACGTGCGAGACCTGAAGAATAAGGACGTCAGCCACGATTCCAGCATTGCGCGGCTTGAGGCTGGGCAGGACCGTCTCAGGCAGGACACCAAAGAGCAGATTCGCGACCTCGGCAACGACGTGCGCGAGCAGATGCGAGACGTCAGCAGCGACGTGAAACAGATCCGCAGCTACCTCATGGATAACGCGGCGGGGCAGCGGCCCGACATCAAGAGGTGGACGCGATGAACTGGAAGATCGGACTAGCCGACAACTGGCGTCGGCTGCATACCAAGGGCACTGTGGTGCTGAGCGGCGGGCTGGCGCTCGTGACTGCGTTCGGTCCAGCGATTATCGACGCCTGGAACTCTATGCCGCCCGACCTGAAGGCGCTGTTGCCGCAAGGTATCCAGCGCTATGCCGCGCTCGGCGCGTTCCTGCTGATCCTCGTCGTGCGGTATCTGGCGGTTCGGCGCAAAGGGGGCGGTGATGGAGCCGCGTGATTTCGTGCGCGGGCCGCTCGCCTCGGCGCTCGATCTGCTGCCACGCGGCATGGATACGCCGAAGGCTCAGGTAATGGTAACGGCCATCTGCCTGCAGGAATCTGGCCTGATCCACCGCAAGCAAATGGGCAACGGTCCGGCGCGCGGGCTCGCTCAGTTCGAGATGGGGACGCGGCAGTCGCGCGGCGGCGTGTGGGGTGTCTACCTGCACGATGCATCGCGGTTCTGGCTGGACCGACTATGCGCGGCACGCGGCGTTCAGTTCCTGCCGGAGAGCATCTGGCGGGCGCTGGAAACCGACGACGTGCTTGCTGCCGGCGTGGCGCGGCTGCTGCTGTTCACCGATCCGTTCCAGTTGCCGGCCACGGACGACGCCGACGGCGCATGGGGGCTATATCTACGGACATGGCGACCTGGCAAACCGCGCCCTGAGACATGGCCAGATAACCACCGTCGCGCCAGGGAGGCCGTATGACCGCGCTGATTGCAATCCTCGGGAAGGTATGGCCCGCGCTGCTTGGCGTCCTCGTGGCGCTCGGCGGCTTGCTAGCCGGATGGGTGCGCACTAAACAGGCGCAGACAACAGAGGCACAGGCAGGACGCAAGGTGGCCGAGGCCGATGCTCGTGTCTCAGCAAACGATGCCGCGCTGGCAAAGGCCAACGAAGCCGGCGCTCAGGCCGGCGCCGACAACGCAAAGGTGAGACGAGATGAGGATTCCGCTGCTGCTGGCGAGCCTGACGCTAACCGCGTGCTGCACGACGAGTGGGGAAAGTAAGCCCGCGCCGGAGGTGGTCTACGTGCCGAAGGTCACGGACACTGCCTGCGACTGGACGAAGCCGATCTACGTGGATAAGGCGGATGTGCTGACGAACGAGACGGCGCAAGCCATCCTGTCGCATAACCGCGCGGGCGCCAAAGTCTGCGGCTGGAAGCCCAAGGCGAAATAGTCAGCCCCGCGCGCTATCCACCAGCGCCGCCAGTTCCTCGACGGTCGGTGCCTCGCGGCCACCGGCCTGACATCCCCGCACGATCTCATCCAGTCGATGCATGGCGATTAGCGCGCCTTCCGGCGTGATGAAGTCGTTGCGGCGCGGCTCCTGCGGAATTCCCGCCAATGCCTGCTCGTGCACGGTCTCGGCGTAAAAAGGTCGCATGTCGGTCATGGGCTGCTCTCCTCGTTTTTTGGTGGGTGGATTCTATCGCAACAGGCTGCGGGGCTTGGCGATGGGGTGGCCATTCGTCGTCTAACTTGCACGGAAAACCTGCCGGAAACGCTTATACAACCGTGCGTAATATTTGTGCAGCAAGTTAGAGGAATTGAACTAAGTGATTGATATGCCTGAAAATTAGACAGACATCCGGGTGATATCCCCATGCACAACCTGCAAGTGTTCGCCTGTCATGGTGTCTCCTGATCTCCTGATCCTGATCGTTAGGGGTGCCGTGCTGGCGTTGCACGCCCTACAAGCATAGGCGGCGAACGTGCGCCCGGCAGCATCGCAAGCATGGCCGGTGATCGCGCAAAACGTGCTTCAGGCGTTGTCTTGAGGGTTATTTCGTAATGCTGCAGGCCGGAAACGCTGGCATGATACGGAATCGAACGACCGTTCACAATTCGAATTTCGTGGTTGCCGTGAGCCTGGTTTGCCCCCGGTCGGTATTGGCCTGACATGGCCGATTGCCCGACTTCGACCGCCCCTATGTCCGCTCAGCCTTCTCCGTCCGTTCCCGGCCTGCCCGCCCAGCCGCTCGACCCGCAGGTCGCGCAGCTGCTGGAACTGATCGCGCGGGCCAAGCGACCGGCCATCCATACGATGGAACCGGCGGATGCCAAGGTTGGCTACGAAAAGAGCGCGCCGATCCTGGACCTGTCGCCGGCACCGGTTCACAACGTCGAGGATTTCACGGTCACGGCTCGCGACGGCCACGCGATTCCGGTGCGGCTCTACGCGCCGCGCGAGGCAAGCTGGGCCGATCCGCTTCCGCTGCTGGTGTACTTCCACGGCGGCGGCTTCACGGTCGGCAGCATCAACTCCCACGATTCGCTGTGCCGTGTGTTCTGCAATGGCGCCGATTGCCTGGTGCTGTCGGTCGACTACCGGCTGGGGCCGGCGTGGAAATTCCCGACCGCGGCCAACGACGCGTTCGACGTGCTGCATTGGATATTCGACGAAGCGGCCCGCCTTGGCGCCGATCCGGCGCGGATCGCCGTGGGAGGCGACAGCGCCGGCGGCACGCTGGCGGCCGCCTGTGCCGTCGAGGCACGCGATACCGGGCTGAAGCCTGTGCTGCAGATGCTGATCTATCCGGGCACCAGCGCGCGCCAGGACACGCCGTCGCACCGTGCGCTGGCCGACGGCTACCTGCTGACGGCCGACATGATCCAGTGGTTCTTCGGCCAGTACCTGGACAAGGATGCCAGCCGCGACGACTGGCGCTTCGCGCCGCTTGACGGCGGCGGGCAGGGCGCCGATGTGCGGGACGTGTGCCCGGCTTGGATCGCCGTGGCCGGCTACGATCCGCTGCACGACGAGGGCGTGGCTTACGCCGCCAAGCTGCGTGCGGCAGGTGTAACGGCCCGCCTGGCCGACTACCCGACGATGATTCACGATTTCTTCAAGATGGGACGCTTCATCCATGCCGTGGCCGGCGCCCATGCCGATGCCATCGCCGCGCTGCGGGAGGCCTTCCAGACGTAGTATTTCAACGAATTTTGGCCTGACCCCTTTCCATAACAACCGGGGCAGGCCGGCAACTGTTTCACGGTTTATCGAAGTCGCAACAGTGCATTTTTTGCAGCAGAAGGAGACAACACTCATGCAACGCCGCCACTTTATGGCCCAGGTGGGCCTGATCGCCGCTTCGGCCGCAGTTGGACTGGCCGCCATGCCGGCACACGCCCAGGCGGACAAATTCCCGAATCGTCCGATTCGCCTGATCATCGGCTACACGGCCGGCGGTTCCACCGACATTCCGTTCCGCGTGCTGGCCGATA
Source organism: Cupriavidus sp. EM10 (assembly GCF_018729255.1). Lineage (NCBI taxonomy): Bacteria > Pseudomonadati > Pseudomonadota > Betaproteobacteria > Burkholderiales > Burkholderiaceae > Cupriavidus > Cupriavidus sp. EM10. The sequence goes on from NZ_CP076060.1 coordinate 1,537,985, forward strand.
ACGCCTCGAAGATCCTGGGCCAGCCCGTGATCGTCGAAAACAAGCCCGGCGCCGGCGGCGTGCTGCCCGCACAGCTGATGCAGTCGACCGCGCCGGACGGCTACACGCTGGCCCAGGTGGCCATGCCCGTGTACCGCCTGCCGTACACGACCAAGATCAACTGGGACCCGGTCAAGGACCTGAGCTACATCATCAACCTGGCTGGCTACTCGTTCGGCCTGGTGGTGCCCGCCGATTCGCCGATCAAGACGATGCAGGAATACATCGCCTACGCCAAGGCCAATCCGGGCAAGCTGACCTACGGTTCGCCGGGCTCGATGACCACGCTGCACCTGACCATGGAAGACCTGGCCATGCGCCAGGGTGTGCAGTTCTCGCACATTCCGTACAAGGGCAATTCGGAATCGATGCAGGCGCTGCTGGGCGGCCACGTGATGTCGGTGGCCGATACGCCGGCCTGGGCCCAGTACGTGGAATCGGGCAAGCTGCGCCTGCTGTCCACCTGGGGCGAGAAGCGCTCGGCGCGCTTCCCGAACGTGCCGACGCTGAAGGAACTGGGCATGGGCATCGTGCAGACCTCGCCGTTCGGCCTGGTGGCGCCCAAGGGTACCGATCCGGCCATCGTCAAGAAGCTGCATGACGCGTTCAAGCAGGCCATGGAAATGCCCAACTACCGCGAATCGCTGGCCAAGTTCGACATGGAGCCGTACTACATGGGCACCAGCCAGTATGCGGCCTTTGCGGCGGACACGGTCAAGCGCGAGCGCGCGATCATCGAGAAGCTGGGGCTGAACAAGCCGCAATAAGCCTGTCACCGGACGGGGCGTTCCACGGAGCGCCCCGTTTTTCATTGGGAGCCGCCGTCCGATGGCCAAAGAGGATTTCCGCCACAGCATGCCGCTGCGCGTGCGCTGGGCCGAAGTCGATCCGCAGTCGATCGTCTTCAATGCCCATTACCTGACCTACTGCGATATCTGCGTGACCGAATACTGGCGCGCCGTGGGCATCCGCTACCCCGAAGACGTGCTGCACGCGCATGGCGTGGACATCTTCGTGGTCAAGTCGACGCTGGAGTACCACGCCTCGGCGCGCTTCGACGACATGCTGGACATCCGCGGCCGCATGGCCCGGCTGGGGCGTTCGAGCATGCTGTTGCGCGTGGAGATGTACCGTGGGGAGGAACACCTGATCACGGGCGAGATCGTTTACGTGTGCGCAGACCCGAAGACCCAGAAATCGGCGCCGATTCCGGGGCAAGTACGCGAGACGATCGATGCGTGGGAGTTGGTGAAGCCGGCGGCTTGAAATTTGGATATTCCCCCGGTTTTCTCCCTCTCCCACGCAGTGGGAGAGGGAGAAAACCAGCAGCGGTCAAAGCGCGATGCCCGCATCCTCCGCATACGCCCGGATCACCGCATCAAAATCGGCATCGCCGGCGAAACCCAGTTCCAGCGCGCGCGACTGGTCCCACGCGGCTGGCCAGGTGCCGACGATCTTCTCGATGCGGTCCTCGCGTTCCCAGGTCACGCGGTCGGCCACGGCATCGCCGGCTACGCGGCGCAGGGCGTCGACCATCTGCGCCGCCGTCACCGACAGCCCCGGCAGGTTCACCACGCGGCGGTTGCCGAAGCGCGCCCCGTCCAGCTCGATGCCGTTGACCAGCGCCTGGATGGCCCCACGCGGCGACAGCAGCCAGAGCGCGGTATCGGGATGTACCGGGCAGTTGGCGGCCACGCCGGACAGTGGCTCGCGGATGATACCGCTGGCGAACGACGACGCGGCGGCGTTGGGCTTGCCCGGCCGCACGCTGATCGTCGGCAGGCGCAGCACGCGGCCATCGACAAAGCCCTTGCGGCTGTAGTCGGACAGCAGCAGTTCGCCGATGGCCTTCTGCGCGCCATACGACGACTGCGGATTCAGCGCCGTATCGTCCTGCACCACGGCCGGCAGCTTGCCGCCATAGACGGCGACCGAGCTGGTGAACACCACGCGTGGCACGTGGCCCACCTGGCGGCACGTTTCCAGCAGCGCCCGCGAGGCATCCAGGTTCACGCGCATGCCAAGGTCGAAATCCGCCTCGGCCGCGCCGCTGACCACGGCCGCCAGGTGGAAGATCGCCCCGGTGTCGCGGTCGATGGCCTGCGCCAGCACGGCCGGATCGGACAGGTCGCCAGTCACCACGCGCACGCGCGCATCGTCGATCTGCGGCGCCACCACGTCGAGCAGCGTGAGCCGGTCGATGGTGACGGCCTTGCCGTCCAGGTTCAGCGTGCCGCGCTTGAGCAGCAGGCGGGCCAGTTGCAGGCCCAGGAAACCGGCGCCGCCGGTAATCAGTACGTTCATGATTGCAGCAATCCTGTGGGTTTGCGGAGGCTTAGCGCTTCAGGTACGGCTTGAGCCAGCCCAGGCCCGCCGACGTGCCGGCGCGCGGCCGGTACTCGCAGCCGATCCAGCCCGTGTAGCCAAGCCGGTCGATCACGTCGAACAGGTACGGGTAGTTCAGCTCGCCGATATCGGGCTCGTGCCGCTCCGGCACGCCGGCAATCTGGATATGGCCGATGCCGGCAAAGTCGCGTTCCAGCTTCTTCGCGATATCGCCTTCCACGATCTGGCAGTGGTAGCAGTCGAACTGCACCTTCAGGTTGGCGGCGCCCACCTGCTGGCAGATGGCCTGGCCGTCGTCCTGGCGGTTCAGGAAGTAGCCCGGCATGTCGCGCGTGTTGATCGGCTCGATCAGCACCGTGATGCCATGCGCGGCGGCCGATGCGGCGGCGTAGGCCAGGTTTTCCAGATAGACGGCCCGGCAGCGCGTGCGGTCGGCGTCGGCCGGCACGATGCCGGCCATCACGTGCACGCGGTCGTTGCCGAGCACGGCCGCGTATTCCAGCGCCTTGGCAAACGCGTTGCGGAATTCGGTCTCGCGGCCGGGCAGGGCGGCAATGCCGCGCTCGCCGGCCGCCCAGTCGCCCGGCGGCGCGTTGAACAGGGCCTGGGTCAGGCCGTGGGCGTCGAGCCGCTTGCGGATCTCGGCAGCCGGATGGTCGTACGGGAACAGGTACTCCACGGCCTGGAAGCCGTCCTTCGCCGCGGCGGCAAAGCGGTCCAGGAAGTCGTGCTCCGTGTACATCATCGAGAGGTTCGCGGCAAAGCGCGGCATGTCAGGTCTCCTTGAACTTCAGATTCGATATCAGCGGTTGACCAGCCTGGCCGGGGTCAGCCACACCAGCAGGGCGCCCACGACCAGGATGGCCGACAGCACATACATCGGCAATTGCGTGCTCTGGGTCATGTCCTTGAGCGCGCCCACCATGTACGGCGACACAAAGCCGGCCAGGTTGCCCACCGAGTTGACCACGGCGATGCCCGACGCGGCGGCGATGCCGCTCAGGAACGCAGTCGGCAGCGACCAGAACAGCGGCGCGCAGGTCAGCACGCCGGCGGCGGCCAGCGACAGCGCCGCAATGGCCACCGGGGTATTGTGGGTGAAGGATGCGGCAATGGCAAAGCCCGTGGCGCCCATCAGCGCCGGCACGATCAGGTGCCAGCGGCGTTCGCGGCGGGCATCGGCGCTGTGGCCCAGGATGTTCATCACGATGATCGCGCAGACGAACGGGATGGCCGACAGCAGGCCGATATTGAGGTTGCCGGTCACGCCGCTGGCCTTGACCAGCGTCGGCATCCAGAACGTCAGCGCGTACTGGCCGGTCACGAAGCAGAAGTAGATCAGGCACATCCACCAGACGCGGCGGTCGCTGAACACGGCGCCCAGCGAATGCACGTCGCGCTGGCCATTGGCCACGGCGGCGGCCGACGCGGCGCGCTCGTCTTCCTCGATATTGCGCTTGAGCACGCGCTTTTCGTCGTTGCTGAGCCAGGGCGCGCGGTCGATGCCGTCGCGCAGCACGAAGATCGTCACGATGCCGATGGCAAACGCGGGCAGCGCCTCGATGAAGAACATCCATTGCCAGCCGGCCCAGCCGTGGGTGTCGTGGAACGCGTCCATGATCCAGCCCGACAGCGGGTTGCCGAACATGCCGGCCACGGGAATGCCCGACATGAACAGGGCGATCATCTTGGCGCGGCGGTGCGACGGATACCAGTACGTCAGGTACAGGATCACGCCCGGATAGAAGCCCGCCTCGGCCAGGCCCAGCAGGAAGCGCATCACGTAGAACTGCGTGGGCGTCTGCACGAACACGAACGCGGCCGAGATGATGCCCCACGTGATCATGATCCGCGCAATCCAGATGCGCGCGCCGATGCGGTGCATCAGCAGGTTGCTGGGCACCTCGAACAGGAAGTAGCCGATGAAGAACAGGCCGGCGCCCAGGCCGAACACGGTCTCCGAGAACTGCAGGTCCTGCGCCATCTGCAGCTTGGCAAAGCCCACGTTGACGCGATCGAGATAGGCAATCACGTAGCACAGCATCAGGAACGGCATGATGCGCCAGAACACCTTGTTGTAGGCGCTCTTTTCGGTCACCGCGTCGGCGTCCAGCCGGGCGTCGGCGGCAGGGGTCCCCACCGCGGGGTTGGATGCGGTCATTTTTTTGGTCTCCACGAGTATTGAAAATGCAGCCGGTTTGCTCCCTCTCCCGCAGCGCGGGAGAGGGTTGGGAGAGGGCAGGGGCGTTGTTATGTGGTGTCGCCTGGGGGAAGCGCTGGCCCTCTCCCCGGCCCTCTCCCGCATGGCGGGAGAGGGGAAAAACAATCAGTCGGTCGGTGTCAGCTGTTCACCACCGCGCCTTGAACGTATCCCGCAATTCCGCCAGCGCGGTTTCATCAAGCGGCGCCGGCTTGTTGCCGAGCATCATCCAGAGCTTCGCGGTCTCTTCCAGCTCCTCCAGGGCCCAGGCGGCCCGCGATACGCTGTCTTCCCATACCACCGGGCCCAGGCGCGCCAGCAGCACGCCGCGTACCTCGTTGGCCAGTTGCGCCACGCGGGCGGCCACGGCCGGGTCGCCGGGGCGGTGGTACGGAATCAGCGGGATATGGCCGACCTTCATCACGTAGTACGGCGTGATCGGCGGCAGCACGTCGTCAGGCTGCCAGACGCCGGCCAGCGTCAGGGCCACCAGGTGGGTGGAATGGGTGTGAACCACGCCGTGGGCGTTCGGGTTGTTGTCGTAGACGCAGCGATGCAGCGTCAGCGTCTTCGACGGCTTGTCGCCCGATACCCACGTGCCATCCGTGGCTACCTTGGCCACCTTCGCCGGGTCCAGCGTGCCCAGGCAGGCGTCGGTGGGCGTGATCAGCCAGCCGTCGTCGAGCCGGGCGCTGATATTGCCGGCCGTGCCGACCGTATAGCCGCGCTGGAACAGGCTGGCGCCGACCTGGCAGATTTCCTCGCGCAGCGCGCTTTCGTTGCGGCTTGCGTTGGAGGTCATCGCGCGGCTCCCAGCGCCTGCAGCGCTTCGTCAAAGAAATTCTCGCCGCCGAAGTTGCCCGATTTCAGTGCCAGCGCCAGCGGTTCGGCATCCAGCGTGACCGTGGCCGGCACGCCCGGCGCGATCTGGCGGCCGATGCGCAGCGATTGCACGCCCAGCGCCTGGACCACCGCGCCCGACGTCTCGCCGCCAGCCACCACAAAGCGTCGCGTGCCGCGCGCCTTGAGTGTGGCGGCGATGCAGGCCAGCGCGTGTTCGACCAGTTCGCCGGCGCGCGCCACGCCCAGCTCGGCCTGCACGGCCTTGACCTGCTCGGGCTGCGCCGTGGCGTAGATCAGCACGGGCTCGTCGTGATCGCGTGCGAAGGCCAGCGCCTCGTCGGCCACCGCCTCGCCACGTGCCAGCCGCAGCGGATCGATCCGCAGGGCGGGGCGCTTCTGCGCGATCCAGTGCGCCACCTGGCCGTTGGTGGCGCGCGACGCGCTGCCGGCCAGCACCACGCCATGGCCGTCAACGGCCGGCACCTCGGCCGCGTCGGTACGCGCCGGCAGCAGCCCGGCGCGGCGGAAATTCTCCGGCAGGCCCAGCGCAATGCCCGAGCCGCCGGTAATCAGCGGCAGCGCCGCGCAGCCTTCGCCCAGCGCGAACAGGTCGGCGTCGGAAATCGCATCGGCAATCGCCAGCTTCACGCCTTCGGCGCGCAGGGCGTCGATGCGGGCGCGCACGGCCTCGGCGCCCCTGGCCACGGTGTCGTAGCGCAGCAGCCCCACCTTGCCCTGGCTCTGGCGCTGCAGCACGCGCACCAGGCTGGCATCGGTCATCGGCGTCAGCGGATGGTGTTCCATGCCCGATTCGTTGAGCAGCGCGTCGGCCACGAACAGGTGCCCGCGGAAGATCGTGCGGCCGTTCTCGGGAAAGGCCGGGCAGGCGATGGTGAAATCGCTGCCCAGCGCATCGAGCAGCGCCTCGGCCACGGGGCCGATGTTGCCGGCGTCGGTGGAGTCGAACGTCGAGCAGTACTTGAACACGAACTGGCGGCAGCCCTGTTCGCGCAACCAGGCCAGCGCGGCCAGTGACTGGGCTACGGCGTCGGCGGCCGGAATCGTGCGCGACTTCAGGGCCACGACGATGGCGTCGGCATCCACGGCGGATGTGGGCACGCCAATCGTCTGCACGGTGCGCATGCCGTTGCGCACCAGCGTGTTGGCCAGGTCGGTGGCGCCGGTGAAGTCGTCGGCGATGCAGCCGAGCAGGGGAAGGTTCTGCGGATTCGTCATCGTCATGTCACTCGCCGGTCTTGGCCCCAGGCAGCTCGATGCCCGGGAAGATCTTGATGACGGCCGAATCGTCCTCGCCGCCGTGGCCGGCGGTGGATGCCATCATGAACATCTGGTGCGCGGCGGCCGACAGCGGCAGCGGAAATTTGCTGGTGCGCGCGGTGTCCAGCACCATGCCCAGGTCCTTGACGAAGATATCGACGGCCGACAGCGGCGTGTAGTCGCCCGCCAGGATGTGCGGCACGCGGTTCTCGAACATCCACGAGTTGCCGGCGCTGTGCGTGATGACGTCGTAGAGCGCGTCGGGGTCCACGCCCTCGCGCAGGCCCAGGGCCATGGCCTCGGCTGCGGCGGCGATATGCACGCCGGCCAGCAGCTGGTTGATGATCTTGACCTTCGAGCCGGCGCCGTGGGCATCGCCCAGGCGATAGACCTTGCCGGATATCGCGCCCAGCACGTCCTCGGCCAGCGCATAGGCTTCGGCCGGGCCCGACGTCATCATCGTCATTTCGCCAGTGGCCGCGCGCGCGGCGCCGCCTGACACCGGTGCGTCGAGCAGCAGCAGCCCCTGTTCGGCCAGGCGCTTGCCCAGCGCCTCGGCAAAGCCGGGCGGCACGGTGGCGCTGGCGATCACGAGCTTGCCGGCGGCCATGGCCGGCACGGCACCCTGTTCGCCGAACAGTACGGATTCGGTCTGCGCGGCGTTGACCACGAGCGTGATCACCACGTCGCAGCGCTCGCCCAGCTCGGCCGGGCTGCCGCAGGGCACGCCGCCGGCGTCGGCAAAGCGGCGCAGCACTTCGTCGCGCAGGTCGAACGCGTGGACCTTGAAGCCGGCGCGCAGCAGCGACTGCGCCACGCCGTAGCCCATCGCGCCCAAGCCGATGACACCAATATTCCTGGACATGGAAACCTCCTGAAAGCGGGATTAATGCGACGGGCCTTGCGGCATGTCGCCGGCGGCTGCGTCGTCGTCGCCCAGTTGCGACAGGCGGCGCGCCGCGTTGTACATGTGGTTCTGCGCGGCGTTGCGCGCGGCGTCGGGGTCGCCCGCGCGGATGGCGGCGACGATGGCCTGGTGTTCCTCGCGTACCTGGCGCGAGAAGTCCTCGCGGCGCGCCTCGTTGGTGCGCGTCACGCGCGTGGCGGTTTCCAGGTACTGGCTCAGGAACGCCAGCGTTTTAAGAAAGTAGGGATTGCCGGTGGCTTCGGCGATGGCGCGGTGAAAGCCCACGTCGGCCTCCACGCCGTCGCCGCCGGCGGCCACTTCGGCATCCAGCCGGGCCAGCGCGGCGTCGATGCCGGCCATGGCGGCATCGGTGCGGCGGCGGGCGGCCTGCGCGGCCACTTCGGCCTCGATGGAACGTCGTAGTTCTACGATTTGCAGCACCGATTCCAGCGTGCCGACATCGGTGTAGTCGATGCGCAGCGGCCGGATGCCGGCCTGCTCGGTCACGAACACGCCGCTGCCCTGGCGCGATTCCACCAGCCCTTCGTACTTGAGCCGGGCAATGGCCTCGCGGATCACGGTGCGGCTGACGCCAAATTCCTCGGACAGCACGGCTTCGGTCGGCAGCTTGGCGCCGCGCGGAAACGCACCGCCTTCGATCTTTTCGAGTAGCTGTTCGGCCACGCTGTCGGTCAGCGCACGGGCGGGAATCTTCTGGAACATGGCAATCACATCATCGGGTAGTCAGGTCATCATACAAATTTCCCGCAGGGATGGCAGGGGGTTATCCCTAGATGGGTGCGCGGCATGGCCGATAATCGCACGCGCCTGCTGCGCCACCTGGACCGCCAGCGGCCGGCCATCGGCGTATGATTGCGCCTTTCCCCGACTTCCAGCCTTCGAACCATCATGTCCGCTACCCCCGATTCCGTACTGGTCTGCGCCTGGGATGAAGCCCGCGAACGCGCGCGCGCCATCCGCTACAGCGTCTTCGTGGAGGAGCAGGGCGTGCCGGTGGAACTGGAATGGGACGATATGGACGCGCCCAGCTGGCATGCGCTGGCGTTTGCCCAGGACGGCACGCCGGTGGCCACGGGCCGGCTGCTGCCGGACGGCCATATCGGCCGCATGGCCGTGCTGAAGGTGGCGCGCGGCACGGGCGTGGGCGCCAAGGTGCTCGATGCGCTAATGGCCAAGGCCGCCGAGCTGGGCTACCCGGAGCTGATCCTCAACGCCCAGACCCACGCCGCGCCGTTCTACGCGCGTGTGGGTTTCGAGCAGATGGGTGCGGAATTCGAGGAAGCCGGCATTCCGCACGTGGAGATGCGCAAGCGCATCGGATAAAGCAACGCCGGCTGCCTACGCGCCGAATTCGCGCAGCAGCGCCTCCCGATCCTGGTCGAGCCGGGGCGCCGGCCGGACATCGCCCGACTGCCACGTCTCGCCGATCTTGATCGGATTGCCGGCCACGCGCAGCGGCTTGTCGTTGCCGATGCCCACATCGAGCAGCATCTGCCGGGCCGCCACGTGGGCGTTGTCCATGATCTGCGGCACGCCGTTCAGCGGGCCGTGGGGCACTCCGGCAGCGTCAAGGATGGCCTCCCACTCGGCCGTCGGCGCCTCGCGCAGGCGCGACTCCAGACAATCCTTCAGTTCCAGATGATGCTCGTTGCGGGCCGGTACCGACACGAACCGCGCATCGTCCACCCACTCCGGCCGCCCCAGCGCGGCGCACAGCCGTTGGAACAACGCGTCGTTGCCCACGGCAATCACGATAAAGCCGTCCTGCGTGGCGAACATGTCGAACGGCGTGATCGACGGATGCCGCGTGCCCAGCGGCTTCGGTACGTTGCCCGTGGCCGAGAACCGGGCGATGGGATTTTCCAGCAGCGCCACCTGGCAATCGAGCATCGAGATATCGACCCGTTCGCCTACCCCTGTCGCGCCGCGGCGCAGCAGCGCGGCCTGGATGCCGATGGTGGCATAGAGCCCCGCGCTGATATCGCCAATCGACACCCCGACGCGTGCCGGATTGCCGCCGGGCTCGCCGGTGACGCTCATCAGGCCGCCCATGGCCTGCACCACCATGTCATAGGCGGGCCGGTTTCGATACGGGCCGGTCTGGCCGAAGCCTGAGATCGACGCATACACCAGGCGCGGAAAGCGCTCGCGCAGCATTTCCCACGTGTAACCGAGCTTGTCCATCACGCCGGCGCGGAAGTTTTCCACCAGCACGTCGGCGCCTTCCAGCATCCGCTCCAGCACGGCGCGATCGGCCGCGTCCTTGAGGTCGAGCGCGATCGACGACTTGTTGCGGTTCACCGACGCAAAGTAGGCCGACTCGCCATCGACAAACGGCCCGACCTGGCGCGAATCGTCGCCCTTGCCAGGATTCTCGATCTTGATGACGCGCGCGCCCAGGTCGGCCAGCATCATCGTGCAGTAGGGGCCGGCCAGCACGCGCGTCAGGTCGACAACCGTGATGCCCTGCAGCGGCCCATTGGGTGGGGTCATGCGGTACTCCTTGGGGTTTGATGCGGGGGCCGGCATCAATCGATCTTCGCGCCGCTGGACTGCGCCAGGTCAACGCCGATCTTGCCTTCGCGCGCCGCGAAATCTCGGAATTCGGCTACGGACGACGACACCGACACCTCGTCGCCCTGCGCCAGGAAGCGCTTGCGCAGTTCTGGGTCGGCCATGACCTTGGTGGTGGCCGCGAACAGCTTGTCGATGATCTCGGGCGGCGTCCGGGCCGGCGCGAACAGGCCGTACCAGGCGGACAGGTCGTAGCCCTTGACGCCGCTTTCGGCAATGGTCGGCAACTGAGGGTTGGCGTTGGAGCGCTGGGCCGACGTGACGGCAATCGGCACCACCTTGTGGGTGTCGATCATCGGCTTGACGGACGGCGCCGTGCCGAACGTCAGTTGCACGTCGCCGGCCGCCACGGCCTGCGCAGACGGCGCGCCGCCCTTGTAGGGCACATGGGTCATGCGCACGCCGGTCAGCTTGGTGAAGTAGACGCCGGCCAGGTGCGTGATCACGCCATTGCCCGACGACGAATAGTTGATGGCGCCCGGATGGGCCTTGGCCTGGGCGATCAGGTCCTGCACGTTCTTGATGCCGCTGTCCTTGTTGACGGCCAGGATCAGCGGCGCGGCCGACAGCTTGGTGATCGGCGCAAAGTCGGACGGCTCGTACCTGATGTTCTTGTACAGCACCTTGTCGCCGCCCATCAGGCTGGCCGTGGCGATATAGAGCGTGTAGCCGTCAGGGGCCGACTTGGCGACGTATTCGGCGGCAATCGTGGTGCCCGCGCCGGGCCGGTTGTCGACCACCACCGGTTGCCCCAGCTCGCGGCTCAGGGCATCGCCATAGAGCCGCGCGGTATTGTCGGCGCCGCCGCCGGCCGGAAATCCGATCACGAGCCGGATCGGCTTGTTTGGATAGCTGGTCTGCGCCGATGCCGCCGGGGGCAGCGCCGCGAACAGCGCGCCGAAGATCGCCAGCGCGGCGCAGTGGGTCGGGGTGATGGTCATGCTGAGGTCTCCTCCGTAGCTGTTTCGCCACTTGAGTGAATGAACGCGGCCGGCCGGGGTGGCGAAGGGCTATTTGCCGCGGAACGCAGGGATACGCTTCTCCTTCCATGCCGCCGCGCCCTCGCGCAGGTCTGCCGAGGTTTCGGACCGATGGATGTCCTGTTGCAGCGCGTCGGCGTCGAGCCGGCCGCAGGCGATATCGTTGAGATGGCGCTTCATGCCAAGCAGCGCGATGGGCGCCATGCCGGCAAGCTGGGCGCTCAGCGCCTCGACGCGCGCGGCCAGCGCATCGGCCGGCACCACTTCGGTCAGGAAGCCGATGCGCAGCATTTCGTCGGCCTCGATGCGGTCGGCCGTCAGGAACAGCCGCTTGGCGGCGTTCAGGCCCAGCCGCGACACATAGCGCACCATGCCGCCGCGATAGAAATGCAGGCCCAGCCGGGCGGCGGGCATGAACATGTCGCAGCCGGGCACACCCACGCGGAAATCGCAGGCCAGGCAGAGATCCGTGGCGCCGCCATAGACGCCGCCCTGGATCGCGGCAATCGTGACCGGGCGCGCGGCCTCTATGGCGTCGATCACGTCGCCGAAATTGGCCGCGCCTTCCTCGGCCTTGCCGCCCAGCGATCCGATGTCGTAGCCGCTGCAGAAATACTTGCCGTCGGCGGCAAAGCGCAGCACCAGCACGTCGGGCATGGCGTTGACTGCCGCCACGTGGTCGCGCAGCGCGATCAGGTCGGCGGGACTGAGCCGGTTGGCCACTTTGGGCCGGCGCAGCGTTATCGTGGCGGCACGGCCTTCGATGGCCAGCGAGGGTGAGGTATCATCCATTCCGTTATATCTCTCAGCCGAATTGATATATCAAAAAAGGCTACAGATATTTTTATAGGGAAGGTAGAGGGTTAACCCATGCAATCGCTACAAGATCGCATTCGCGAAGGCGTGATCGCCGCCATCCAGGCGGGAGACCTGCGCCCCGGCGCCCAGATTGACGAGAAGGGGCTGGCCGATCGGTTCGACAGCTCCCGCACCCCCGTACGCGAGGCGCTGCTGATGCTCGCCGCCCAGGGGCTGGTGTCGATTGCGCCGCGCGCGGGCATGTTTGTGCACAAGCCCGGCGCCGCCGAACTGGTGGCGATGTTCGAGACGCTGGCAGAGATGGAGGGCGTGGTGGCGCGCCTGGCCACGCGGCGCATTTCGGCCGAGGGACGCAAGGCGCTGGTCGATTCGCACGACGCGGCGGGTGTGCCCGCGCGCGCCCGCGACGCTGCGGCCTATGCCGAGGCCAACCGCGTGTTTCACGAGGTGCTGTACCAGGCGGCGGCCAATCCGTTCCTGTCGGAGCAGATCGTCCAGTTGCGGCGCCGGCTGGCCATTTACTGGCAGCGCAAGGACCTGATCAACGAGGCGCGCGTGGCCACGTCATACCGCGAGCATGGCCAGGTGGTCGAGGCCATCCTGAGCGGTCAGGCCGATGCCGCCGCCGAGGCCATGCGGACGCATATCTCGGCAGGCGGCCGGGCGCTGGCGGACCTTGTGTTGCTGGCCGACGTCTGACCGGCGGGGGGCGCGTGCGAGGGCGCCGGCCCCTCAGGGAACGGAATTTGCTGCATGCCTTGGCCGTTCACCTGAATCGGGAGACCATCATGAGCATCTTCAAGGACATCCTCAACAAGCTGCTGCACCGAGGCCAGTCAACCACCGGCACCGCTACCGCCACGCCGGGGACGACTCCAGCCGCCAACAGCGGCACGACGGCGCCATCGGCCAGCCCGGGCGCACCGGCGCCGGGCGCCGTGCCGCCGCCTGGCAGCGCACCGGCGCCAGCCGCGGCACCGGCCCAGCAGCCGCTGTCGCAGGTCGACGTGGAGGCCGTCATGGACAAGGCGGCCAGCGAGGCGGGGCAGCCGCTGAACTGGCGCACGTCGATTGTCGATACGCTCAAGGCGCTGGGCATCGACAGCAGCCTGGAGCATCGCAAGGCGCTGGCAAAGGAGCTGAACTATTCCGGCGACACGAACGATTCCGCGGCGATGAACACGTGGCTGCACAAGCGCGTGATGCAGGAACTGGCCGCCAATGGCGGCAAGCTGCCGAAGGATCTGACGGACTGACGGGAAGGGCCGAGGGAAGGGCCGAGGGAAGCGCCGACGGAGGGGATAAGCCGGAGAAGGGCTGTCCCTTCTGCACGCGCCGTCCGGCTTTGCATGTCTGTCTTGCAAACCGCGGCGCGTGTTCCGGCGAAGGACGTTACCTGGGCGCCGGCACGGTCCCGGTATCGCTGGCCACGTTCAGCCGGCCCTGGTACGAGACTTCGCCGGTCTGGCCGTCGGCGTCGAAGCTGCGTTCGACGAAATCGAAACGGCCATCGTGGCGCACGCGCAGCACCGTGCTGGCACGGGTGCCATAGCTGGGCGAGCGGATAAATGCCGACGACAGCAGTTTTTCCCATTCGGGCGCCACGCCGGTGCTGGGCAGTTCCCAGTCCGGCGCCTGCTTTTCATCGGCCAGCAGCTGCAGGTAGGGCTCGGAATCCGATCCGAACTGTCCGCGATCGGCGGCCAGCACCTCGCACAGCGCGCCCACGCGGCTGCGCACCTTGGGCCACGGCGTGTCGAGCAGGGCATTCGACAGGCCGTACAGCCCGGGCTTGAGCTTTTGCGGCTGGCGCGACTTCGACCGGTTGCTGTACCACCAGAGATCGTGCAGATCGCTGGCCAGCAGGTTGAAGCCGTTGTAGGCGCCTGGCGCGCGGGCCAGGTCGTGCAGGTACTCGTCGGGCGTCTGGTTGCCGCGCAGGAAATGCGCCACCAGTTCGCCGCGCGAGCGGGCATCGGTACGTTTTTCGGAAGGGGCGCGGTAGTTGGTCAGCGCCGCGAAACGGGCGCGCGAATCATCGGGCCATTCGGGCGATTCGGCATTGGCGACGCCCATCCACGTGCCGGCATCGCCAATCACCTCCGCCAGGTCGCGGCCGCCCAGCACTTCGTGGGCATCGTGCCACCAGTGCGCGGGCGCCGCCGGGCGGGCATAGAATTCGTCGCGGTTGCCAGCTACCACCAGGGCATAGTCCGGGTGCGATTGCCAGGCCACCAGTATCAGACACATGGGGCTTCCTTTACTGCCTTGTTTTGTGTGCGGCGCGGTCAGAGCACGTCCAGGTCGATGAACCGCTCCGCCATCCGATCGCCGCTGATCCACTGCGCCAGTCCGCTCTGGCGCCACAGCCCGTCGAGCGTGGCATCGAACGCGGGCGGTACATCGGCATAACACTCCATCCACGTCTGCAGGCCCGCGCGGGTCTCGGGCCTGCGCATCAGCGTACCACCAATCCCGGTCGCCTCGGCGACCGTTTCCATCCAGCGGTGCCAGTGCGGCAGCGCGTCGGCCGCGTGCGCATCGGGTACCTTGAAGTAGACGTAGAGATGATCGCTCATGGCGGCGTTCCCGTGGCGTTCAGCTGGCCGCTTCGGCCTCGTTGGGCAGCGGCACTTCGTACGGCAGCGCACGCGTGGCCAGGGCCGGCCCGTCGGCGGCGCCCAGGTGCAGCGCGCCGGCGGCGGCATCGATCTTCAGTTCGGCCAGGCCGTCCCAGCCACCCAGCGGCGACGCGGCGGCGTTGACGATCATGCCGCACGGCTGGCCCGGATCTTCCGGACGGAAAATCTCGGCCGCCGCGCCCGGCACGGCGCCTTCGCCCTGCACGCGCCACATCCGGCGCTTGAGCGTACCGCGATACTGGCTGCGCGCCACCACTTCCTGGCCCGGGTAGCAGCCCTTGCGGAAATTGACGCCACCGACCAGCTCGAAGTTGATCATTTGCGGCACGAACTGCTCTTGCGTCGGGGCCGTGATGCGCGGGATGCCGGCGCCGACGTCGAGCCAGTCCCAGAACGCCGGGGCGGCAGCCGACAGCGTGGCGCCCAGCGCCTGTTGCAGTGCATCGGCACGCTCGGCGGCGGCCACGATCTGCCAGCGGGCTTCGCCTTCGGCGTCGGCCAGGCGGATCACGGTCACGCCATCGGCATGGGCCACGGCAAGCGGGCCCTGCGGCGCGGGCAGTCCGGCCTGGCGCAGCGCAGTGTCGGCGCCGCCGCCGGCCACGCCCAGCACGCGGTGCGTGGCGGACAGGTCAGACAGCCTGGCCTTGGCGCGCAGCACGAACATGGCGAGGCGTTTCTGGATGGCGGGCTGGATATCGGCCGACAGTTGCAGCACGATGCCGTCGGCATCGCGCCACACCAGGAAGCTGGCCATCAGCCGTCCCTTGGGCGAGCAGTAGCCGGCCAGCCGCGCGGTGTCGGCGGGCAGGTCGTCCACGGCGTTGGTCAGCTGGGTATGCAGGAAGCTGGCGGCATCGTCGCCGGCCACGCGGATCAGGCCAAGCCCGGCGGGCGCGGTCACGATACCGGCGGCGGGCAGGGCGGTGAAGCTGTCAGCGAGGGTCGGGAATTCAGTGGCGGACATGCGGACGGTCCTGAAAATCGTATGGATCGGTGAATTGGGGGCGCAATGGGCAGAACCAATGGGCTCCAACGGGCAAAACTCAAGCGGACATGCCCACGGGGCGTCACCGCGTAACGCTCGGTGACACATTGGCCACAAGGCTCCCGGTATTATATGGGCCTGTCGCCATTCCGACCGGCCGCTCCAATGATCCCGACCCGCCGGCGGGGGCATGGCGGCCGGTGCTTATTCTTACTCCATGAAACGTCTGTTCCTGCGCCTGGCCGGGGTATTGCTGGTGTTCGCCGTGGCCGCCGCCGGCGGCTTTGCCTGGTGGGCCAACCAGCCGCTGCCCCTGTCGGCATCCCCCGTCGAAGTCATCATCAAGCCGAATTCCGGCGTGGCCAGCGTCGGCCGCCAGATCCAGCGCGGCGGGGTGGGCATGGACCCGCGCCTGTTCCAGCTGCTGGCCCGCGTCACGGGGCATGCCACCGAGCTCAAGGCCGGCGGCTATCAGTTCGAAACCGGCGTCACGCCGCGCGAAGTGATCGACAAGCTGGCCAGGGGCGACGTCACGCACTATGTCGTGACCGTGATCGAGGGCTGGGAATTCCGCAAGATGCGCGCGGCCGTGGACGCCAATCCGGCCCTCAGGCACGACACCCGGGACATGTCCGATGCCGACCTGATGAAGGCCATCGGCGCCGCCGAGGCATCGCCCGAAGGCATGTTCTTTCCCGATACCTACCTGTTCGCGCGGGGCAGCAGCGACGTCGAACTCTACAAGCATGCCTACCGGGCCATGCAGAAGCGCCTGACCGACGCCTGGAACGCGCGGTCGCCCGATCTGCCTTACAAGACACCTTACGAGGCACTGGTCATGGCGTCGATTGTCGAGAAGGAAACGGGGCAGGCCGGCGAGCGGCCGCTGATTGCCGCCGTATTCGTCAATCGGCTACGCAAGAACATGATGCTGCAGACCGACCCGACCGTGATCTACGGCATCGGCCCGAGCTTCGACGGCAACCTGCGCAAGAAGGATCTGCTGACCGACACCCCTTACAATACCTACACCCGGACCGGCCTGCCGCCGACCCCGATCGCGCTGCCGGGCCTGGCCTCGCTGGCCGCGGCCACCACGCCGGCGCCGTCGGACGCGCTGTACTTCGTGGCGCGCGGGGACGGCAGCAGCCATTTTTCCAGCTCACTCCCCGAACACAATCGCGCGGTCGACAAGTACCAGCGCGGAAAGCCCTGAATTCATGCGCGGCAGATTCATCACTTTTGAAGGCATCGACGGCGCCGGCAAGAGCACCCATATCGACTGGGTCGCCGGCCGCCTGCGCGAACGCACCACCGTCGTCACCACCCGCGAGCCGGGCGGCACGCCGCTGGGCGAAGACCTGCGCGGCCTGCTGTTGCATCGCAAGATGGACCTGGAAACCGAGGCGCTGCTGATGTTCGCGGCGCGCCGGGAGCATATCGCCGAGGTCATCGAGCCGGCGCTGGCGCGCGGCGACTGGGTCATCTCCGACCGCTTTACCGATGCCACCTTTGCCTACCAGGGCGGCGGGCGCGGCCTGCCGCGCGAGCGGCTGGAAACGCTGGAGCAGTGGGTGCAGGGCGACCTCCAGCCCGACCTGACGCTGCTGTTCGACGTGCCGCTGGAGACGGCGGCCCAGCGCCTGGCCAACGCCCGCGAGCCGGACAAGTTCGAGGCCGAGTCGCGCGCCTTCTTCGAACGGACCCGCGCCGAATACCTGCGCCGGGCCGCCGAAGCGCCCGGGCGGTTCCGCGTGATCGACGCCACGCGCTCGATCGAGGAAATTCGCGTGGAGCTTGAGAAGATCGTCGCAAGCCTCTGATTTATTGCATTTATATATGCGCGATGATGTTGCCGGGCCACGTTCCGACAATACATGAGACGGTCGCGCCAACTGATTGATCCGGCATGCTTTATCCCTGGCAACGAGAAGACTGGCAACGGCTGGCCGCACTGCGCGACCGGCTGCCGCATGCGCTGCTGCTGCACGGGCAGCAAGGCATCGGCAAGCGCGACCTGGCGCTGCATTTCGCCCAGGGCCTGCTGTGCGAATCCCCCCTGGCCGATGGCCAGCCCTGCAACACCTGCGGCGCCTGCCACTGGTTCGGCCAGGGCAACCATCCCGACTTCACCGTGGTGCGGCCCGAGGCGCTGGAAGCCGGCGCGGGCGATGGCGATGGGGACGGCGAAGGCAGCGGTAGCAGCAGCAAGAAGAAGGCGCCGAGCAAGATCATCCGCATGGAGCAGGTGCGGGGGCTGATCGAGGCCGTCGGCGTGGGTACCCATCGCGCGGGCCTCCGAGTCGTGGTGGTCTACCCGCTCGACGCGCTGCAGACCGAGGGCGCCAACGCGCTGCTCAAGACGCTGGAAGAGCCGCCGCCGTCGACCGTGTTCCTGCTGGTGACCGACCGGCTCGACCGCGTGCTGCCGACCATCCTGTCGCGCTGCCGCCAGTTCTCGGTCACGCGCCCGACCCAGGCCGCCGCGCTGGAATGGCTGCGCAGCCAGGGCGTGGCCGATGTCGAGGCGCAACTGGCGCTGTCGGGCGGCGCGCCGCTGACCGCGCTGCATGCCGCCGAGGCCGAAGAGCAGCCGCTGCAGCGCCTGCTGGTGGGCCAGCTTGGCGCCGGCCCCGCATTCGATCCGCTGGCCGCGGCCGAACAGCTGCAGAAGCTGCCTGTGCCGGCCGTGCTGGGCGTGCTGCAGCGCTGGACGTACGACCTGCTGGCGCTGTGCCTGGGCACGGGCGCCGTGCGGTACTTCCCGAAGGAGCAGGCCGCGCTGGGCCGTTGTGCCAGCGCCACCGACGCCCATCGGCTGCAGGGGTTTGCCGCCCGGCTGGTCAACCACCGCCGCAGCGAGAACCATCCGCTGGCGGCCCGGCTGGTCATGGAGTCCGTTTTTCTCGATTACCGCCAATTGTTCCGCTAAACGCCACAAAACGGCCCGCCAGCGGGCCAAGGGCATAGGCATCGATGGGCACACGTGGTAAAAGTCGAGCCACGCATTTCCCATATTCCATAGCCCGCACAAGCGGGCAAAGCCAAGCAGGGGTCAAACATGAATGCACCAGTCACGACGCCACCGCGTCCGGCGACAGCCGCGCCCGGCAATCCAGCGGGGCCTGCCACCGGAACCGGCGCGCCGCAGCGGCCCAATGTGCTGTCGCTGTCGATCAAGGACCAGGCCGGACTCTACGGCGCCTATATGCCGTTCCTGGCGCGCGGCGGCATCTTTGTGCCGTCGAACCGGCCGTTCCGGCTGGGCGAGCCGGTCTTCCTGGTGCTTTCATTGCTTGACCGCCCGCAGAAGTACCAGGTGCAAGGCACCGTGGCCTGGATCACCCCGGCCGGCACGCCAATGAAGACGCCCGGCGTGGGCGTGCATCTGCCAGACGACGACAATGGCCGCGCGCTCAAGCGTGCGGTCGAAGAACTGCTGGGCAAGACCATCGAATCCGGGCGGCCCACGCAGACCCTGTAACTTCAAGTGGAAGGCGAAGCATGCTTCGCAAGTATCTGTTTTTATGAGCAATATCGGCTTCAAGGTGCGTCTGGCGACGCGCGACGACCTGCCTGGTATCGTCGAGATCTACAACAGCACGGTGCCGTCGCGCATGGTGACGGCCGATACGGAGCCGGTGTCCGTGGAATCGCGCGAGGCGTGGTTCGCGGCGCACCAGCCCGAGCGCCGCCCGCTGTGGGTGTGCGAAGCCGCCGACGGCCGCATGGCCGGCTGGGTCAGCTACTCTGACTTCTATGGCCGTCCTGCGTACGGCGCCACCGCCGAAGTCTCCATCTATCTGCACGAAGCCTTCCGTGGCCAGGGCCTGGGCCGCTTCCTGCTGGAAGAAGCCATCGCGCACGCGCCCAAGGTGGGCGTGAACACGCTGCTGGGCTTCATCTTTGGCCACAACGCGCCGAGCCTGGCCCTGTTCGAGCGCCACGGCTTCACGCGTTGGGGCGACCTGCCGCGCGTGGCCGTGCTCGACGGCGTCGAGCGCGATCTCGTGATCCTGGGCCGCCGCCTGGACTGAGCGCGGAGTACGCACCATGTTTGTCGATTCCCACTGTCATATCGATTTTCCGGAGCTGGCGCAGCGCCTGCCCCAGTTGCTGGAAAACATGAAGACCAACCAGGTCACGCATGCGCTGTGCATTTCCGTGACGCTGGAGGATTTTCCGCGCGTGCTGGCGCTGGCCGAACAGCATCCGCATCTCTACGCCTCGGTGGGCGTGCATCCCGACTACGAGGAAGATGCCGAGGAACCGACGCTGGAGCGGCTGGTGACGCTGTCCGCCCATCCGCGCGTGGTGGGCACCGGCGAGACCGGGCTGGACTACTACCGCCTGAACGGCCGCAGCGTCGACGACATGGAATGGCAGCGCGAGCGCTTTCGTACCCATATCCGTGCCGCGCGCCAGACCGGCAAGCCGCTGATCATCCATACCCGCTCGTCGGCCGACGACACGATCCGGCTGATGCGCGAGGAAAATGCGCGCGAGGCCGGCGGCGTCATGCACTGCTTTACCGAGACCTGGGACATTGCGAAGCAGGCGCTGGACGAGGGTTTCTACATCTCGTTCTCGGGCATCGTCACCTTCAAGAGCGCGGCCGACCTGCAGGAAACGGCCAAGAAGGTGCCGATGGACCGCATGCTGATCGAGACCGATTCGCCGTACCTGGCGCCGGTGCCGTATCGTGGCAAGACCAACGAGCCGGCCTGGGTGCGTCACGTGGGCGAGTTCATCGCCAGGCTGCGGGATGTGCCCGTGGAAGCCGTTGCGGAACAGACGACGGATAACTTCTTCCGTCTTTTCAAGCACATAGACAGGAATGCTCATGCTTGATATCAAGATTCGACGCCTGGCATCGGCGATGGCCCTGGTGGGTCTGACGGCGATGTCGGGCTGCGCGCTGGTGCAGGCTGCGCCGGCTGACGACATGCGCAAGGCCGTGGAATTCGACGACGGCAACTCGGTGCAGAAGCTGCTGGCCAAGGGCGTGGACCCGAACCTGGTGGACAACCGCGGCAATCCGATGCTGGTGGTGGCGCTGCGCGAGAAGTCGAAGAAGGCGGCCACGGCGCTGATCAAGGCCAGGAACATCGACTTCGACAAGACCAACCCGGCCGGCGAGAACGCGCTGATGATGGCGGCGCTCAATGGCGACCTCGACATGATCAAGCTGATGGTCGATGGCGAGGAGGCCGAGGTCAACAAGAAGGGCTGGGCGCCGCTGCACTACGCCGCGACCAACGGCCATAACGACGTGGTCAAGTACCTGGTCGACCATGCCGCCTACCTGGACGCCGAAAGCCCCAACGGCACTACGCCGCTGATGATGGCGGCGCGCGGCGGGCATATCGAGACGGTCAAGCTGCTGCTGGACGAAGGCGCGGACATGCGCCTGAAGAACCAGCAGGGCATGACGGTGATCGACTTTGCCGATCAGTACAACCAGAAGGAAATCGCCGACGGCCTGAGGTCGCGCTGGCAGAAGCTCTACGGCAATGTGCCCGCGCCGGCACCCAAGCCCAAGCCCTACGTGGCGCCGAACGGCCAGCCGCAGCCCAAGGCTTACTGAGCCGCGACCGCCGGGACCGCCAGGACTCCGGTTTTCAGGGAAATTCGCGCTCGGAAATCGTCACCGAGCGCGAGGTGCCGTCCGGCACCGCGTACAGCTTGAAGACATTGCGGTTGGCGCTGGTGCCGGCCGGCTCGCGGATTTCCGACAGATCGAAGCGTTCCGAGCGGAAGATCTCGCCGGAGTCCAGGCTCTGGTAGCGCAGGTCGTAGGCGCCGGGCGAAATATTTTCCATCGTGAATGACGATCCGCTGCGCACGAAGCTGGTGCGCACCGGCAGCGGCGCATTGCCGTCGACGGCGACCAGTTTCAGCAGCACGTCGGACGCGCTTCCCGAATTGTCCACCGTCAGCGTGGACAACCCATTCTTGTTGAGTACCGGATAGCCCGGCAGATAGCCCGAATGCTCGGGCCATGGCATGCCGCGCGGCGTCATCGACGGCCGGCTGTATGCGCGCTCGCGCGACACCAGCTGCACGCCCGGCGATACCGATCGGACCAACGCCTGCGCGGCGCTGGCTGGCGCGGGCCGGGCGTTGTTGCTGCCGGCCGTCGCTTCGCCGGTGCCTGTCCAGTCCCCCAGCATGATCACGATGATGGCGCCGATGGCCGCATAGAGCGCGATCGATCCGTATTTCGGCAACGGCGCGGCGGGGCCGTCGGCGGCGTGTTCGCGGGCTTTGCGCCGGGTGCGACCCTGGCGTTCCTGGCGCTCGGGACGTGCCTTGCGCGAGCGGTACGGCGGCGCGTCGGTGGGTTCGGGCTCGGGGGCGCGTGCCGGCGCCGGACGCGCAGACGCCTGGCGGGCGGCCTGCTGGCGCTGGGCGGCCTGGCGCTGAGCGGCTGCCGCACGATGGGCCTGCGCCTGCCGCTGCGCCCGTTCGGCCTCGCGCCGTTCCTCGGCCATGATCCACTGGTCGTGCTCGGCACGGCGGTCCGGGTCGCGCAGCACCTCGTAGGCCGCGTTCAGCAGGCGCATGATGCGATTGGCTTCCTCGCTGTCCGCGTGCCGGTCGGGATGATATTTCTGGCTCAAGGACTTGTAGGCGGCCCGAATGACTTCGGTCGGCGCGTCGCGTGAAACCTTGAGGTTGTCGTAGTGGGTATGCATCAAGCGGAAAGACGCAATGGCGGTGGTCGACAACAGATAACGGCAAACTGCCGCGAATATCAAGCCTGAACGCGCAGGCGAAGTCCGGCGCCGACAAGTTTCACGCTTTGGGGGACAGGGGTCTGCGGGGTGGCGAACAAAGCGCGGGCCGGCCACCACCCGTGTCGGGCCGGTGGTGTTGTTTTTTGGCGGCAACATGGTCTGGATGGCCCTGACTTTTGGCATGCTGTTGTTCGACGCGCAAACGCGGATTTAAAGAAATCCGGCCGTCTGCCGATAATGGCGGCCAACGATAAGAATCAGAGCAAGGGGCCGGCCTGACCAGAGCCCCGCTCGGTCGGGCATGCGAGGCACGGGCTTCGCAAGCCATTTGATAGGGGCGTGTGCATGCTGAGAAGAATCAAGGCGGAACAGCTGCAGATTGGCATGTTCGTGGCAAGGCTGGGCGGGCCGTGGATCAACCATCCGTTCTGGCGGTCGCGCTTTCTGGTCACCAGCGACGAGCAGGTGGAGCAGATCCAGTCCGCCAATGTGCAGGACGTGTGGATCGACATCCTCAAGGGCAGGAACCTGCCGACTCCGGCGGCACCGGAGATGATGGAAGCCGACGATGCCGGCGACGATCCCGAATCGAGTTTCGAGGACGAGCTGGAGCGGGCGCGCGAGCTGATCAAGACCGGCCGCGTGCTGATCGGCAATCTGTTCAACGACGTGCGCATGGGCCGCGCGCTGGAATCCAACGGCGCGCTGCTGCTGGTGGATTCGGCGTCGACGTCGCTGTCGCGCCATTCCCAGGCGCTGCTGGCCATGGCCCGGCTCAAGGTCAAGGACGACTACACCTACCTGCATTCGTTCTCGGTCTGCGCGCTGATGATCGCGGTGGGCCGCAACCTGAAGCTGCCGGACGGCGAGGTGCGCGAACTGGGGCTGGCCGGGCTGGTGCACGATATCGGCAAGCTGACGCTGCCGGAATCGCTGCTGATGAAGGGCGGCGACCTGTCGCCGTCGGAAGAGGAGCAAATGCGCCGGCATCCGTCGGCGGGGTACCGCATCCTGAACGAGGCGCGGCTCTATACCAACATTCCGCTCGATGTCTGCGTGCACCACCATGAACGGGTGGACGGGCGCGGCTATCCGTTCGGGCTGCTGGAGCACGAGATCAGCATCCACGCCAAGATCGCGGCCATCTGCGACACGTACGATTCGCTGACCTCGCCGCGTCCCAACCACCTGGCGTGGTCGCCGGCGCGGGCCATGGAGTACATCGCCGTGCGCGTCGACACGCTGTTCGACCGCCGCGTGTTCAAGGCGTTTACGCGCACCATCGGCATCTATCCGCTGGGCACGGTGCTGCGCCTGCGCTCGGGCCGGCTGGCCGTGGTCTGCGGCCAGAACGACGGCGAGCCGCTGCGGCCGCGCGTGATGGTGTTCTACTCGGTGACCGATGCCAAGCCGTTGCCGCCCGAGGTGCTGGACCTGACCCAGGCCGACGACACCGTGATCGCGTTCGAGGATGCCCGCCAGTGGGGCTTCAACGACGACCAGCTGATGGCGATGTACGCGCCTCACGCGAAGTAGGGCGGCGGCTGGCGCGCAGGCTTGGAACGGCGCTTCAGTCCTGTAGCACCCACGGCGACTGCCGCAGCGCGTCGGTCACGAAGTCGTTGAAGGCGCGCACGCGTGCGCTGTGGCGCAGGTCCGGATGGGTCAGCAGCCACAGCGGCGTGTCGAGCGCGGGCTCCGGCTCGGCCAGCCGCACCAGCGACGCGTCGGCATCGCCCAGCATGCACAGCACCATGCCGGCGCCCATCCCAAGCCGCACGGCCTGCGCCATGGCCACCAGGCTGTCCGCGCGCACCGCGCTGCGGTCGGCGGGGACATTGGCCAGCGCCCAGCGGGCCTGCGCCAGGTGCGCCAGGCTGTCGTCGGGCACCACCCACCAGTGGCCGGGCCAGTGCGCCTCGGCCGGCGCCTGCATTCGTTCGAGATAGTCGCGCGAGGCATAGGGCGCGGTCTGCAGGCGCCCCACGTGGCGGCCCAGCAGGTGCTCGGGCGGCGCCGAAGCCGGGCGAATGGCCACGTCGGCCTCGCGGCGGGTCAGGTTCAGGAAGGTGTTGTGGATCACCACCTGCAGCTCGATGCGGGGATGGCGGGCCCGGAAATCGGCCAGGATCGGCATCAGCAGGCCGTAGGCCAGGGTATCGGTGGTGGTCACGCGCAGCGGGCCGCTCAGTTCGGTGTCGCGCCCGGCCAGCACGCGCTGCGCGGCGTCGATCTGCTCGCCAACGCCAGCCAGCTGCCCGGCCAGCGTTTCGCCGGCCGGCGTCATCACGTAGCCGCCCAGATCGCGTGAGAACAGCCGCGTACCCAGGTCTTCCTCCAGCTTGTTCAGCCGCCGCAGCACCGTCGAATGATTGATCCGCAGCGCCCGTGCGGCCGCCGCCAGAGATCCCTGCCGGCTCACCGCCAGGAATACGCGCAGGTCGTCCCAGTCTGCTTCCTGCATTTTTGCAGAGCCTTTCCGCGATTTACGCGAATATTTATGCCGATCTGCAGAGCCTACAGTCTGGCCTCAGGCAAGGCAACCGGGAGGACATGGCGGCACCGGCGGGGGTTGCTTCGACCATGAGACAAGTCCGAATTTGCCTGGTCAGGCACGCAAAGTGTGGCGCGGGGGCGCATGGCTAGTAGACTAGTCGGCTGTTCCGACCTGATTCCCCTGCATTGCCTTGATGACATTTGACGCCCTGCTGGACCTGTTCCAGCAACGCATTCCCGCCCATCCGTGGGCGCAGATCGCGCTTTACGTGCTGGCGCTGGTGGTGATCGCCGCGCTGGCGCAGTGGCTGGTGGCCCGCGTGGTGGGCCGTGTGGTCTACCGTGTGCTGAGCCTTTCGGGCAACCGCGAATGGGCGGCCGCGCTGATGCGGCACCGCACCTACCGCCGGCTTGGCTACGCTGTGTTCCTGGCCGTGATCACGGTCGGCGTCAGCCAGGTGCCGGACCTGGGCAAGTTCTCGATCCTGATCGAGCGGCTGGCGCACGCCGGCACGTGGGTCAGCGTGTTCCTGATGCTGTCCGGCGTGCTCGGCGCCTGGCAGACCGTGTTCGCCAACAGCCGCCGTGCGCAGACCCGGTCGATCAAGGGTTACGTGCAGATTGCCCAGTTGGCGCTGTGGCTGGTGTGCGGCGTCCTGGTGCTGTCGATCCTGATCGACCGCTCGCCGCTGTGGATGCTGTCCGGTATCGGCGCGCTGTCGGCGGTGCTGCTGCTGGTGTTCAAGGACACGCTGCTGTCGCTGGTGGCCAGCACGCAGCTGACGTCGAACGACATGCTGCGCATCGGCGACTGGATCGAGATGCCGCAGTCCAACGCCGACGGCTTCGTGATGGATATCGCGCTGCACACGGTCAAGGTCAAGAACTGGGACAACACCGTGACCACGGTGCCGACCTACAAGCTGTTCTCGGAGAGCTACCGCAACTACCGGCACATGTTCGAATCGGGCGCGCGCCGCATCAAGCGCACGCTGCGCATCGACGCCACGTCGGTGCGTTTCCTGAACGATGACGAGGTGAAGGCGCTGATGCGCTTCCGGCTGCTGCACGACTACCTGGAGGTCAAGCAACAGGAGGTGGAGCAGACCAACCGGGCGCTGCAGGGCGCCGACACCGACCCCGTGAACCGCCGCCGGCTGACCAACCTGGGCACGTTCCGCGCCTACGGCATCGCGTTCCTGCGCGCGCACCCCGATATCCACCACGACCTGCTGCTGAACCTGCGCATGATGGAGCCGGATTCGCAGGGCATCCCCATCGAGGTCTACTGCTTCAGCACCCGCACGGGCTGGATGGACTACGAACGCATCCAGGGCGACATCTTCGACCACCTGTTCGCAATCCTGCCGGAACTGGGGCTGCGGCTGTACCAGGCACCTTCGGGCGCCGACCTGAGCAATTTGCGGGATTCACCACGCGGCGCGCATGCCGCATTGGCAGTGGCCGCGTCCGACCCCGGCGCGCGCGAGCCGATGGCAGCGCAGACGGACAGGGCGGATCGGGTGGTGTGAGGTCGGTTTTGGCTCCCCTCTCCCGCGTGCGGGAGAGGGGAGCAACACCATCAAGCCTTGCGCGGCTTGACCTTGCTGGCGGCTTCCTTGGCGCGATCGCGGGCAGTATCGACGTCGCCGCCGTAGGCCAGTGCCACGCCCATGCGGCGCTTGGTGAACGACTCGGGCTTGCCGAACAGGCGCAGTTCGGTCTGCGGCACGCGCAGCGCCTCGTCCACGCCGTCAAACACGATGCCTTCGGCGTCCACGCCACCGTAGATCACGGCGCTGGCACCCGGAGCGCGCAGGCTGGTGTCCACCGGCAGGCCCAGGATGGCGCGGGCATGCAGTTCGAATTCGTTCTGCCACTGGGTGATCATCGTCACCATGCCGGTGTCGTGCGGACGCGGGCTGACTTCGCTGAACCAGACCTGCTCGCCCTTGACGAACAGTTCCACGCCGAACAGGCCCTGGCCGCCCAGGTCGGCCGTCACGGCGCGGGCGATGTGCTGGGCCGTTTCCAGCGCCTTGGGATGCATCGGGTGCGGCTGCCAGCTTTCGACATAGTCACCCGCCACCTGCACATGGCCGATGGGCTCGCAGAATTGCGTCTCCACCTGGCCATTGGCGCCGACGGCGCGCACCGTCAGCAACGTGATTTCGTAGTCGAAATCGATAAAGCCTTCCACGATGATGCGGCCGTGGCTCACACGGCCACCGGCCATGGCGTAGTCCCACGCGGCCTTGACGCCCTCGGGGCCGTCGATTTTGCTTTGGCCCTTGCCCGAACTGCTCATGACCGGCTTGACCACGCACGGATAGCCAATGCCGCCGTCGATGGCGGCCTGCAGCTCTTCCAGCGAATCGCAGAACTTGTACGGGCTGGTGGGCAGGCCCAGCGTCTCGGCGGCCAGGCGACGGATGCCCTCGCGGTCCATGGTCAGGCGCGCGGCGCGGGCGGTGGGGATCACGCGGACCACGCCGGCGGCTTCCAGGGCCTCCAGCATCGGCGTGGCGATGGCTTCGATCTCGGGCACCACCA
Source organism: Cupriavidus sp. EM10 (assembly GCF_018729255.1). NCBI lineage: Bacteria > Pseudomonadati > Pseudomonadota > Betaproteobacteria > Burkholderiales > Burkholderiaceae > Cupriavidus > Cupriavidus sp. EM10. The sequence goes on from NZ_CP076060.1 coordinate 1,565,411, forward strand.
GGTCGGGGCGCTCGGCTTCGATCAGCGCCTTGAGCTGGTCGCCATCGCTCATCGTGATCGTGCGCGCATGGTGCGCCACCTGCTGGCCCGGTGCGTTCTCGTAGCGGTCCACGGCGATGGTCTCCACGCCCAGGCGCTGCAGCGCGATCAGCACTTCCTTGCCAAGCTCGCCGGAGCCCAGCAGCATGACTTTGGTGGCGGACGGGGAAAGGGGAGTTCCAAGGGTGGTCATGGCGGGGGCTCGGCAGGAAGGAAAAACCGGGATTGTAGCAAGGAGCCCCGGGGGTTTCGCGCCACGGTCGTGCGCGTATGAAGAGCGGGGACGAGGGCAGCGGTCGACACCATGACATGTCGCAATCTGAACCGCTGACCCTCACCCCCAGCCCCTCTCCCGCATGGCGGGAGAGGGGAGCAAACCAGCCAACGCGGCTGCGCCCAATCAGTAAGCGATCTTCGCGCTCAGGCTGATGGCGCGCGGGTCGGCCGGCTGGGCGTAGTTTTCGTACTGGAAGCCCCAGTAGCGCTTGTTGGTCAGGTTGGTCAGCGCGGCACGCAGCGTCAGGTCCTTGCCGGACACGCGCGTGTTGTACGTGGCGCCGAGGTTGAAGACCGTGTAGCCGCCCAGGTTCAGGCTGTTGGCGGCGTCGGCCTTGATCGGGCCGGTGTACTTGCCGTCCACGCCCACCTTCAGGCCCGGCACGAACGGGATGCGGTAGGCCACGCGGCCGGTCAGCATGACGCTCGGGGCGCCCGCCACGCGGTTGCCGATATTGGAATCGCCCTCGGTGTACCTGGTGTGCAGGAACATCGTGCTGCCGCCCACTTCCCATTGCGAGCCGATACGCGACGAAGCCGCCAGTTCCAGGCCCTGGTAGACCGACTTGCCATCCTGGACGAAGGTCGGCAGCGATCCGACGCCGTTGTCGCGTGCAAACTCGCTGCGGCGCTCGATGCGGAACAGCGCGGCGGTACCGGTCCAGAAGCCCTGGTCGGTCTTGGCGCCCACTTCGTACTGGCGGCTCTTGGCCGGGGTCAGGCCCTGGCCGGCGTTCGAATAGTTGGTGGCCACCACGCCGCCGCCGTCGAACGACTCGACGTAGCTGGCGTACAGCGTCGTGCTGGGCATCGGCTTGAACATGATCGCCGCCGTTGGCGTCAGCAGGCCGTTCTTGCTGTAGTTCGTGTCACCCGAGCCGGTGCCGGTGTAGCTGTTCTGCTCGTAGTTGGTCACGCGCAGGCCGCCCAGGACCGACCACTTGTCCGTCAGGTGCATGGTGTCGCTGACAAACGCGGCCTTCTGGGTGGTGTCGCCGGCGCGATACTTCTGGAAGACCGTGTCGCTGTAGTGCACGCCCGTGTACGGGCCAAACAGGTTGCCGGACGCCAGCGATCCGTTATTGAAGAAGTTGCTGGAATAGCGGTCGATCTGCTTCTGCCAGCTCAGGCCGGTCACCAGTTCATGGCGGAACGGGCCCGTGCGGAACTTGCCCTCGACCATCGTCGTCCAGTTGCTGAACTGCTGGTTCTCGGCGCCGTCGTAGCGCGAGCTGGTGTAGTCGCCGGCCGCGTTCGACAGGAAGAACGTGCTTTCGTTACGGCTGCGCGCCTGCTTGCTGAAGCTGTAGATCGAGCTGACCGTCCAGTCCTGGTTCAGGTTGTAGCGCAGGCCGGTCTGGTAGACCTGCAGGTTCGAGTAGAAGTGCGTGTCGGGGCCGGCGTACAGGCCGCCACGGCCGCTGATCACGCCAGGCATCTGGCCGGTCAGGCCGCCAAGGTAGAACGACGGCGTGGCGCCCCAGGTATTGCGATCCTGGTACAGGCCGTCGAAGGTCCACGTGAGGTCGCGCGTGATGCGGGCATCCAGGCCCAGCGACACGGAATTGCGGTTGATGCCAACGGCGTTGGCCGGCTTGCCTTCTTCGTGCGTCACGTTCAGGCGGTAGCCGAACATGTTCTCGGGGCCGGCGCGGCCGCCCACGTCGACGTGCTCGGTCCACACGTGCGACGACCGGTAGCCCAGTTCCACGCTGGCCGTGAACTGGTCGGTCGGCTTCCTGGTGACGTAGTTGACGGTGCCGCCGGGGTTGCCGAATCCGTACATGAAGCCGGACGCGCCCTTGAGCAGTTCCACCTGGTCCAGCTGTTCGTAGGGTAGCGTGATGCCGTAGGCGATAAACGGCATGCCGTTGATCTTGTACGCATTGCGCCAGTCAAGCTGCAGGCCGCGCACGGTGGTGTACGACGCCCAGGCGTTGTTGCCGTTGCTGTTGTCCGAGACCGAGGCGTCGTTGAAGAATACGTCGCCCACCTTGGTCACCTGGCGGTCGGCCAGGTCTTCGCCGCTGACTACCGTGGTGGAAAACGGCGTATCGAGCTGCGAGCGGTTGCCCAGCGCGCCGCCCGAGGCTTTCTTCTGGAGTTGCGGGCCCAGTTCGATGTCCTGCGCCGCGGTCACGGTCACCGCCGGCAGGGCCTGGTCGGCTGCCGCCGCCTGGGCGGTCTGGGCGCTCTGGGCGAAGGCGGCGGCAGATCCGCAGAGCGGAAAGCCGGCCAGGACGGCTACGCGGGCGAAGGCGGCGAGGGGGCGGATACGCGAGGGTGCGTGCTGGCTGGATGCCGGCGACGGGCAGGACGTCATGATGCGATGGCTCGTAAGTGAAATGTAAACCGTAATACGAACAACTCGCATTACGGATTTGAAGGGCGAATGATGCCCAGCGAGCCGTTGCGCCGTCAAGGTTTAGCCCGGGCCCGGCCAGGGTCCTTGTCTGATTTCCAACACAAGCAGGCGGTGATGCAATCCGGACAAGACAACGCGCGGATGGCGGCTTTCGTACTCTTGCGCTAGCGCAACCCCAGCAGGTCTTCCAGCGTGCGGGCCAGGGCCACCCCACGCGGCCCGACGCGCCTCTGCACGGCGTCGAACGTGCCGGGGCGCGCCGGCACGCCGCAATTGACGACGAACCATTGGGAGTCCACCGGCCGGCATAGCGGAACGGCGAAGCCGAATACGTCGTGCCGCCATTCGGCCCGGTTCGAGCAGTAGCCGACCGATTCCAGATCGATCCGCGCCTGCGCCAGGGCCGGCTCGGCGCGGTGCCAGGCGTCGGGCGACGCCAGCCGTAGCCGGTTCAGCACCGGATCGCGCAAGTCGGCCGGTACGCGCCAAAGCCAGGCCTTGCCGATGGCGGTGGTCAGCATCGGCAGGGCCGCGCCGATGTCGGGCGGCACGAACAGGTTGTCGGTCGAACGTGCCGTTTCCACGTAGATCATCTGCGTACGGTCGCGAACACCCAGCGACACGGCGCCGCCGATCTCGTCGGCCAGCGCCTTCATCAGTGGCCGTGCCACCTGCCGGATCTGCATGCTGGCCAGCAACGGGTAGCCCGGCGCCAGCACCGGCGCGCCGAGGCGGTACTTGCCCAGCGCCGCCTCGTGGCGCAGGTAGCCGAGCACCGCCAGCGTGTGGGTGAGCCGCGCGACCGTGGATTTCGACAGCCCTGTGCGCTGCACGAAATCGCGGTTGCCCAGCAGCGCCTCTCCGGGCCGGTAGGCCAGCAGGATGTCGATGCCATTGGCCAGGGTCCGGGCGAACTGGCGGTCACCCGGATCGTCGCCGGGGATGCCCGGAGCGTGCCCGGTCATGCCAGCAGCGCCTCCACTTCGGCCACCAGTTCGATCAGGCGCGGACCCATCTCGCGTTCGAGCTTGCCGGGGGTCATGCGGGCAGCGGGCACGCCGCAGTTGAAGACCAGCGTCTCGCCGTCGATGGGGTGTCGCATCGGCACGGCCACCGCGTGGACATCGGGTAGCCAGTCGCCGGCCGATCGCGTAAAGCCGAGCGTGGCCAGGTCGGCGATGGCCGCCGGGATGGCGTCGGCGTGACGATGCCAGTCATCGGGCTCGGCGTCGCGCAGGCCATCCAGCACCGCCGCGCGCAAGTCGGCGGGCGCCTGCGCCAGCCAGGCCCGGCCGATGGCCGAAGCCAGCATGGGCAGCGACGCGCCGATATCTGGACGAAATGCGATGGCATCGTGGCCGCGGCTGGTTTCCACATAGACCATGCGCAGGCGGTCGCGCAGCCCCAGCGACACCGACCCGCCCATGCGGTCGGCCAGCGCCTTCATCAGTGGCCGCGCCACCTGCCGCACGCGCAGGCTGGCCAGCAGCGGATATCCCAGGGAAAGCGCCGTCGACCCCAGCCGGTAGCGGCGTAGGCGTGAGTCGTAGAGCAGCAGGCCGCGCACGGCCAGCGTGTAGGTCAGCCGGCTGATGGTGGCCTTGGACAGCCCCGTGCGCTCGGCCAGTTCCTTGTTGCTGAGCACCGTTTCGCCCACCCGAAAGCACTGCAGCAGCGCCAGGCCGTGCGCCAGCGTGGTGGCGAAGGCCGGATCGGGGTGGTGGAGGGGAGATTTGGGCGCGGGCATCGGTTGTCATCCTACCGAAGCCAGTATGGCGCTGGGCGGGCTGACGTTCAAGATAGCGAAACAACTGTGCCGGCATATCGAAGCCCGGCGTACGCTTGGTGCCATCACAAAAGACCAGTTCGATGGAGCGAGACAATGATTCGTGATCCCGACGTATTCCAGCCGTTCCTGCATTCGCTGCGCCGGTTCGTACGCGAGCGGCTGGTGCCGCGCGAGGCCGAGGTGGCCGCGCTCGACCTGGTTCCCGAAGACCTGGTCGACGCCATGGCCGCGCAGGGCATGTTCGGGTATTCGATTCCCGAGGAATACGGCGGCGCCGGCATGACCACCGAGGAACTGGTGCTGGCGGCCATGGAACTGTCGCAGTGCTCGGTGGCGTTCCGGGCCCGCGTGGGAACCAATACCGGCATCGGCTCCGAGGCCCTGGTGGCCGATGGCACGGCCGAGCAGAAGGCGCGCTACCTGCCGCTGCTGGCCAGCGGCGAGCTGACCGGCTCGTTCGCGCTGACCGAGCCCGACGCGGGTTCCGACGCCACGGCGCTCAAGACCACGGCCGTGCGCGATGGCGACCACTACATCCTGAACGGCACCAAGTGCTTCATCACCAATGCGCCGATTGCTGGCGTGTTCACGGTGATGGCGCGTACCGATCCCGACAAGCCCGGCGCGGGCGGCATTTCGGCATTCATCGTGCCGCGCAACACGCCGGGGCTGGGCACCGGGCAGCCGTACCAGAAGATGGGCCAGGCCGGATCGCCGGTGTCCGAGGTCTATTTCAACGATTGCCGCGTGCCGGCCGCCAACCTGATCGGCGGCGAGGAAGGCCAGGGCTTCAAAACGGCGATGAAGGTGCTGAACAAGCAGCGCATCCACCTGGCCGCACTGTGCACCGGCCCGGCCATCCGCATGCTCGACGACGCCGTGCGCTTTGTGACCGAGCGCAAGCAGTTCGGCCAGCTGCTGGCCGATTTCCAGCTGGTGCAGGCCATGATCGCCGACTGCCAGACCGAGATCCACGCGGCCCGCGCGCTGATCCTGGATACGGCCCGCAAGCGCGACGACGGCCAGGACGTGACCATGGAGGCGTCGATCTGCAAGTACTTTGCGTCCGAGATGTGCGGGCGCGTTGCCGACCGCTGCGTGCAGCTGTTTGGCGGCTACGGTTACATTGCCGACTACGGCATCGAGCGCTTCTACCGCGACGTGCGCCTGTTCCGGCTGTACGAAGGCACCAGCCAGATCCACCAGCTCAATATCGCCAAGCGCACCTTCGCGCAGGCCGGCAGCCGCTGAGCGGCCGCGACGACAAGCAAAGACGGAGACAAGCATGTTCAAGCCCATCCTGAGCGCCGCCGGCCTGCTGTGCGGCATGGCGTTGATTCCGCTGACCCCGGCCCACGCGGCCGACGCCGATGCCAAATATCCGAGCAAGGTCATCCGGCTGGTGGTGCCGTTTGCGCCGGGCGGGTCCACCGATATCGTGGCGCGGCTGATTTCCGAGCCGCTGCGCGAGGAACTGGGCCAGACCGTGATCGTCGACAACCGTCCCGGCGCAGGCGGCAATATCGGCGGCGATATCGTGGCCAAGGCGGCACCGGATGGCTACACGCTGCTGATGGCCGCCGCGGGCCAGATCGCCATCAACCCGAGCCTGTACGCGAAGATGAGCTACGAGCCTGCCCGCGACCTGGCGGCCGTGACGATGATCGCGCGCGACCACAACATGATGGCCGTCAACGCGTCGCTGCCGGTCAAGAACGTCAAGGAATTCATCGCCTACGCCAAGGCCCATCCGACCCAGGTCACGTTTGGCTCGCCCGGCAACGGCAGTCCGGCGCAACTGGCTGGTGAACTGCTGAACCAGACCGCCGGCCTGAAGATGCAGCACGTACCCTACAAGGGCAGCGGCCCGGCCGTGGCCGACCTGATCGCCGGCCATATCACGCTGATGATCGACAACATGCCAGCCATCTGGCCGCACGTACAGTCGGGCAAGCTGCGCGCGCTGGCGGTGACCAGCGAGAAACGTGCTTCGGGGGCGACCGATGTGCCCACGGCCGAGGAAGCCGGGCTCAAGGGCTACGTGGTGACGGCCTGGAAGGGCCTGATGGTGCCGGCCCAAACGCCGCGCCCGATCGTCGACCGCCTGAACCAGGCCATGGTCAAGGTGCTGGCACGGCCCGAGATCCGCAAGCGGCTGATCGAGCAGGGCGCCGAGCCGGTGGGCAATACGCCGGAACAGTTCGCGCAGCAGATCAAGGCCGACACCGCGTGGTGGGCCGCGCTGGTGAAATCCACGCATACCACGCTGGACTGATCGATGACGCACGCCTCCACGCCACAAGCGTCCGGCCCGCTGGCCGGCATCCGCATCCTCGACATGGCCACGGTGCTGGCCGCGCCGTTTTCCAGCACGCTCTGCGCCGACATGGGCGCCGAGGTGGTCAAGCTCGAACTGCCCGACGGCAGCGATCCGCTACGCGGCCTGGCCCCGGTCAAGGGTGACCTGGCGCTGTACTGGAAGGTTACCAACCGGGGCAAGCGGGGCATCACGCTGGATGTGCGCAAGCCGGCCGGGCGTGAGCTGTTCCTGAAGCTGCTGCCGGAGTTCGACGTGCTGGTCGAGAACTTCCGCACTGGCACGCTCGACCGCTGGGGCCTGGACCTGGCCACGCTGCACCGGGCCAATCCCCGGTTGACCGTGCTGCGCCTGACCGGCTTCGGCCAGACCGGCCCGTACGCGCAGCGCGCCGGGTTTGCGCGGATTTTCGAGGCGATGAGCGGCTTTACGAACCTGACCGGCGAACCGGGCGGCGCGCCGCTGCATATGAATTTCCCGATGGGCGACATGGTGGCCGGCCTGTTTGGCGCGTTTGCCATCGCCAGCGCCATGGCCGAGCGCCGCCGCCCGGGCAACGACGCCATGCCGGGCCAGGAGATCGACCTGGCGGCCACCGAGGCGCTGTTCCGGGTGCTGGAGCCGCTGGCCGTCGAACATGAGCAACTGGGGCAGGTGCGCCAGCGCGCCGGCAACCGGGCCACCTACACCGCGCCATCGAACATGTACGCGACGGCGGACGGGCAATGGGTGTCGCTGGTGGCCTCGTCGGGGCCGATCTTCCGCCGGCTGTGCCAGGCCATCGGCCAGCCTGACCTGGCCGACGACGCGCGCTTTGCCACCAACCCGTCGCGCGTGCGGCACCTGGACACCCTCGACGCCGCCATTGCCGGCTGGTTCGCCGCACATGCCTACGCCGAGGTGGCGCAGGCGCTGGCGGCGCATGAGATTCCGTTCAGCAAGATCTTCTCGATTGCCGATATCGTCGACGATCCGCACTTCCAGGCCCGCCAGGCCATCGTCCGGCTGCCCGACCCCGACCTGGGCACGATCCCGGCACCCTGCGTGGTGCCAAGGTTTTCCGGGCACGCGCCCGCCCCGCGCGCAGCGGGCCGGGCGTGGGGGAACACAATGTCGAGGTTTTCGGCGAGGTGGGGCTGACCGCCGACGACATCGAAGGGCTGAAGCGGGACGGGGTGGTCTGAGACCGCCGCTCCTGCCAAAAAAAACGCCGCGACCAGGGAAGGCGCGGCGTCAGAAATGCCCGTAACCGGGATGTGTCCGGGCACGAGGCAATCTAATGCAACGAACGTGTGACCGAAGATGTCCGTATTGGGCACTTTTCGCACACACACGCACGGCTCAACTTCCGTCAATCTGTGGCGCGTCAGAGGGGATGGCTCACACCATGAGGTGAGCCGGAAACAGATCAGGAGATCGCGATGGTACGCAATGCCTTACGCGACGCGGTGATGCTGGAGCAGTACGTCACGTATCTGCAGACCAGGGTTGCCAAGCAGCAGGCCGTCGTTGCACAGCTCAGGGCATGCGGGCTGGACCCGCATGAAGACCAGCTCGTCCTGGACAATCTGCAGGGCGCCACCCAGGCCCTGGCGCGGCAGCTCGACCAGCTCCAGGCGCCGGCGGGCCTGCCCGGGGCCGGCGGACGGCGCACGGCGATGCCGTTGCCGCTGCATGCATTGGCCTGAAGCCGTGCCAGGGCGGGCGCCTGGCGCGGGTCGCCTACGCTGGCGCCATCGCCGTCTCGATCGCGTCCATCAGTTCCTGCAACCGTAGCGGCTTGCCGCAGACCGCGTCGAAGCCCGATTCGATGGCGGCGCGGCGGTCCTGCTGGCGCGTGAACGCGGTCAGGGCCACGGCGGGCACGCGCTGCAGTGCTTCCACGGCCTCGCGCACGCGGATCTCGCGGATCAGGTCGTTACCGTCGCGGCCCGGCAGGCCGATATCGCTGATGACCAGGTCGGGAGCGACCCGCGTCAATTCATTGAGCGCTTCCTCGCAATCGCGCGCCGTGCGCACCCGTGCGCCGTAGTCCGTCAGGATCGCGGACAGCGCGGCGGCCGCATCGGCGTCGTCTTCCACCACCAGCACGTCCAGCGCTGTCAGGGGCACCGTCTGCTGCAGCGCCGGCACCGGCAGGCCCGCTGGCGGGGCCTCCGGTGCGCCCGGTTCGGCCAGCGGAATGACCACCTCGAAGGTCGCGCCCAGCCCTTCGCCGGCGCTGAACGCCTGCACCGTGCCGCCGTGCATCTCCGACAGGTGCTTGACGATGGCCAGCCCCAGCCCCAGGCCGCCATGCTTGCGGCGGTTGGCGTCCTCGCTCTGGGTGAAGCGGTCGAACAGCAGCGGCACGAATTCGGCCGGGATGCCACGCCCGTTGTCGACCACGCGCACATGCAGGTAGTCGGTGTCGGACGACACATTGATCTGCACCACGCCTTCCTCGGGCGAGAACTTGATGGCGTTCGACACCAGGTTCCACAGGATCTGCTGGAAGCGCGCGGCATCGAGCCAGGCCGACTCGGCCATGGCCGGCGCCAGATGCAGTTCCAGCTTGACCTGCCGCTCGGCGGCCTGCGCCTGCATCGTATCCAGCGCGCCGCGCACCACCTCGGCCACGTTGGCGCGCTCGCGTTCCAGCTTCATCTTGCCGACGTTGAGCATCGACACGTCGACCAGGTCGGCCACCAGCCGGCGCTGGATGGCGACGTTGCGCTCCACGGCCGCCAGCCCGCGCCGGCCTTCCTCGGTCTCGATATGCCGCGCCAGCACGTGGGTCCACACCGAAATCACGTTCAGCGGGTTGCGCAGTTCATGCGACAGGATCGCGATGAAGTCGTCCTTCATCCGGTTCAGCCGCTCCACGGCCGCACGCGCGGCCTGCTCGCGCTCGATCAGCTGCGCGCGCTGGCGTTCCAGGTTGATGTGGTCGGTGATGTTCGACACCACCACTACCTTGACGCCCGTCTCCAGCACGGCCGAGATGCTCCACTCCAGGTGCATGGTCTCGCCATGCGCATCCTGCAGCGGAAACGTACCCTGCCAGCCGTGCACCTGTGCCTGGCCGGTGGCCTCGGCCACCTGGTCGCGGTACTCGGGCGGGGCGAAGGCGGCCACGGGCTGGCCCACCAGTTCTTCCTCGGTGCGCTTGAGCAGCTCCACCATGGCCGGATTCACGTCGACGAAGCGGCCGGCCAGGTCCAGCGTGCAGATGCCGCCGATGGCCTGGTGGTAGATCGCGCGGAAGCGGGCCTCGCTCTCGCGCATCGAGCGCTCTGCCGCGCTGGCGCGCAGCAGCGACGCAATCGTGGCCACCAGCACGCCCGGTTCGGCGGGGTGGACCAGGTAGGCGCTGGCGCCGGCATCCAGGCCACGCACCTTGTCGTAGTCGGCCACATAGGTCGCCGACAGGTGTACCACCGGCACGGTGGCGGTCTGGGGACGGCCGCGCAGCGTGCGGCAGACCTGGAACCCGTCGATATCGGGCAGGTTGACGTCCAGCACCACCGCCGACACGCTGGTGTCGGCCAGCTGCAAGGCCTCCTGGCCGCTCTCGGCTTCAACGGTCCGGTACCCCGCGGCCGTCAGCACCCGGACGGTGGCGTAGCGCGTGACCGGGTTGTCGTCCACCACCAGCACCAGCGGGTTCGGGGCGGCAGGCTGGGGGACGCTGCGGATTTCATCCGGCATGGTCGTCTCCGGAGGCGGGCGTGGCCGCCGGCCGCCGCGGTGGCAACGGCAGCTGCACATTGGGCAGCGTGGTCGGCAGCGTCACGTAGAAGCGCGATCCCACGCCCACTTCGCTTTCGAAGCCGACATGACCGCCCAGCAACTCGGCCAGCCGCTTGGACAGCGCCAGGCCCAGTCCCGAGCCGCGGTAGCGCCGCTGCAGCGGCGAATCGATCTGCACGAAGTCCTGGAAGACCTCGCCGTGCGAATCGGGCGGGATGCCGATGCCGGTATCGCGCACCGAGAACGTGATGGTGTCCGGCGAGCCGCAGGTGGCCGACACGCGCACCTCGCCGCTGGGGGTGAACTTCAGCGCGTTGGAGATGTAGTTGCGCAGGATATGCGACACCTTGCGGTCGTCGCTGAACAGCTTCTGCACGTCGTGCGGTTCCTCGAAGATCAGCGACACCTCGGGGTTGGTCAGCACGGGCTTGAACATGCCGCGCAGCGCGTCGAACATCGCCACCATGTCGAACCAGGCCGGCGACACCTCGACCCGGCCGGCTTCCAGGCGCGCCAGGTCCAGCAGGTCGTTGACCATCTCGGAAAACTCGGCGGCCGTGTCGCGCACGAAGCCGACCTGCTTTTCCTGCTCGGGCGTCAGCGGGCCGTCCACGCGGTCCATCAGCAGCCGCGTGATGCTCTGGATCGCCACGATCGGCGTGCGGAACTCGTGGCTCATGTAGGCCAGGAAGCGGCTTTTCAGCTCGGTGGCCTGCCGCAGCTGCTCGGCCTGCATGTCCAGTTCGGAATACAGTGCCACCACGCCGCGGTTGGTTTCCTCGATCTCGGCGCGCAGCGCTTCCACTTCCTCGGTACGGGATTCCAGGGCGGCGCGCAACGCGGCCACGTCGTCGGGCAGGGCGTCCGGGGCATTCATGTCTGGTTCTCCGCGCGGCGTATCACCACCACGGTGGCGTCGTCGCGTCCACGGCTGAATTTCCAAATGACGAAGGCGGCCACGATGGCCGGATCACGTTGCAGCACGGTTGCGTCGTCGAACTGCCAGCGCGACTGGATGCCGTCCGAATGCAGGATCACCAGCGCATGCGCGGGCCAGTCCATCTCCTGTTCCTGCACCGTGCGCACCTGCACGCCGGCCGTGCCACTCTGGCTGACCAGCGTGCGGTCGCCAATGCCCGAGATCACGCGGCCCAGGATATTGCCTGCGCCGGCAAAGCGGATGCGCCCGGTCTCGCGGTCCATCCGGTACGCGCCGATGGCCGCCCCCGCGTGCCGCGCAGCGCCTGGTGGGCGCGCTCCACGAAATTGCCGGGGGCGCCGCCGTGCAGCGGATCGAACACGGTCAGCGCGGCCGCGGCCGCCTCGGCGGCATCGGGTCCATGGCCCAGGCCGTCCACCACCACCACGTCGGCACGCTGCGCCTGCAAGGCCACGCCCCAGCCATCGCCGCTGACGTGCTCGCCGGGCGCCGCCAGGCATACCGCGCCCACCGCAAATCCGCCGTTGGGCCGGCGCGGCTTGCCGGCCACATCGCGCTCCCGGTAGAAGCGCGCCAGGATCAGCGTACCGTGGCCCGGCTGGGTATGGATGTCGAAATCGTCGGCCAGCCGGCTGACCGCGCCCAGCCCCTCGCCGGCGCTGCCGGCCGTCGAATAGCCGTCACGCAGGCAGGCCTGCAGGTCGGCCATGCCGGGGCCGTCGTCGATCGACAGCAGTTCGATGGCCAGGGAGCCAGCCACCTCGCGGGCGGCCAGCAGCAGCCGGCCGCCGGTGGCGTGGCGGATGAGATTGTTGCCCAGTTCGTTGACGGCTACCGCCAGGCGGCCGGACTGGATGGCGTCGAATCCCAGCCGTGACGACATGGCGGCCGCATGGCGCCGCGCCTCGCCCACGCGGCTGGGATCGCCCATCGGCACCGCATGATGCGGGCCGTGGTTCCTACTTCCACCGAGTGATGCTGACACAGGTTCCCTCGCCAACTTGGGTGCGTATCTGGAACTCGTTCACCAGGCGGCGGGTGCCGGACAGGCCCATGCCCAGGCCGCTGCCGGAAGTCCAGCCGTCGACCAGCGCCTGCTCGACGTCCGGGATGCCCGGACCGTGGTCCTCGAAGTGCAGCAGCAGCCCGCGCCGCAGGCCGTCGCTCAGCAGTTCCCAGCGCATTTCGCCGCCGCCGCCGTAGACCATCGTGTTGCGGGCCAGTTCGCTGGCCGCCGTAATCATCTTAGTCTGCTCCACCAGCGAGAACTTCAGCTGGGCCGTCAATGTGCGCACCAGGGCGCGTGCCTGCACGATGTCGCGCTCGTCCTGGATCGGCGCGCTGCCCGTCGGGGCCAGTTCGGTCGCCACGTCAGGCCACCCGCGTGGCGTCGAGCATCGCCATGCCGCGTTCCACGTTCAGCGCGGTCTTCACCCCGCCCAGCGACAGCCCAAGCTCCACCAGCGTGATGGCCACGGCCGGCCGGATGCCCACCACCACCGTGGTGGCGCCCAGGATGCGGCTGATGTCCGAGATGCTGACCAGCATGCGGCCGATGAACGAATCGACCATTTCCAGCGCCGAGACGTCGATCAGCACGCCATGCGCGCCGGTTTTCTCGACCATCGTCGCCAGGTCTTCCTGCAGCTGCAGCGCGGTCTGGTCCTGCATGTCGATCTGGATGGTGACAAGCAGGTGCTTGCCCATCCTCAGGATTGGAATCCGTTCCATGACTGGGTCGCCCGGTTCAGTTGCCGTTGCGGGACACCGTGTGCCCCGTCATGCGCATGGCCGTGGCCAGCGCGTCGGCCAGCGTCGACTTGGTGACGATGCCCTGCAGGTCGATACCCAGGTGCACGATGGTCTGCGCGATCTGCGGACGGATGCCGCTGATGATGCTTTCGGCCCCCATCAGGCGGATGGCCGTCACGGTCTTCATCAGGTGCTGCGCCACCAGCGTGTCCACGGTCGGCACGCCTGTGATGTCGATGATGGCCAGCTCGGAGCCGGTTTCCACCAGGCGTTCGAGCAGCGATTCCATCACCGTCTGCGCGCGGCTGCTGTCCAGCGTGCCGATCAGGGGCACCGCCAGCACGCCATCCCACAGCTTGATGACCGGCGTGGACAGCTCCAGCAGTTCGTTCTGCTGGCGCACGATGATTTCCTCGCGCGTCTTCTGGTAGGTGGAAACGGTCCACTGGGCCATGCGGTCGACGATGGCCGACGTGGTCCAGATCACGTCGATCTGGCCTTCCACGCCGCCGGTCTGGCGCTGCAGCGCGTCGAAAATGGGGCGTTTGAGCGCCAGCACGAAGCCGCTGGTGACTTCTGCGGTCTCGCCCTGGGCCGCCCGGTTGCGGGACAGGTGCGACAGCGCCTCGCGCAGCGCGCCCCACGGGCCGCTGTGGAAGTTGGCGGCGTCGCCGTCGGCGCGCAGGCCCGCTTCCAGGCTTTGCAGGATGGCCGTCTGTTCGGACGTGACGTTCTGCGTCAGGCCGCGACCCTCGGCATAGTTGCGGTATTCCGCCGTCCAGCCGCTCAGGAGGGTTTCGCGCTCGTCGCGCAGGAGGTCGGCAAGTCGCTGGTTTTCGGTGCGCATGGGCGTCGCTATGATGGGGTTGGGATGGCCGGCGAAGGGCAGGGGCCGGCAGTCAGGTGAATCAGACCATTCTAGGAGAGATTGATAGTTCACACTATCGGCGTCCGGCTGATTGACGGCACAACCAAAATCGGCATATCGGAAAAATACGAAGCCAGCGGCCGCCGCAAGCCGGGAAAGGGCACGCCTGTGAGAATACGCCGACACGCGAACGGGACCGCTCCGGCTGACGGCACGCTGCGCCCCGGCCTAGTCTGGAGCATCGGATGACGGAGGTGACCGTGGACTGGCTTGATGCGCTGCAATGGCCTGCGATGGCGGTAACGGTGCTGGCAACCTGGCTGGTGGGCAGCGAATCGCCAGGCCGCCGCAAGGCCGGATTCTGGTGCTTCCTGTTCAGCAACGCCATGTGGGTGGGCTGGGGATGGCATACCGACGCATGGGCGCTGGTGGTGCTGCAGTTCGCGCTGGCGGTGCTCAATATTCGTGGCCAGGCCAAGGCAGACCGGGCCCAGCACGGTGGCGGCTCCCGCCAGGAGGGCGCGCCGGGCTGATTCCCGGGATGGCTGGATGGCTGGATGGGTGGTGGATGATTGTCGGGACGCACATGGCATCGGACCTGATCGTGGCAACGCCGCAAGGGCTGTACTGCCCGCCCGGCGATTTCTATATAGACCCCTGGCGACCCGTGGCGCGGGCCATCATCACGCACGCCCACGCGGACCACGCCCGGCCCGGCAACGGCCAGTACCTGTGCGCCGAGCCCGGCCGTGGCGTGCTGCTGGCGCGGCTGCCGGGGATCACGCTCGATACGCTGCCCTATGGCGAGCGCATCACGCACCACGGTGTGACGCTGAGCCTGCATCCGGCCGGCCACGTGCTCGGGTCCGCCCAGGTGCGGCTGGAGCATGGCGGCCAGGTCTGGGTGGCGTCGGGCGACTACAAGGTGGAACCGGAAGGCACCTGCGTGCCGTTCGAGCCGGTGCGCTGCGATACCTTCATCACGGAAAGCACGTTTGGCCTGCCGATCTACCGCTGGCCGCGCGAATCCGACCTGATGGCGGAAATCTTCGGCTGGTGGCAGGACAACGCGGCGGCGGGCCGGGCCAGCGTGCTGTATTGCTACGCGTTCGGCAAGGCCCAGCGCATCCTGAACGGGCTGATGCGGCACGCCGGCGCCGATCTGGCGATGCCCGGCCCGATTGTCGCCCATGGCGCCATGACGTCGCTGAACCATGCCTATATGGAAGCCGGCGTGGCCCTGCCGCCCACCATGACCACGGCAGACCTGCCCGCGCGCAGCCCGGCCCTGCGCCGGGCGCTGGTGGTGGCGCCGCCGTCGGCGCAGCGCTCCACGTGGCTGCGGCGCTTTGGCGATGCGTCCGATGCATTCGCCAGCGGCTGGATGCAGCTGCGCGGCACGCGCCGCCGGCGCGGCGTGGACCGGGGCTTCGCGCTGTCCGACCACGCCGACTGGCCCGGGCTGCTGTCGGCCATCGCCGCCACGGGCGCCGAACGGGTGATCGTCACCCATGGCAACGTGCCCGTGATGGTGCGCTACCTGTGCGAGCAGGGCCTGCACGCACAGGGCTTCCGCACCGAGTTCGGCGATGACGACGACGCCACCGGGGCCGCGGCAGAAGCTGTCCCGGACGCCCCCGCCGGAGAAGCATCGGCATGAAGGCATTCGCCGACCTCTACAGCGAACTCGACGGCACCACGTCGAGCAAGGCCAAGCTGGCGGCGCTGGCGCGCTATTTCCGCAGCGCCGCCCCCGCCGATGCGGCCTGGGCGGTCTACTTTTATCGGGCGGCAAGCCGCGCCAGGTTGTGCCGGTGGCCGCGCTGCGCGGGCTGGCGCAGCGCGCGGCGGGGTTGCCCGAATGGCTGTTCGAGGAAAGCTACCAGGCCGTGGGCGACCTGGCCGAAACCATCGCCTTGCTGCTGCCCGACGCCGATCACGTGGACACGGCCGGCCTGGCCGAGTGGGTCGAACAGCGCGTGCTGCCGCTGCGCGACCTGGCCCGCAACCAGCCCGAGGCGCTGCCCGACGCGCTGGATGCCCTGTGGCGCCCGCTCGATGCGCGCGGCCGGCTGGTGCTGTTCAAGCTCATCACCAGCAGCTTCCGCGTCGGGGTGTCGAAGCTGCTGGTGACGCGGGCGCTGGGCGAGGTGGCCGGCATCGATCCAAAACGCGTGGCCGAGCGCCTGGTCGGCTATACCGATATCAAGGCGCTGCCGACGCCGGAGCGCTTCCTGGCCCTGATCGCCCCCGAGGATGAAGCCGGCACCACGCTGTCGCGCGGCGGCCAGCCCTATCCATTCTTCCTGGCCCACCCGCTGCAGGCGCCGGTGGACGAGTTCGGCACCGTCCTGGGCGATCCGGCACGCTGGCAGGTGGAATGGAAGTGGGACGGCATCCGCGCGCAGCTGGTACGCCGCGAAGGCCAGGCGTGGCTCTGGTCGCGCGGCGAGGAACTGATCACCGACCGTTTTCCCGAACTGGCCGAGGTCGCGCAGCGGCTGCCGGACGGCACCGTGCTCGATGGCGAGATCATCGTCTGGATCGACGGCCGCGTGCAGCCGTTTGCCTTGCTGCAGCAGCGCATCGGCCGCAAGACGGTGGGCGCCAAGCTGCTGCGCGACGCGCCGGCGATCTTGATGGCGTATGACCTGCTGGAATGGCAGGGGCAGGACTGGCGCGGCCGCCCGCAGGCCGAGCGCCGCGCCCAGCTGGCCCGCGTGGTGGCCGAGCACGTCCATCCTGCGCTGGAACTGAGTCCGCTGGTGCAGGCCGACGACTGGCCGCACTTCGCCCGGCTGCGCGACACCTCGCGCGCGCTGGGCGTGGAAGGCTTCATGCTCAAGGCCGCCGACGCCGCCTACGGGGCGGGGCGCACGCGCGACGTGGGCATCTGGTGGAAGTGGAAGATCGACCCGTACACGGTCGACGCCGTGCTGGTGTACGCCCAGCGTGGCCACGGGCGCCGCGCCAGCCTCTATACCGATTTCACGTTCGCGGTCTGGAATGCACCGCCCGGCACGCCGGACCGCGCGCTGGTGCCGTTCGCCAAGGCCTATTCGGGCCTGACCGACGAGGAAATGCGCGCCGTCGACGCCATCGTGCGGCGTACCACAGTGGAACAGTTCGGCCCGGTGCGCAGCGTCACGCCAACGCAGGTATTCGAACTGGGCTTCGAGGGCATCGGCCGCAGCGGGCGCCACAAGAGCGGCATCGCAGTGCGCTTTCCGCGCATGCTGCGCTGGCGCACCGACAAGCCGGTGGAAGAGGCCGATACGCTGGACACCCTCGAAGCCATGCTGCCGGCGGCACCGGCCCGGGACGCCGCATGAGCGCCAGCGAATCCGCCCCGTTCGTCCAGGCGCCGCCCGTGGCCGAATCGCTGCCGGCGCTGTTCGCGGCCCGGCACTGGCAGCCGTTCGATTTCCAGCGCGCGGTCTGGCAAGCCATCGGCGAGGGCAAGAGCGGCCTGTTGCACGCCACCACGGGCACCGGCAAGACCTACGCGGCCTGGCTTGGGGCCTTGCTGGCATACGCGGTGCCCCCGGTGCGGGCCGGCGCGCCGCCGCCGCCGCTGACCGTGCTGTGGCTCACGCCGATGCGGGCGCTGGCCGCCGATACCACGCGCGCGCTGCAGGCGCCGCTGGCCGAACTGGGGCTGGACTGGACCGTCGCGCTGCGCACCGGCGACACCGGCAGCACCGAGCGCGCCGCGCAGGCCCGCCGCCTGCCAACCGCGCTGGTCACCACGCCGGAAAGCCTGTCGCTGCTGCTGACCCGGGCCGATGCCCGCGAAGCCTTGGGCCGCGTGCGGCTGGTCGTCGTCGACGAATGGCACGAGCTGATCGGCAGCAAGCGCGGCGTGCAGGTGCAACTGGCGCTGGCCCGGCTGCACCAGTGGCAGCCGAAGCTGTGCGTCTGGGGGCTGTCGGCCACGCTGGGCAACCTGGACCATGCGCGCGACGTGCTGCTGGCCGGCGTGCCGAAGAAGCGCCGCGTGCTGGTGCACGGGCACACGCCCAAGACGCTGATCGTAGATACGCTGCTGCCCGACGCCGCCGGGCGCTTTCCGTGGGCCGGTCACCTGGGCCTGTCGATGCTGCCGCACGTGCTGCGCGAGCTGGAGACCAGCAGCACGACGCTGGTGTTCCTCAACACACGCTCGCAGGCCGAGATCTGGTACCAGGCCATGCTCGATGCCCGGCCGGACTGGGCCGGGCAGATCGCACTGCATCACGGCTCGCTGGACCGCGCCGTGCGCGAATGGGTAGAAGTGAATCTCAAGAATGGCGCGCTGCGGGCCGTGGTCTGCACGTCCAGCCTGGACCTGGGCGTGGATTTCCTGCCCGTGGAGCGCGTGCTGCAGATCGGCTCGCCCAAGGGCGTGGCGCGGCTGCTGCAGCGGGCGGGGCGCTCGGGCCACGCGCCGGGCCGCGCGTCGCGCGTGACCGTGGTGCCCACGCACAGCCTGGAACTGGTGGAATCGGTGGCGGCGCGGCTGGCAATCCAGGCCGGCCGCATCGAGGCCCGCGAATCGCCCGACAAGCCGCTCGACGTGCTGGCCCAGCATCTGGTGACGGTGGCGCTGGGCGGCGGCTTCCGGCCCGACGAACTGCTGGCCGAGGTGCGCCAGGCCTGGGCCTATCGCAACCTGACCGACGACGAATGGCGCTGGTGCCTGGATTTCGTGCGGCAGGGCGGGCCCACGCTGTCGGCCTATCCCGACTACCGGCGCGCGATGCCCGACGACGCCGGCGTCTGGCGCGTGCCCGACGCACGGCTGGCCCGCCGCCATCGCATGAGCGTCGGCACCATCGTCAGCGATGCGTCGATGCAGGTGCGATTCTGGACGCGCGCCGGCAGCGGTGGGGCGTCGCTGGGCACGGTGGAGGAGGGATTTATCGCGCGCCTGGCGCCGGGCGACTGCTTCCTGTTCGGCGGGCGCCTGCTGGAACTGGTGCGCGTGCAGGAGATGACGGCCTACGTGCGGCGCGCCACGGGCAAGCGTCCGTCCGTGCCGCGCTGGAACGGCGGCAAGATGCCGCTGTCGACCGAACTTGCCGAAGCCGTAGTGGCCACGCTCGACGCCGTGCAGGCCGGGCAGCTGGACCCCGCCGCCACGCCGGAACTGCCGCTGATCGCGCCGATCGTGGCGCTGCAGGCGCGCTGGTCGGCGCTGCCTTCGCCGCAGACGCTGCTGGCCGAGAGCCTGCATTCGCGCGAAGGCTGGCACCTGTTCCTGTATCCGTTCGCGGGGCGCTCGGTGCATCTGGGGCTGGGCAGCCTGCTGGCGTGGCGGCTGGGCCAGAAGGTGCCGGCCACGTTCTCGGTGGCCGTCAACGACTACGGGCTGGAACTGCTGGCGTCCGCTCCGGTGGACTGGGCGCTGTGGTTGCCGCAGGTGCTGGCCGACGAGCGCCAGCGCGACCTGGCCGCCGATGTGCTGGGCAGCCTGAACGCCGGTGAACTGTCGCTGCGGCGCTTCCGGGAAATCGCGCGGGTGGCCGGGCTGATCTTCCAGGGCTACCCGGGCGCGCACCACAGCGCGCGGCAGCTGCAGGCATCGTCAAGCCTGTTTTATGAAGTCTTCCGCAAGCACGACCCCGGTAACCTGCTGATCGGGCAGGCCGAGCGCGAGGTGTTAATGCAGGAACTGGACGCCCACCGGCTGGCCGATACGCTGCAGCGGATGGCGGCGCTGCGGCTCGACCTGCGCACGTTGCAGCGGCCATCGCCGCTGTCCTTTCCGCTGATCGTGGAATTCCTGCGGGAAAAGCTCAGCACGGAGAAGCTGGCCGACCGCATCGCGCGAATGCTGGCCGAGCTGGAACAGGCGGCCGCCCAGCCCGATAGCGGCAACAACGACGGCTACCGAGGCCCGATGCACGACAACCCGCCCGCGCAGGATGCGGCGCGCGTGGCCGAACTGGCGCGCTTCGGCATGGCCGACCACGCGGGTCCGGCCGGGCCGCGCAAGCCACGGCGGCCGCGCAAGCCGTCGAAGCCGTTGCCATTGCTATGACGCCGGACCAGGCAGGCGCACAGCTGATCGAACTGGCCGGCGAGACACTGTGGCTGCTGCCCGAGCACGCGGTCTGGTGGCCTGCCGCCGCCACGCTGATGGTGGCTGACGTCCATATCGGCAAGGCCGCCGCGTTCCGCGCCCTGGGCCAGCCCGTGCCGCATGGCACCACGGCCGACAACCTGGCGCGCCTGCTCGACCTGGCGCGACGCTACCCGGCGCGCGACCTGTTGTTCCTGGGCGATTTCCTGCATGCGAGGGCCGCCCGCACGGCGGCGGTGCTGCTGGCCCTGCACGACTGGCGCCGCGCCATGCCGTCCCGCGTGCGCTGCACGCTGGTGCGCGGCAATCACGATACGCACGCGGGCGATCCGCCGCGCGAGTTGGGTTTTGAAGTGGTGACCGAACCGCTGGTGATGCCGCCGTTCGCGCTATGCCACGAACCGGGCGCGCGGCCCGAGGGCTACGTGCTGGCCGGGCATCTGCATCCGGCCTGCGTGCTGCGCGGCAGGGGGTCAGATGCGCTGCGGCTGCCGTGCTTCGTGGTGGGTCAGCGGGGGATGATCCTGCCGGCGTTTGGCGCGTTTACGGGGCACGCGACGGTGCGGGCGGGGGAGGGGGAGCGGGTGTTTGTGGTGGGGGTGGCAGGGTGTGGGGGTGCCGGGCGGGTGAGTGGTTTGCAGGCGCTGGGGCCTCACCCCGGCCCCTCTCCCGCATGGCGGGAGAGGGGAGAAAACCGATGGCGGACGAAATACCTGTGGTTTTTCTCCCCTCTCCCGCACCGCGGGAGAGGGGCTGGGGGTGAGGGTAAAGCCCGTCTATCACCGCCCAGGCATCACTCCCCCGCAATCACCTTCAACAACAGATCCAGCTCCACCGGTTTCACCAAATGCACATCGAACCCCGCCGCCGCCGTCTGCTCGCGGTCCGATGCCTGGCCGAAGCCGGTCAGCGCGACATAGCGGGTGCCCGACAGCGCCGGCATGCCGCGCAGGGCGTGGATGACCGCGAAGCCGTCCATGCCCGGCATGGCCAGGTCGATCAGCGCCACGTCGGGCCGCACCCGGGCGGCGGCATGGATGGCTTCCATGCCGTCGTAGGCAATCGTCACATGGTGGCCGGACATTTCCAGCAGGATCGACATGCTGTCGGCGGCGTCGCGGTTGTCGTCGACCAGCAGCACGCGCCGCTGGTGGCCGTCGCCGGGGGCCGTGCCGCCGCCGGCGCCCGGCGTATCGGTGACCGCCGCCATCGGCAACTGCACCGAAAACGTGGCGCCGAGCCCCGGGCCCTCGCTGGTGGCGGAAATCGATCCGCCGTGCATTTCCACCAGCGAACGGCACAGCGACAGCCCGATGCCCAGCCCGCCTTGCGCCGTGCTGCCCGGCCGGTCTTCCTGCGCGAACAGGTTGAAGATCGATTCCAGCGCATCAGGCGCGATGCCCCGGCCATGATCGATGACCTGGATCACCAGCGTGCGGTGGCGCACCGACGCCGAGACGGCGATCTGCGCCCCCGGCGACGAGAATTTCGAGGCATTGAGCAGCAGGTTCTGCATGACCTGGCTCAGGCGGGTGCGGTCGGCGTGCAGCGGCAGCGGTGCGGCATCGGTGGTCACGGTCACGGTCTGCGACTTCGCCGCCAGGGCCGGCTCGGCGGCCTCGATGCCAAGCGCGATGATGTCGCGCGTGTCCACCGGCTCCAGCCGCAGGTCGATCTTGCCTGCCGCGATGCGGCCGACGTCGAGCAGGTCGTCCACCAGCCGGGTCAGGTGCGACATCTGCCGCTCGACCAGGCCCACGCTTTTCTGCATGGCGTGCGGGTCGTCCGGCCGCATCTGCATCACGGTCAGCGCGTTGCGGATTGGCGCAAGGGGGTTGCGCAGTTCATGGGAAAGTGTCGCCAGGAATTCGTTCATGCGCCGTTCCGATTGCTCCAGTTCCTCCAGCCGCTTGCGCTCGCTCATGTCGCGGGTGACCTTGGCAAAGCCGCGCAGGGCGCGCGTTTCGTCGTAGACGGCGGTGATGGTTACGTTGGCCCAGAACAGCGAGCCGTCCTTGCGCACGCGCCAGCCTTCGTCCTCCACGCGGCCCTGCTCGCGCGCGATGACCAGCTCGCGGCCGGGCTTGTCCGACGCCACATCGTCCGGCGGGTAGAACACCGAGAAGTGCTTGCCGATGATTTCGTCGCGGCGGTAGCCCTTGATGTACGACGCGCCGGGGTTCCAGCTCATGACATGGCCGGTGGGGTCCAGCATGAAGATCGCATAGTCCTTGACGCTGTCGACCAGCAGCCGGAAGGTTTCCTCGCTCTGGCGCAGCGCCTCGGCCGTGGCGCGCTGCGTGGTCATGTCGCGCGTGACCTTGCCGAAGCCGGTCAGCTTGCCATGTGCGTCGAACAGGGCGGTGATGATGACGTTGGCCCAGAACTGGGTGCCGTCCTTGCGCACGCGCCAGCCTTCGTCCTCGAAGCGGCCCAGCCGCGCGGCGGCCTCCAGTTCGGTGTCGGGCCAGTGGCGCGCCTTGGCCTCCTCGGTATAGAAGACGGAAAAATGCTGGCCAAGGATGTCGTCGCGGGTGTAGCCCTTGATGCGGGCAGCGCCGGCGTTCCAGCTCATGACGTGGCCGGTGGCGTCGAGCCGGAAGATGGCGTAGTCGGAAATCGACTCGACCAGGGTGCGATACGAGGCGTCGTCGTCGGGGTCGCGGTGCGGCACCGGCTTGCGGGCGGAACGGGACATGGTCGAAGTGGCTGGCATGTCTCTGGATGAGTAGTCTGAAAGAATAACCCGAGAGCGCCCGTTCGCCCCGGGCCCGGCGTAAATGTGTTGCAAAACAGCCGTCCGGCGCGCGGCCAGGATGCCTTTCACCCTTTTGGAGGTTGACGCGCGTTCTTCGGCAAATAAACGGGGAAAGCGCGCAGAAAGCGCAGCCCGAAGGCGAAAAAGCGCCCACCTAGCGCCCACCGAGCGCCCACCGAGCGCCCACCGCCCCTGCCGCCAGTCGGATAAAAGCTGACAGACCGCCGCCCGGCATTGGGTTAGACTCGACGGATTCCTGCCCGATGTCCCCCAACCGCGCCATTCAGGCGCCGGAGATCGAGTGCCTGGCCCCATGGAGACGTCCCGCATGTATGCAGAGTCTGCGCTTGACCGCCGTGCTTCCGATTCCGGCGCCGATCCGGCTTCGGCCGGTTCCGCGTCGCCCGTCCCCCGACATTGCCCGAAGCACCGCCGCGCGATCTGCGCCGCGTGCCGATCCATCCCGATTTCTGGTATCCGCTGGCCTGGTCGCGCGAGGTCAAGGCCGGTCGCGCCCATGGCGTGACGTTCGCCGGCGACCCCATTGTGCTGGTGCGTACCGCCAGCGGCAAGGTGTTCGCGCTGGAAGACCGCTGTGCGCACCGCCAGGTGCCGCTGCATGCCGGTGTGGTGGATGGCGAATCGATCCGCTGCTGCTACCACGGCTGGACTTACGACTGCACCGGCCGCTGCATCGACGTGCCGTACCTGGGCAAGGAGCGCCTGCCCAACGGCGTGCGCGCGTACCCGTGCCAGGAAAAGGCCGGGCTGATTTTCGTGTTCCCGGGCGATCCCGGGCTGGCCGAGCAGAAGCCGCTGCCCGACTTTGCCTCGGTGTCGGACCCCAAGTACAAGACGCGCCGGCTGGGCCGCCCGGTCAAGTGCCACTACTCGTTCATGCACGAGAACCTGATGGACATGAACCACCAGTTCCTGCACCGCAAGCAGATGGGCATGATGCGCGCGCGCTCGCTGGGCCGGCGCCGGGGCGACGACTTTGTCGAAGTGGACTACGTGTTCGAGCGCGAAGGCGGCAAGCAGCCGGTGGGCGAGGCGCTGGTGTTCGGCAAGGACGGCGGCCAGAACAACAAGGACGTGATGACGGTGCGCACCGGCTATCCGTACCAGACGCTGCAGATCCGCTCGGGCTCCGGCACGCTGGTCATGGACCTGTGGATCGTCTACGTGCCGCTGGACGCCGCGCAGCGCACCAATCGCACGTTCGGCATGCTGTCGATCCGCCGGCCCGGCGTGCCGCTGGTGCTGGACGCGGCGTGGCCGCTGCTGGTCTGGTTCACCGAGCGGATTTTCAAGGAAGACCGCGAGATCGTGGAGATGGAGCAGGCCGCCCATGACCGCCAGGGCGAGGACTGGAACCACGAGGTCTTCCCAGTCATCAAGGAATTGCGCGACCTGCTGCGTCAATGCGGCGGCCGTACCGTGATTCCGATCCAGCCCATCCCGGCCGGGCAGGGCTGAGCGGCCGGGCGCCCCCGGGCGCCCACCAGTACTTCAGGCCCGGATGGCCTGGTCCAGCGTCGGATAGTCGGTATAGCCCTGGGCCGGTTCGCCCGGGCTGCCGTACAACGTGGCCGGGTCCACTGCGTTCAGCGCGGCGCGCTGCTTCAGGCGATCCACCAGGTCCGGGTTGGCGATGTAGGCGCGCCCAAAGGCCACCGCATCGGCTTCGCCGCTGGCCAGCACGGCCTGGGCGGCGTCCTGGTCGAACCCGTCATTGGCGATGATCGCGCCACCGAACTTCTGCTTCAGCTGAGGCAGCAGCGCGCCTTCGCCGCGCGTTTCCCGCACGAACAGGAATCCCAGCCCGCGCTGGCCCAGCGCCTCGGCCACGTAGCCGAAGGTCTGCGCCGGCTGGCTTTCGCTCATCGAATGGCTCGGCGAGCGCGGGGCCAGGTGCACGCCCACGCGGTTGGGGCTCCAGACGGCCGTGACGGCATCGGCCACTTCCAGCAGGATACGGGCGCGGTTCTCGACCGATCCGCCATAGGCGTCGGTGCGGTCATTGCTGCCGTCCTGCAGGAACTGGTCCAGCAGGTAGCCGTTGGCGGCGTGGATCGTCACGCCGTCGAAGCCGGCGGCCTTGGCGTTGGCGGCGGCGCGGCCAAAATCGGCCACGACCTGGCCGATTTCTTCCACGGTCAGCGCACGCGGCACCACGAACGGGCGCTGCGGACGCAGCAGGCTGACATTGCCGCCAGCCGCGATGGCGCTGGGCGCCACCGGCGTACGGCCATCGAGCAGGCTAGGGTCGGAGATGCGGCCCACGTGCCACAGCTGTGCCACGATACGGCCACCGGCGCGATGCACGGCATCGGTGACCTGCTTCCAGCCGGCCACCTGCTCGTCGGACCACAGGCCCGGCACGTTCTGGTAGCCCACGCCGTCGGGCGACACCGGCACGCCTTCGGAAATCAGCAGGCCCGCGCTGGCACGCTGCGCGTAGTACTCGGCCATCAGGGCGTTGGGTACGTGGACCGGATCGGCCGCGCGCAGGCGCGTCAGCGGCGCCATCACGATACGGTTGGGCAGGTGCAGATCACCAATCTGGAGCGGATCGAAGAGGGTAGTCATAAGCTTATGCGGCTGGGCTATATAGCTTTCACAATGAAAGTATCGAAAGCATAGCAGCGCGCGGTAAGATCGCCATCGTTGTTTCCGTACATGTCCATTGTTCAGGCTGGAACAATCAGGGGAGGGGGCATGATGCAAGTCACGCAAGCTGCGCTTGGCAAGGTGGGACGGCCATTGATGGTGATGCTGGCGCTGCTGCTGGGCGCTTGCGCCGGGCTGCCGCAAAGGCCCGCCCTGGCGCCGGAAATGGCGCTGCAGGACACCGGCGACACTGCGCTGGCGCGCGGCATGGCGCCGAAGCTGGCCGCGCATCCGGGGCAGTCAGCCTTCTATCCGCTGCTGTCGGGCACCGACGCGCTGGCGATGCGGATCGCGCTGGTCCGCACCGCCCAGCGCAGCCTGGACATCCAGTACTACATCTTCGACGCCGACAACACCGGCCTGACGCTGCTGGCCGAGATCATGGCCGCCGCCGACCGGGGCGTGCGGGTGCGGGTGCTGCTGGACGATATCCACCTGGCCGGGCAGGACGGCGCGCTGTCGGCCGTGGATGCGCATCCCAACGTCGAAGTCCGCGTGTTCAACCCGTTTGCCAGCCGCGACGTTCGCCTGTTCGAATACGTGACCGATTTCCGGCGCATCAACCGGCGCATGCACAACAAGTCGCTGACGGCCGACAACCAGCTGACCATCGTCGGCGGCCGCAATATCGGCGACCAGTACTACGGCGCGGCCGATACCGATTTCACCGACCTCGACCTGCTGGCCGCCGGGCCGGCGGTGCCCAGGGTGTCGGCGGTATTCGACGATTTCTGGAACAGCGAGGCCGTCTATCCGCTGTCGGCCATGGCCAAACCGCTATCTGGCGACGAGGCGGTCACCCAGCAGCAGAAGCTGCGCAGCTACCTGGACGAGCACGCCGTCAACATGCGCGCCACGCCTTACGGCCAGTCGCTGCTCGATACCGGCATCGTCCAGCTGCTGCGTGAGAACAAGCTGCCCGAGTACTGGGGCAACGCCACCGTCATCGCCGACCGCGCGGCCAAGGTGCTGCTGCCGCCCGAGGACGATTCCACCCACGCGATTCCGAAGCTGGTGAAGTTCATGGAAGGGGCGCAGCATGACCTGACGCTGATCTCGCCGTATTTCGTGCCGCCCGATTCGGCCGTGACCTGGCTGGCCGACCTGCAGAAGCGCGGCGTGCAGGTTCGCATCCTGACCAATTCCTATGGCGCCACGGACGTGTCGGCAGTTCACGCCGGCTACGCGCCGAAGCGCCGCGCACTGCTCAAGGCCGGCGTGATCCTGTACGAACTGAAGCCCACCGCCTATGCCGAACTGGCCAGGCAGAAGCGCCACCGGGGGCCGGGCGGCAGCAGCCGCGCCAGCCTGCATGCCAAGACCTATATGGTCGACCGCCACGAACTGTTTATCGGATCGCTGAACCTGGACCCGCGCTCGGCACGGCTCAACACGGAGATGGGAATCATCGTCGACAGCCAGGAACTGTGCGCCATGCTGGGGCAGGGCGTCGACGAGGCGCTGCTGGACGCGGCCTACCAGGTGGTGCTGGCCGACGACGGGGACTCGCTGCAGTGGGTCACGCGCGAGGGCGGGGTGCTGCGCACCTACACCAGCGAGCCCGATATGAGCGGCTGGGACAAGTTCAAGCAGGGGGTGCTGCGGATGCTGCCGGTAGAGGAACAGCTATAGCAGCCATGGAGCGAAGGCACGCCACGTCCCGAAGGACGTGGCATTTTCTTTAAATGTCGTCGGACCGTGAGCCTGCCGGTGTGGGCGCGACGGCCCCGACCCATCAACGATGCAGCAGTTCGCGGAAGCCGGCGATCAGCCGGTGCATGTCGGCCGCCGTCAGCGCGCCCATGGTCGAAATCCGGAACAGTTGCGACGACAGGCCGCCCTGGCCGGCATAGATCACGAAGCCGCGCGCCTTGAGGCCGTCGTGCAGTTGCTCGTACGTGACGCCTTGCGGCAGCTTGTACGCGCGCAGCACCACCGACGACTGCGCCGCCGGCCACAGTGCCTCGATGCCCAGCGCGGCCAGGCCGCTGCGCACTTCCTCGGCCAGCGCGGCGTAGCGCTGGTGGCGCGCCTGCCAGCCGCCTTCGTCGCTGTGCTCGCGCAGCGCCTCCACCAACGCGTAGAACGCGTGGACAGACGGCGTGAACGGCGTGTTGCGCTGGTCCTGCTGCCTGGCGTACCGGGCGATGTCGAGGTAGTAGGTCCGGCTGACCGCGTTGGCCAGCGCCGCGCGTCGCACGATCACAAAGGCCGCGCCGGGCACGCCGTGCAGGCACTTGTTGGCCGTGGCCGCCACGGCGTCGATGTTGCCGCCGAAGTCGATGGCCTCGGCGCCGAAGCTGCTGACCGTATCGGCCAGCATGCGCACGCCGCGCGCCTGGCACAGCGCGTCGATGGCCGGCAGGTCGTTCAGCCGGCCGGTGGTGGTCTCGTGCTGGATCACCGCCAGGTGGGTGATGGCCTTGTCCGCCGCCAGCGCCGCGTCGATGCGGGCCAGGTCCGGGGCTTCCATCCACTCATGCTTCACCACGGCATGCGGGATCTGGTACTGCGTGGCGATCTGGGCCACGCGCTCGCCATAGACGCCGTTCTGCACGATCAGCAGCTTGCCCTGGGCCGGCACCAGCCCGGCGATCATGCTTTCCAGCGCGGCAGTGCCCGAACCGGTCATCAGCACGGCCGTCCAGGTGGCCGGGTCCAGCCCGTAGATGTCGAGCAGCCGTTGGCGCGCTTCATCCTGCAGGTCGAAGAACTCGCTTTCGCGGTGGCACAGGTCCGTTTGCAGCAGGCTCTTGCGGACGCGTTCGGACAGCGTTACGGGGCCGGGATTCAGAAGCAGCATGCGGTCTCTCAGGCAGGTTGGACGGGGTGGATCAGGCGTGGTTGGCATTGCCCTGGTCGGCGCCGATCTGGCGGCCCAGGCGGGTGGACACCTGCACCGGCGTCACCGACGGGCGCGGCAGGTCGTCCGGCGAGCCGGGGCGCGTCTGCAGGCACACGAAATTCGGGCCAGCCGTGGCCGCACGGGCCAGCACGTCGTCGAGCATGGCCAGGTTGTCGCCCTCGATGGCCGATGCATAGCCGCACGCCGCCGCCACGCCGGCAAACGACACGTTGTGCGACACCGTGGCCTGGCCGCCCGTTGAATCGTGGGCGTTATTGTCCAGCAGCACGTGCGTCAGGTTGGCCGGCCCATAGGCGCCCAGCGTGGCGAACACGCCCATGCGCATCAGCGCGGCGCCATCGCCATCGACCGCCACCACCTTCAGGTCCGGACGCGCCAGCGCCAGGCCCAGCGCGAACGGCGTCAGGCAGCCCATCGAGCCCACCATGTAGAGCTGGTTGGGCCGGTCGTCCAGCGCGTACAGTTCGCGGCCGCAGAAGCCGGTGGAGGCCAGCACCACGGTCGAATCGACCGGCGTATGGGCGATCACGCGCTGCAGCGCCTCGGTGCGGCTCGGCAGCGTGCCCGCGCCGGTATGGGACAGTTCGGGCAGCGCCTTGTCGCGCGCGATCGGGCCCTTCTGCGACTTCAGCGGGTAGGGCGCGACGCTGCCCTTCTGCATGATCAGCGCGTAGGGGCGGCCCGTGGCGTCCATATGGGCGATGGCCCGGTCCAGCGCGGGGCCCACGGCCTCCGGCCCGGTCGGGAACAGCTCCCACGGGATGTCCATCGTGTCCAGCATCTGCGGCGTGACCGGGCCCATCAGCGCGTGCTGGGGTTCGTCCGAGGCACCGCCGGGCTGGCCGCGCCAGGTGACGATCAGCAGTTGCGGCAGCCGGAACGTCCAGGTCAGCGACGTCAGCGGGCTCACCGCATTGCCCAGGCCCGAGTTCTGCATCATCGTGATGCCGCGTACGCCGTTCTGGGCGCCTTGCGTCACCCCGGCGATAAACGCCACGGCATCGCCTTCATTGGCCGCCGACACGTAGTGCAGCGACGGGTCCTGCACCACGTAGTTGATGAACGGCGTCAGGTACGAGCAGGGCACGCCCGCATACCACGCGAAACCGCGCTCGCGCGCGGCCTCGACAAACTGTACCGCCTCGATCATTGCGCGGCCTCGCCGTTACCGACCGCAAACGGCGTCTGGCCGTGCGCGAAATCGCCGGCGCGACGGAAGTCGTCCAGGTCGTTCACGCCGCGCCAGTGGCCGTGCACGTACTTGACCTCGACCTGTTCGCCGGCGGCCACCAGCGCGTTGAGCAGGTCGGGCAGGTCGAGCTTGTCGAAGTCCGGACGCTGGCGCAGTTCGACCAGCAGCTTCTGCAGGCGCGCACGGCCTTCGCCACGGACGTTCATCAGGCCGATCCAGCGGCCATGCGGCGCGTCGCCGGCCGGCACGTCGTCCGAAATCTTCTTCAGCAGCACCTTCTGGCCGAACAGGTCGCGGTCGTCCGATGCCGAGCACCAGGCAAAGTCGCGCACGCTCTGGTTCGACGGCGCCGATTCCGACGAATCGATCACCACGCTGAACGGCGCATCGGTATCCACCAGGTCGCGCAGGATATAGCTGCGGAACAGCAGGTCGCCGTAGGCGATCACGGTGTCGTTCTGCAGCGCGTCGGCGGCGGCCGCCAGCGACGCCAGTTCGCCGGTCTCGGCGTAGCGGTCGTTGCGCACCAGGTTGATGCCGGCCGCATCGATGGCCTCGGCCTTGTAGCCGCCCACCACGGTGATGTCGTTGATGCCCTGGTTCTTGAAGCCGTCCACCAGCCAGCGCAGCAGCGGCTTGCCGGCCACCGGCAGCATGACCTTGGGCTTGTCCTCGGTCAGCGCCTCCAGGCCCTTGCCACGGCCCGCGGCCAGCACCACGGCCGAGCCCGGGGCCTGGCCGCCGGTCAGGTAGATCTTTTCGGCGGCCGAGTATTCGTCGGCATCCTGCAGACGGAAGATCTCGTTGACGGTGGCGATGCGGTCTTCCACGTTCACCAGCGTCTGGTTCTCGTAGATATCCTTGGCCACGGCCTGCATGCCCGATGCGGCCACGCGGATCAGGTGGTTGGCCCAGATGATCAGGCTGATGCCGGCCTTGCGGAACACGTCGGTCGGCGTGCTGTAGTACTTGGTCGGCACGATCACCAGCGGGGCGCGGTTGCCCCACTCGCGGGCGAAGGTCACGATCTCGTCGGCCTTCGACAGCTTGCTGTGGATCAGGATGGCGTCGGCGCCGGCCTGGTGATAGGCCTCGGCGCGGCGCAGCGCCTCTTCCATGCCCCAGCCGGCGATCAGGGCTTCCACGCGGGCCACGATCGAGAAATCGTCGTCGGCCTGCGAATCCTTGCCGGCCTTGATCTTGCCGCAGAACTCGTCGATATCGGCCAGCGGCTGCTGCTCGCCGCCGATGAAGCTGTTGGTCTTCGGGAAGATCTTGTCTTCGATGCAGACGCCGGCAATGCCGCGCTGTTCCAGCTTGCGCACCAGGCGGCGCACGTTGTTGAAGTTGCCGTAGCCGGTGTCGCCGTCCAGCAGGATCGGCAGGTCGCTGGCGTCGGCCATGAACTCCAGGTTGTCCACCACCTGGGTCCAGCTGGCCTCGTTGTTGTCGCGCACGCCGAACTGGGCCGAAATGGCCAGGCCCGACGCCCAGATGCCCTTGAAGCCGGCCTCGCGCACGATGCGGGCGGACAGGCCGTTGTGGGCTTCCATGATGAATTCGAGCTCGTTCGAGAGCAGCATCTGGCGCAGCCGCGCGGCGCGCGACAGGGGCACCGAGGTACCGGAGGTGGCGAGCAGGTTCGGGTCGATGGCGTTCATTGTGCGATTCCTACGGGCAGAAGTTGGGGCAGGACTTCTTCGGCGGCGCGCGAAACGTCGCCGGGGAAATCGATTTCGATCCAGGGGGCGCCGGTCACGTCGGCGGTGTCGAACACGTGCGACTGCTCCAGCAGCAGGTCGCGCACGGCTTCCTCGTGCGGCATGTTGGCGCGGCCCGAGTCGACGTAGCCCTTGACGATCCCGGCCAGGCGGCGGGCGCAGTCTTCCTTGAAGCGGAAGAAGCCCACCGATTCGCCGATGGTGTCGTATTGCAGGTCGGCCATCAGTTGCTTGCGCAGTTCCACGGGCACGCCGTCCTGCAGGCACAGCTTGACGGGCTCGTCGCCGGCCTCGAAGTCGCGGTCGATCAGCAGGCGGTTCACGGTGTCGCCGGCCACCAGCTTGCTCATGATGCGCTCGTCGTAGAGCACGTCGGCGTCCATCAGCAGCACGTCGCCGCCGCGCGTCATGGCGTCGGCCACGGTGTGCACGGTCAGCACGCTGCCCAGGTCATAGCGCGGGTTGATGACGATTTCCAGGTCGCGGCCGATACGGGCCAGCTCTTCCTTGACCTGGTCCGGCTCGAAGCCGAGTGCCAGCACCACCTCGGTCACGCCGGCGGCGTCGAGCAGGCGCAGGTGGCGTTCCAGCAGCGTGAGCCCGTCAAAGCTCAGCAGGCATTTCGGGAACTGCTTGCCCGGCTGTTGCTGGAGTCGCAGGCCAAGGCCCGCGGCAAGAATGATTGCTCGCATCACGTTGTTCTCGTTGGATATGAAAGGGCCGCGCTAGCCCCGGTCAGCCGACAGGGCATGCGCGGCGCGACGGCGCTGGAACTTCCGTTCGCTGAAATGCAGGTACACCAGTCCGGGGATGCCGAGCACCAGCTCGCGCACGCGCTTGGCCAGCGACAGCGCCAGCGCGGCGTCCGGCGGCAGGCCCACCAGCGGCGCCAGCAGCAGGTAGCCGCCTTCCTGCGCCCCCAGCGAGCCCGGAATGGCAAAGGCGGCGCCCCGGATCGCCTGGCCCACGCTTTCGAGCAACAGTGCCTCGTGCCAGTTCACCGGATGCCCCAGGAAATGCAGGATCAGCCAGACCTCGCCCGTGCCGGCGATCCAGCCCAGCAGGTTAAGCGCGAAGCTGGCGGCGACCTTTTTCCGGTCGCGATAGAGTTCTCGAATCGCACTGTCCACGGCATCGGCGCGCAGCGCCAGCCCGGCCCAGCGACCCGTTTTGGCGTTATTGCCATCGCTATTGCCATGGCCATCTCCGATAGCGGCATCCGTGGCCTCGGGGCGCTTGCCGAACAGTTTCTGGCCAAGGCGCATCATCCGGCCAAACATGCCGCGCCGCTGCAGCACGCAGAATCCCAGTACGCAGGCGCCCAGCACCACGGTCACGGCGATGATCGGCGTGCGGTACTCGGACATGTCATCGTTCGCGCCGAACACGGCGATACCGAGCAGGGCGAACAGCATCTGAGACAGTGCCTGAGTGGTGGTGCTGACGGTGATGGCCGCCGCGGCATCGCGCATGCGGGCGCCGCGATGCGACAGGTAGCGCACCATCAGCACTGGACCGCCGATCTGGCCGGCCGGCAGCAGGCTGTTGACCGATTCCCCGGTCCAGCGCGCCTTGAGCGCGCTGCAGAACGATCCGTGCCGGGTCTTGCGGTCCAGCAGCACGGCGATGGCGCCGGCGTCCAGCGCCAGCGGCACCAGGTGGAACGCAGCCACCACGGCCAGGCCCCAGCCGGCGGACATCAGCGTGGTGGTCACCGCGCCAAAGCCCTGCCAGGCCAGCAGCCCGACAAACAGCGCCGCGCCTGCCGACAGAAGAATGAAAGCTGCTCGATTCACGCCGCTGACTACCTCGCTTACTTCCCGCCCAGCAGGCGCCGGAACACCTGCCGGAAACCGAAGTAGGCCACGGCGTCCTTCATGTCGGAGATGAAGCGCAGCCACGGGCGCATGCCCGGATCGGTCACATATTCAAAGGTCAGCGACACGCGGATCTCGTTCGGGCCGGCCGGCGTGATGCGGTGGCGCAGCTTGTCGCCGTCGAACAGCACGATGCCGCCCGGCGGGATCTGCACGGAGCCCGGTTCGTCGGGGATGTCGGGGTTGCGCGTATGCAGCTCGTAGTCGAGCCGGCAGGTCGATTCGTCCAGCACGCCGATCAGCAGCGTGTAGCGGCGGCCATCGTAGTACGACGTGTCGTAGTGCCAGCCGATATGGTCGCCCTGGCGCGTGTAGTAATAGAGCGCGTAGGCGTGGGGGTCGGATTCCGGGCAAACCTGCAGCTTGTCGCCGGTCACGGCTTCCAGAAAGCCGATCAGTGCCTTCGAGCGGTACAGCTCGGCGATGAACGGCGCCTTTTCGTCGATGGTGTGGCGGCTGACGCTGCCGCCCTGCTTGTGGCCGGGCAGGTAGTTGCGGTTCAGGCCGGCCTGCAGCGAGCGGGCCAGCGCCACCAGCTGCGCGGTTTCGTCCGGGGCCAGGAATTTGTCCAGGTACAGGAAGGCGCCCTGGCGGTCGAAATCCTGCCGCAGGGCGTGGGTGTCCAGCTGCGCCGTGACGCCGGCCACGGCGGCGTCCGGGCGGCGGGCGGCCGGACGCGCGGACACGGGTTCGGCTTCGCGCGCCATCTGCGGGGCGATGGCGATGTCGCCGGTAACTTGCTCTGGCATGGGCTGCCTCAGTGATCGGTGGAGGTTGCGACTGGCTGGGGGCGCCGCATGACTCGCCAGTAATCGATGATGACCAGCACGGCAAACAGCGGCGCGCCGATCGAGGCGGCGGTCAGGAAGGGACCGATGCCATTGGTCAGCGTCACCAGCGGCAGCAGGTACAGCACGTCTTCGGTCTCGAAACCGCCCGCCGACGCCTGCCTGGTGCCGCTTTTGCCAACCCGCGATTCTATACGCATGCGCAGGAAGAAGATCAGCGCGACCGCCAGGCCGGCAATCGTGCCGCGCAGCACCGGGCCGAAGACACCCGGTACCGCATCGGCCGGTGCCGTGTTGGCCACGGCCATCCCGAAGCTGACAAACAGCAGCACGGTAATCAGCGCATCGCTGGCCAGGTCGTAAAAATGGCCGATCTTGCTCGATTTGCCGCTAATTCGCGCCAACTCGCCGTCAGTGTGATCGACAAAATTCGATATCACCACCAGCAGCGCCCCCCAGTTGCTCCACGAGTAGCCGCCTTGCGCAATGCAGGCAATGCCGGCGACGCCGATCAGCAGGCGCAACGTGGTCAGGTGGTTCGGGGAGACACGGGTGTTCTTGAGGGGCCGCACCAAATGGCGGGCAATACGGGCATCCCAGGTGGACGGCAAAGGCGGTTCATCCGGGTATTTAGGGGATTTCTGGTTCATCCGTCAAAACTATCTGGAGGGGCGGCTCCGGCACTTCGGCGCGCCAGGCGATGCGGAACACTACGCCTACGACGCCCGAATGACAAGTTCACCAGAATACGCCCTTTCCCGCACCCGTGCAGCAGGGGCGCGCGACTGGCCCTCTGACGGGGTATGCAACCCTGCGACGATCCGCCGGGCGTCTGGCATTGGCGGTAATTTTCAGATCGATCGCCGAAAAGATTGAATATCCAGTGCGGCAGGGGGCGGGCGAGCATTGGGGCTTTCCAACCTGGATCGTCCTTTCGCCATGGCTTGCCTTCGTTCGACACTGACCCGCCCCCTGATTGCCGCCGCCGTGCTTGCCGCCTGCCTGGCTTCCCCGATGGCGCAGGCGGCCGCCGACCCGGCCACAACCTCCTCGGCCAAGCTGCCGCCCGGTCCGGTGGCCGGCGCCAACATGCCGGCGTCCTATATCAAGACCGTGGCAAAGGCGGCGTATATCTGGGGCTGGCCGATGGTGAACATCCACAACCGGCATCTGGTGTTCTCGAAGGTGCCGGAGAACGGCCTGGGCGATGGCGTGCTGCCCGTGGCGCCGCTGAACCGGCTGACCATGCTGACCGACTACATCCAGCCCGAGGAACGCGCCGTGGCCACGCCGAACCAGGACGTGGCCTACGGTTTCGGCATCTTCTCGCTGGAGAAGGAGCCGGCCGTGTTCCAGGTGCCGGACTTCGGCAACCGGTTCTGGGTCTATCAGCTTGGCGACCAGCGCACCGATACGCTGGGCGGTGCGGGCCGCATGTATGGCACCAAGCCGGGCTTCTATATGGTGGTGGGGCCGAACTGGAAGGGCAAGACGCCCAAGGGCATCCAGGGCGTGTACCGGTCGCCGACCAACATTGCTTACATCATCCCGCGCGCTTTTCTGGACGATACCGCGCAGGATCGCCAGGCCATCCGGCCGCTGGTGAGCCAGATCATGGCCTATCCGCTCAGCGAGTACGACGGCAAGATGAAGACCAAGGACTGGACGAAGATTCCCACGCTGTCGGACCCCGCCGGCGGCAAGCAGGGCAGCGGCGCCGAGACGCAGTGGGTCAAGCCCGAGGCGTTTTTCAAGGAATTGCCAGCCATCCTGAAGGAAGTGCCGCCGCAGCGGGGCGAGGAAGCGCTGTACGCGTGGTTCCAGTCGCTGGTCGATGCGGCCGCCAAGGACCCGGCCATCGCCGACACGCTGCAGCAGGCCGCCATCGAGGCCGACAAGGAAATGATGCCGGAGATGCACCGGTACTCGAACGCCGGCGTGACGGTGGGCAATGGGTGGGTGGCGCCGATGAACGGGGCCGAGTTCGGCACCGACTACTACAGCCGCGCGGCCGCCGCCAAGGCCAATATCTTCGTCAACCCGCGCCGCGAATCGGCGTACTTTGGCCAGGAATTCGACGCGGCCAAGGGCCGGCTGAACGGCGCCAATGCGTACACCATCACGTTTCCGAAGGACGGCCTGCCGCCCGTGAACGGGTTCTGGTCGCTGACGCTCTACGACGGCGCCCACTTCTTCGCGCCGAACGACATCAAGCGATACTCGCTGGGCACCAAGAACAAGGACCTGGTCTTCAATCCGGATGGCTCGCTGACGATCTACGTCCAGCATGGCAAGCCGGCCGCGGACAAGCTGGCCAACTGGCTGCCCGCGCCGGCCGGCGAGTTCGAGCTGTTCATCCGCGCCTACTGGCCCAAGGCCGCCATCCTGGAAAACCGCTGGGCGCCGCCGGCGGTGCAGAAGGCCGGCGCGAACGCGGTCAGCGGGAACTGACCGAAACTGTCGCGTAGCCGTCGTCGAGCGTCTTCAGGAACGCCACCACGTCGCGGATCTCGGCATCGTTCAGGGCCGGCCGCGCGTCGGGTTGACGGTCGAACGGCGGGTCGAAGTGGTCGACATAGCGGCGCATGGCAGGGGGCAGGTCGTCATACAGGACGGGCTGCCCCTTGTCGTTCCTGGCATACCACCTTGCCGGTTGCTGGTCCCGCTGGACGTAGAAGCGCACCGCGTCCTCCAGGTCATGGAAGCGCCCATTGTGGAACCAGGCGCCGCGCCGGGCGGTGTTGCGCAGCGTCGGCGTCTTGAACATGCCGCAGTAGTCAGCGCGGTTGAGCTGGTCAGTGCGTTTCGGGCCGCACAGGCCCAGGTCGAAGTACGCCGGATCGGCATTGGCGGCGATCTCGGCATTGCGCGGCACGCCCAGCGCGGCGAACTGGTAGTCGGTGAAGAGCGGATGCGAGCCGTCGGCGCGCTTGTCCATCAGGTGGCAGGCGGCGCAGTTGCCCTTGTCGGGATCGGCGAACAGATTCAGGCCGCGCATCTCGGCGGCATTGAGGGTTGTGCGGCCGTCGAGATAGGCGTCGAACTTGCTGTCGAAGCGGTGAAAGCTCGGGTCGTCGAGTTCGAACCGCTCCAGCGCGCGCATGGCGGCGGCGAAGGCGCGCTCGGGGTCATCGAACACGTTCTGGCCGAAGGCGGCGCGGAAGTCGTTGGCATAGGCGGCGCGCGCCAGCTTGGCGGCTACGGCGGCCCGGCTCTCGTTGGCCATTTCGTCGGGATCCAGCAGCGGGGCGCCGGCCTGGTCGTGCAGGCTGTTGAAGCGACCATCCCACATCAGGCCGCCCTTGGGTGGATTGTCGGTCTCGGTCAGGCGTTCGCTGACGCTGGCGGCCTGCACGTGCGTCCAGACCGGCGTGGCGTTCAGCGTGTAGGCCAGCCCCGGCGTGGCGCGCTTGCCCTGTCGGTCCAGGTTCGGGCCGCCCAGCTGCACGGCCAGACGGTTAGGCGGGCCGTAGCCGTGATCCGGATCATGGCAGCTTGCGCACGATTGCCGGCCCGATGCGGACAGCGACGTGTCGAAGAACATCGCCTTGCCCAGCCGGGCCAGCGTGGCGGCGTCGGGCGATGGCACGGACGCGGCTGGGCTGGCGTCCTGCTTCGGCTGGCATGCGGCCAGCAGGCCCAGCGTGGCAAGCGCCAGCAGCACGCCCGCCAGGGGTCGCGCGAGGAAGAAATTCGGAGTCATGTCGGCAACAGGCCGCCGGGGCGCGGGGCCACGGCGGCGTGGGATAACCGGCTGCCGGGGCGAACTGCCCGACAGCCTGGCATCGATCAGAGGTTGGTGAAGATATCGGTGCCGAACGGGACCAGGCCTTCCTGGCCGGCGTAGCCCAGGTATTCCTTTATGCCGAAGATGTCCTCCAGCGTCTTCAGCATCGCGTAGTGGTTGTACGCGGTGGTCGACACCGTACCCGGCTTGATGAACGGCGACAGCAGCACGGCGCCCGTGCGGTCGCCGCCATAGCTCTGCGTCACCAGCTTGATGTCGTACGGATAGTGCGACACCGATGCCGGGAAGCTCTGCGACACCGGGAAGCTCGATGCCGGCACGTTCGGGCCCGCCTGCTGGCCGCAGCAGGTATTGCCGGAGAACGTCATGGTCAGCGACGGCGGCGTGGTCGAGGTGTCGAGCACCTGCGTGGCGTACGAGCTTTCATCGAAGTTGATGATGATCAGGCCGTCCTGCTGGTAGGCCGGCGACGCCATGATCAGCGGCACCCACTTTTGCAGGAACGCGTCGGCCGACTCCAGGCCGCCCGGGTCGCCGTTCACGCACTTGGACGATGCGCTGCCGCCATCGTGGCCGTCGTTGCACAGGTTGGGCGTGATGAAGGTGAAGTTCGGCGTGGTAGCGACCGACTTCAGGTCATCGGTCAGCTTGGTCAGGTTGACCACGTTGGTCGCGCAGTCCGGCGAGTCGACGATCGAGTGGAAGTACATGAACGGGTTGTGGCGCGTCGCGTACTGGTCGGCCGGCAGGCCGCCGGCGGTGGCGGCCTGGGCGGACTGCGTGCCGTCCGTGGTGTTCAGGGCCGGGTGGCCGCAGGTGGCGCTTTCGCGCGACGGGTCGTTGCCCATGTCTTCCATGTAGCCGCGCCACGTCAGGTTGGCGGCCTTGAGCTGGTCGGGCAGCGTCTTGACCGATGCCGGGTAGACGCAGCCGGTGCCGATGGCCTGGCCGTGGTCGCCCATGCCGGACAGTGCGAAATCCTTGTAGACCATGCAGTCCATCTGCGTGTCGGCCGTGACGGACTGGCCGCTGATCATGGCGATGTAGTTGCCCAGGCTCACGTGCGTGGTGCCGAAGTACTGCTGCAGGTGGGCGCCCTGGCTGACCAGCGTCTTCGACAGGTAGGGGGCCTTGGAGTTGGCCGCGAACGTGGTGGCGTAGTTCTCGTTCTCCAGCGTGATCACGAACACGTGCTTGATCGACTGGATCGTCTTCGGTACCGGGGTGGTCACGGCGGGGGTGGTGGTGTCCGTGGACTTGCTGTCGTCGGAGCCGCAGCCGGCCAGGACCAGGGCCGTGCCGGCGGCCAGCAGGGCAGCCAGCAGGCCGGCCAGCCGCGATGAACGGGGGTGCTTGAACATTGGGATCTTTCCTCGTTGTTGTGGGACGGCGCCTGGGATGGCTGGGGGCCGACGGCCGCTGGCTCGCGGAACCGCCGCGCATCGCCGTTCGTCCATCGTCAGTCGCGCGGCCGAGATATAAACAAACTTGTATGTTTGTTTTGTGACAAAGACGGGATGCGTTGCCCACTCAACGCGGCGCCATGGCGTTGTCGTTACAATCCGTGCCATGCCGACCCAAGCCGAACGAAGCGCGTCCACAAGACAGGCGCTGATCGACGCCACCACCACATTACTGATCGAGCAAGGCTATGCCGCCTTCGGCGAGGCCCGCGTCTGCGAGATCGCCGGCATCAGCCGTGGCTCGCTGCGGCACCAGTTTCCGGAAGGGCGCTACGACCTGCTCCCGGCGACGGTGGCGAACCTGCTCGATACCGAGGCCCGCAAGCTGGCGATGCTGGGGCCGATGGCACCGCGCGTGCGGCTGCACCTGATGCTGCACACGCTGGTTCACCGGCGGCAGCGCCATACCTCGCTGGCGATTCTGGAAGTCTGGATGGCTTCGCGCGGTGATCGCCGCCTGGCCGATGCGGTCGGGCCGTTGCTGGCGCAGGTCCCGGTCCAGCTGTTCGGCTACGACCCTGCCGTGTCGCCCGATCCCGAATTGCTGGCGCTGCGACTGTTCCTGCACGGCGCCACGCTGCACAGTTTTTCAGCGGATTACGACCCCGACAGGCTGGCGGAATCGGTCCAATGGGTGATCGACCAGCTCAAGCCATGCCCGGAACTGGCCGAGGTCATGGCGCGCATCGCCGCGTTGCAGCGGTAGGCGCGGTCGCCGAAAGCCTTCCAGCATTCTCATTACTAAAGTTCTTGCTTAACTATCGCGCGTCTCTATACTAAAGGACATGCTTAACTATTCCGATCCTCTCGACGCTACCTTCCAGGCCCTGGCCGATACCACGCGGCGCACGATGCTGGTGCAACTGGCGCGCGGGCCGCTGTCGGTTTCCGACCTGGCCCGGCCGCTGGAGATGTCGCTGCCGGCGGTGATGCAGCACCTGTCGGTGCTGGAACAGGCCGGGCTGGTCAGCACCGAGAAGGTGGGTCGGGTTCGCACCTGCCGCATGGCGCCCAATGCGCTGAGCCAGGCAGAACAGTGGATCAGCGCCCGCCGCGCCGAATGGGAAGGCCATTTCGACCGTCTGGGCGAATACCTGGAAACCATGAAAAAGGAGGCAGCATCCGATGGCACCCGCGACCACAACCGCAACGAAGACTGAAAGCTCCCAATCGGCACAACACCGGCTGGACATATCGCGCGCCTTCAACGCCCCGCGCGACCTCGTCTTCAAGGCCTGGAGCACGGCCGAGCACCTGA
The DNA here is from genome assembly GCF_018729255.1 of Cupriavidus sp. EM10. NCBI lineage: Bacteria > Pseudomonadati > Pseudomonadota > Betaproteobacteria > Burkholderiales > Burkholderiaceae > Cupriavidus > Cupriavidus sp. EM10. The sequence continues at coordinate 1,605,897 of NZ_CP076060.1, forward strand.
AGCACTGGTTCTGCCCGCAGGGCTTCACGGTGCCGGCCTGCGAGATCGAATTCCGTCCGGGCGGCAAGTTCGACCTGTGCATGCGCTCGCAAGGCGGCGAGTTCGAGCACTGGATTCGCGGCCACTTTATCGAGGTCATGCCACACTCGCGGCTGGTGATCGACATGACGGTGGTGACGGTCGACGGCAAGCAACTGTTCAATGCGCTGACCACCGTGGGTTTCGAGACCGTCTGCGGCGGCACCGAGATGTCGGTCAGCCAGGCATACACCTTGCTGGATCCGTCGGCCGGCGACTTCACCCGTGGCGCCGAGGAAGGCTGGAAGCAGACGCTGGACCGGCTGGAAAAGGAAGTGGCCCGCATCGTCGCGGCAACCCCGGCCCGCTCGGTGGCCCATGGCACCTTCACGATTTCGCGAAATTACGATGCGCCGCCGGCGCTGGTGTTCCGCGCCCTGACCGATCCGGCGGCCAAGGCCCAGTGGTTCCAGGGTGGTCCCGGTTACGAAACCGTGTCGCGCATCATGGATGTGCGGCCCGGCGGCCGCGAGCACCTGCAGGGCAAGTGGGACAACGGCCTGGTGTCGACGTTCGACGCCGTGTATTTCGACGTGATTCCGAACGAGCGGCTGGTCTACAGCTACGAAATGCACATGGGCGAACGCAAGATATCGGTGTCGCTGGCGGTCTTCGAGCTGAAGGCCGTGGGGCAGGGCACGCAGCTGACGCTGACCGAACATGGCGCCTATCTCGATGGCTATGACGATGCGGGGTCGCGCGAGCATGGCTCGGGGTTGCTGCTCGATGCCATCGGCGCGTGGCTCGCGCAGGCACGCTGAGACGGCGGCCCGGATGGCGCGCGCGAGACCAGCCTGCCCAGCGTGGCGCTAGGCCTTGCGCAGGCTGCGCCATTCGGCCCACTGCCACGACAGCAGGGCCGGCACGCCGAAGGCAAGTTCACGCGCGCGTTTGAGCAGGGCGAGCGCCAGCGACGTCGGCGGTGCGACGCCCAGGCCAGTGCCCAGCAGGACAAGCACGGCTTCCTGCACGCCAAGACCGGCGGGGATGAAGAAGACCATCTGCCGGGCCGCCAGCGTCAATGCCTCGATGGCAAGCGCGTCGCCGAAACTCACGGGATGGCCCAGCAGCGACAGGCCCCACCAGACTTCCAGGGTCCCCACGGCCAGCCCGGCCAACTGCCATGCCAGCGTGCTCCACAGCACGCGCGAGCACCGGCACAAGGCGCGAATCCGCGCGTCCAGCCGCTTGCCGTCGATCTGCGACGCGAGGCGGTGTTCATGGCCCAGGATGCGACGTGCCGCCGCTTCGATCCGTGTGAACCATGCGCCCTGCCGCAGCGCATAGGCAAACAGGGCGGGCACCGGCAGCGACAGCAGCAGACCGACGCAGACCAGCATGCCGTGGCCGGTGAGCGGTGTTGTCGAGACCAGCAGCAACACGCCCGCCAGTGCGAAGAGATAGTGCGCGAACATCGTCACCATGACTTCGATCACCACGCTGGCCGTGACCGCGCTGCCATCGGGTACCCGGCGCCATGCCAGGCGGATGCCGACGATCTCGCCGCCGATGCCGGCGCTTGGCAGCAACCGCGAAACCGCCTCGCGCACCGTGGCAACCCATAGCAGGAAATGGGTGCCGGCCCGGGCCGCGGGGTCCGCCGGCGCCAGCAGCGTGCGCCATCCGCGCGCATCGAGCCACAACGCAGCCAGGTGGATCGGCACCAGCCACAGCAACGGCCAGCCGGCGCGTCCCAGCATGGCGCCAACGTCGGCAAGGCCGGTCCTGGCTACGACGATGGTGAGGATCAGCAAGCCGGCCAGCACGCCCGCCAGCGCAAAGCGTTTCAGCGTCATGCGGCAAGGAGGTCGGCAAAGCCGCCGCGTCGCGGGGCCACGCGTTCGGCCACGGCGCGCACGCGCGGCGACAGCAGCGCCGCCAGTTCGTCGGCATGCCGATAGCCCGGCATCGACGCGCCGATCCGTGCGCCCGAACTGACGGCCGGATGGAGATACATTTCCACCACCCCGTGCGGCAGCCGATCGAGCGCGGCAAGCACGGCGGTTTCGTCCATTGCCCCGCTGGAGGACAACCCGATCACGAAATCGTTGTGAGCAATGCCCGCACGCTCCAGCCGCCGGCGCAGCAAGGCCAGCCACGGGCGCAGGAGCAGGGGGCCGCCAGCCTCGCGCGGCAGCCGCATGGCCTGCAGGCCAAAGTCGCGGCCAATGCGCAGGATCAGCCCCAGCACCGTGGGGTGCAGGTGGAAGTGCTTGTGGGCGTTCACGTGATCGAGCGCCAGGCCGGTGCGCGCGAACGCTTCGAACTGGGCGTGAATTTCAGCGGCCAGTTGCGCGCGCAGCGCGGGATACAGCGCGAATCGCATGCCATCGCGCACCATGGCATCGCCAAAGCGGCCATCGATATCGACCAGATCGGGAATCGACTCCCAAGGCAGCGTCGACCAGCCATCGGCCAGCACCAGGTGCAGGCCCACGCGCAGCCCGGGCAGCCGGTGGGCACGCACCACGGCATCGGCCGTGGATGGCGCACTGATCATCAGGCTGGCGGCATTGAGGATGCCGTGGCAATGCGCGCGTTCCACGGCCTCGTTGACGTCCTCGTGCAGCCCGAAGTCGTCGGCGGTAACGATCAGCATCCGGCGGCGGGCCATGGCGTCAGACCTCATGCGACCGCAGGAATCGGAAAAACTCCACGCCTTCACGCAGCCGCCGCCGCGTCATGCTCCAGCTGCCGGCCATTTCCCTGACGATCTCCCAGATCTTCGACGGCCGGAAGTAGAAGCGCCGGTAGAACATTTCCACGCCGTGATAGATCTCCTCGCGGCTCAGGTGCGGGTAGCTCAGTGCGGCCAGCTGCACGCCCTGGTCGTTCACCAGGTGTATCACCTTGTTGTCCTCGAGCCAGCCGTTGTCCACGGCCTGCCGGTACAGCGTGGTGCCCGGGTAGGGCGCGGCCAGCGATACCTGGATCGTATGGGGATTGATGTCCTTGGCGTAGACGATGGTCTTCTCGATCGTTTCGCGCGTTTCGCCGGGCAGCCCCAGGATGAATGTGCCGTGGATCTGGATGCCAAGCTTGCGGCAGTCCTCGGTGAAGCGACGTGCGATGTCGGTACGCAAGCCTTTCTTGATATTCAGAAGAATCTGGTCATCACCGGATTCGTAACCGACCAGCAGCAGCCGCAGGCCATTGTCCTTCATGATCTTGAGCGTGCTGTACGGCACGTTGGCCTTGGCATTGCACGACCAGGGCAAGCCGATCTGCCCCAGGCCACGGGCAATCTCTTCGGCGCGCGGCCTGGAATCGGTGAACGTGTCGTCATCGAACATGATCTCGCGCACCTCGGGCATGTTCTCCTTGATCCACCTGACCTCGTCGATCACGTTCTGCGCCGACCTGGTGCGATAGCGATGCCCGCCCACGGTCTGCGGCCACAGGCAAAACGTGCAGCGCGACCGGCAGCCGCGCCCGGTGTAGATCGAGACATAGGGATGCAGCAGGTAGCCGATGAAGTAATTCCGGATCCGCAGGTCGCGCTTGTAGATCGGGGCGACGAATGGCAATTCGTCCATATTTTCGATCATCGGTCGCGGCGGGTTGTGCTCGATCATGCCGTCCGGCAGCCGATAGCTGAGCCCGGCGATTTCCTGCAACGGCTTGCCTGCGGCCACGTCCTGGCAGGTGTAGTCGAATTCCTCGCGACATACGAAATCAATGGCCGTGGTGGCCGCAAGCGTGCCGCCGGGGTCCACGGCGGCCTTGGCGCCCACCATGCCGATCATCAGGCCGGGCCGCCGCGCCTTGAGTTGCCCGGCGAACCTTGCGTCGGTGGGAAATGACGGCGTGCTGGTGTGGATGATGACCAGGTCGTAGTCGACGGCGATATTGAGGGTCTGCTCCACGCCCAGCCCGTCGGCCGGGGCGTCGAGCACGCGGCTGTTGGGCACCAGCGCGGCCGGTTGCGCCAGCCACGTGGGATACCAGAACGACCTGACTTCGCGCCTGGCCTGGTAGCGCGACCCGGCGCCTCCATCGAACCCGTCGTAGGACGGTGCCTGCAGGAACAGCGTTTTCATCGTGTCTTGTCCTGTGGATGCGGATGGGAGGACGCCACCAGGCTGCCGCCCAGGGCGCGCGGCATCGTCGCGGGGGACATGCCGGGACGGCCGCCCGGCGCCTCTGCCGTCGCTGGCAGGCCGGGGCTGTCGATGGTGGTCATCACGTGGCCACGCCAATGCACGTGCCCGTTGCCCAGCGCGGCCACCCATTCGGCCAGCAGCAACGCGTCGCGCAGCGGTGCCATCACGGCCCTGGCCGGGCTGCCGGCCATGGCGCATCGCGCCAGCGCCCCGGCCAGGGCGATCGCAAACACCACAGGCAGCGGGGCCAGCAGGCAGCCCAGCAGCAGCATCGGCCACGTGAACGTGACGAACATGAAATGGAAGCCGGGCGCGCTCAGCGACCGGATCGTGCGCAGCCACCGCAACTCGTGGCGCCACAGCGCGGGCAGGCTGGTTTCGATCACATCGGTCTCCACGACCATTTCGGACAGCACGGTTTGCCAGCCCGACTGGCGCGTGAGCTCGGCCAGCCAGAAATCGTCGGCCAGGCGGTTGGCCAGCGCGTGGAAGCCGCCGACGGCGTTGAGCGTGTCGCGCCGCAGTGCGATCGTCGCGCCAAAGCCGAAACGCCGCGAGCCACCGGCATGGGCCACGCGCACGGACGGCAGGAACCAGTCGTCGATGAACGCGGCGCCCAGCCTGGACCAGACGTTGTCGACCGACCGGCCCCGATACAGGCACGTCACCACGCCGACGTGCGGATCGCTCAGTGGGCCCGCCAGACGCTGCAGGTAATCGGGCGGCACCGCGATATCGCTGTCGGCAATGACCAGGTGGTCGTGCCGGGCGGCCCGGTAAAGGTTGATCAGGTTCGAGACTTTGGGATTTCGGCCATGGATGCGCGCATCGATGACCAGTGCGATATCGCAGTCGGGGAATTCCGCCTGCAGCCGTTGCACGACGCCGATGGCCGGGTCGTCGGCGGCACTGACCCCGAAGACCAGTTGAAAGCAGGGATGCTGCTGACGGCAGATTGCCACCAGGTTGTCGTAGAGGCGCGGCTCCGCGCCACACAGCGGCTTGAGCACCGAGACGGGCGCAAAGTGCCGCGGCAACGTGCAAGGTTGCGTGCTGCGGCGGCCGACGCTTGCGGCGACGATGGCATACACCGTGCCGGCTTCCACCAGCAGTTGGCCCACCGTAGCTGTCCAGACCGCGCTCATGGCTTGCCCCTCTCTTGCGAGATGATCTCGACCCGTTCCTGCCGCAAGGGCCCGGCGGGATGCCGCAGTCTGTCGACAGCCGGCGCATCGGGCCCTCGCATTGTCGAAGCCACTTTGTCATCCCACCGTTAAGCGAACATTAACCCCCGACTTTTTGTGTGTCCGGGCGCGCCTTCGCCGGGCAATGACAATCATTGGCGAAAAGCGTCCTCAAGTGGCGCCGGCGCATCGGATCGATCCGGTCTGGCGAGCCGCATCACGAGAGAAATCCCATGCATCTCAGCCTTCAATAATCGGCAACACAAAGTCATCCACCTGGCTGAGATGGTTTACCCGACGTGTTGCCTATGCTTGCAGCGGGCGTGCGCAGCGTGGGCAGCCTGGCCCACCGCTGCGTCGCGCCCAGCATGTGACGCAACCGGGAGCTCGCGATGCCAGAAACCCTGTCAGGATCGATCGACGTCATCATCGATATCAACCACGACAACCACTTCGACGCCGTGAAGGCGCGGAATGCGGGGGTCAGGGCGGTCATCCACAAGGCCAGCGAGGGCGCGACCTTCCAGGATCCGGCATACCGCAAGCGGCGCCACGACGCGCTGGCCGCCGGGCTGTTATGGGGTGCCTACCACTTTTCCAGCGGGCGCACGGCGGCGGAGCAGGCCGAGAACTTCCTGTCCGCAGCGCAGGTTGGCGATCCGTCCGTGGACAACGGCGCCACGCTGTTCTGCCTCGATTTCGAGCCCAGTTCGAGCGGGCCCGACATGACGCTGGACCAGGCGCATGACTTCGTGACGCGGATCAAGGACAAGACCGGCCGCTGGCCAATGATCTACGGCGGCAACATGCTGCGCGACGCCGTGCAGGCACATGGCGCCGACCCCATCCTCAAGAATTGCCCGCTCTGGTACGCACGGTACCGGGACCAGCCGGTTGGCATTCCGACCGACACCTGGCCGCACTTCACGCTCTGGCAATACACCGACGGCCGATCCGGCCCGGTGCCGCACGCGTTTGCCGGCATGGCGGCCACCGATCGCGACTGCTATGTGGGGACCGAAGCGGACCTGAAGGCGAAATGGCCGTTTGCCGATTTCTTCAGGACGGCACCGGGCGCGAACGACCAGAATGGCTAGGGCACGTGCTCGCGGCCCGGGCCGGGTCGTGCCCGGCCTGACGGTGGTGGTGCTGCTCGCGTCGCTTCTGTTGGGCGCCTGCGCGCCGAACCGCGCGTATCGGAGCCAGTTGCTGGATCTGGGCGCCGATCAACGCTGCGAGCGGGGCGGCGCCGCGCCGATGCCGGAACCGTGCGCCCATGTCTCGCCGGAGGCGGTGAAAGACCTCTACGAACTGCATTTCGTCGAGTTCGACGACCAGGGCTGGCTGTTTCCCGATGCGCCGGCGAACCCAGAGGCAAGTGCGGCAGCAAGTACGGCGAGTGCGACGGCAGCCGAGGCGCTGTCCTTCGGGCCATCGCAGCAGATCGACCGCGTGATGATGCGGCTGCGCGCCCTGCTGGACGACGGCAAGGACCTGAGCATCGTCGTCTTCGTGCATGGCTGGAAGCACAACGCCCAGGCCGACGATGCCAACGTGCAGGAGTTCCGCGATTTGCTCGAAGCCGCCGGGGCCGAAGAGCGGGACCGGACCCTGCCGGGCGGCACGGCGCGCAGGGTCGTGGGCATCTATGTGGCGTGGCGTGGCAAGTCATGGACCATACCGGACCCGGTGCTGAGCCTGACGTTCTGGGCGCGCAAGGAGGCCGCGCGGCGCGTCTCGGTCGGGTCGTCGCGCGAACTGTTCGCCCGGCTGCGTTCGCTGCGGACGCACTACAACGAGACGGTGGTGGTGGCGCCGGCTTCGGCGCCGGGGCAGGGGGCGGGGGAAATGCGCGGCCCGTTGTCGCGTTGCGGGCCCGGGCCGCCGAGCAGACCGGCGCATCGTCCGAGCAAGGGCCGCAACGCCCGCGCATCCGCATGCTGATGATCGGCCACAGCTTCGGCGGACTGATCCTCTATGCCGCGATGTCGGGCTCGCTGATCGAGTCGCTGACCGCGCAGCGCGACCTGGCTGGCCTGGGCGTGGACGGGGAACTGGCCGAGCGCCCGGCCGACATGATCCTGCTGATCAATCCGGCCTTCGAGGCATCCCGCTATGAGTCGCTCTATCGCGTGTCGAACGGTTACGCGCCCAGCCGTTTCCAGCCGCCGTTGCTGGTGTCGGTGACGTCGATCAAGGACTGGGCCACCGGCATCGCGTTCCCGATCGGCCGCTCGGTCAATACGCTTTTCGAGCGGGAAACGACGCCTGAGCAGGGCACGGCAATGAAGAAGACGCCGGGCCATATCGAGCAGTACCTGACACACCGGCTCCATGCGCACGTGCCGGCTGCATCGGGCGCATCGGGGTCGTCCGGTGAACCAGCCCCGGCCGACCCGTCCGGCGGGCGCTGCCCGGGCTGGAAATCCGAAGCCGAGCTGAAGGCATTGCACGGCAGCGAGCTAGGCCAGGCCGTGCGCCGCAACAAGCAGCTGGAAGCCGACAACACGGCGGCGTTCTTCCGCGAAAACCTTGCGCCCAGCCATCTGCTGAGGCCTGACTGGACCCGCACGTTCTGTGGCGGCAGCTACCTGACCATGGCCCGCAGCGGCGGCGATGCCAGGCAGGCCAACGCGCTGGTCTGGAATATCCAGGTGGACGGCGATGTCATCAGGAACCACGACGACGTGATGAACCCGGTGTTCCGGGCGTTCATGCGGCAGCTCTACACCGATGTATCGACGCATCCGTGATCGGCGTTCGGCCAAAAAAATGCGACGCGGGTAGCCTCGTCGCATTTTCTTTAAATCGGATGCCGGCGGAGGGCCGACCTTCGGCTATGGACTATTGGCCGGCAGGCTTTGCCGCCGAACCCGCCACCGGCGGCACAGTGGGAGCCGCCTGCTCCAGGAAGAAGGAACCGCGCAGCTTCGACGCCGCCGTACGCGTGCTTTCGTCGACGGCGCGCATCAGGTTTTCGTACTCGGGCGCCTGATCCCAATCGCCCATGGCGCTGGCCCGGACATCCACGCGTTCATACCATTCGAGACGGTTGGTCGACAAATCGATCAGTTGCCCGGTCAGCGCGACGTAGCCCTCCGGCGCGCCGGTCGGCAGGAAGCCGTAGTAGGTCCGGACGGTGCCCAGCGAGCGTGCCGTCACCAGCAGCAGCTTGTCGGCCTTGTACTTTTTCGCCAGCGGTCGATAGTCGCGCAGCGCAACGCCTTCGCCCGAACCCTCGGTGTACTTGGGCATCGATTCCGTATCGATCGGCTCCGCGACCATCACCACCGGAATCTGGCGCGATGCCAGCCCTGGCGGAACGACTCGGGCAAGCCGCTCACCGTGGTGAAGTCCTGCTTCTGCAGCCGCTCCACGATGGCCTTGGCATTGGCGCGGTTGATCACGACGTCCAGCAATCCCTGGTTGCCCAGCATGACCTGGCCCGGTTCGGGCAGCTTCTCGATGGCGATGGCCACCGGACGTTCCTTGTTGTCGAACAGCGCCCCGGTGGCGGGGATCGGCTTTTGCACCGTGGCGCAGCCTGCCAGAACGCTCGCGCCCAGTACCAGCGCGACCAGATAACGACGACCCATCAGGTTCTCTCCTTATGTTGGGATAGATACCGGTCGGATATCGGCAGGCAGCCGGAAATCCACACCCCATCGAAGTGGGGTGCCGCAAGCGCCACCTCCGCACGTTGACGAGATCACGCATCAGCAAAACCCCCATTTGGCGGGGTGCCGATTTCGGCATGCGAGCCGTTATACGGATGCCGCGCAATGAAGGGGCGCGGTTGTCCATAACAAGGAGAAAATCCATGCAGCGCTATTCGCGCACTTTGTCGTTCCCGGGGTCGCTGGCATTGGCATTGCTGGCTTCGGCCGTCCTGTCCGCTTGCGGAGGCGGCGGTGACGGCGGATCACCTGCCGCCCAATCCACCACGACGGCGGCCAATGCGCCGGCTGCCGGGGCGCCGGCAGGCCCGGCCGACAAGCCCGTCGCCACCGTCGCACCCGCCTGTTCCGGCTGCGCGGCCGTGGATGCGAACACCTATGCCGGCAGTGGCATCGGCGTCTGGCAAAGCACCAACGCCACGGCAGCCCCGGTGGACCTGCCTATCAGCATCAAGGGCCTGGCCGGCCAGGACGTGACGCTCGTCTTCACCAACCCGACCGGTACGGTCCAGACGATGCCGACGGTGCCGCTGACGGCGTCGTACTTCCCGACGGTTGCATCCAGCGCCCTCCAGCCGGACGACGGCACCGAGGCCGTCAAGCGCCGCATCGCGGACTTCAACCGGGATGGATGGCAGGCGATGGCGGGAGTACGGGGCAGCGGCCCGAACAGCGCCGTGTACGGCGGCCAGCCCACGCTGAGCGCCGCCGCCGCGTACGCGCCCGGCGATACCCGGACGTGGTACCACTCGAACAACACGCCGCACCTGGCGCAGCTGATTCGCCAGGACACCGTGGCGTCCGACGGCACCGTCGTCAATTTCTGGGTCGAAGTGTCGGAATTCGGCACCGGCAAGGTGACGCAGGCGATCGTCGATGCGCTCTACGCCGGGTTCGTGCCCAGCGGCAAGATCTACGACATGCTGAAATCGATGGGCGGCAAGGTCTGGGGTCCGCACAACTACAGCAACCTGATCAGCGGTTCGGTGGCGCAGCCGGTCGATATCGTGATCCTGAACTTCGACAACAACACCACGCCGTTCGGCATGGTCGGGTACTTCTATGCGCGCAATGCGATCAAGAACGATCCGACCAACAATCCGTACAGCAACGATTCCGTGTCGCTGTACCTGGATTCGGAAACGCTGTACCTGGGCGGGGCGGCAGGCATGAAGGCGATGCTCCTGACGATGGCGCACGAGGGCATGCACATGCAGAACTTCTATCGCCGCGCCGTGGTGCCGACACCGTCCTATGCCTTCGCCACGTGGCTGGAAGAAGCATCGGCGATGATGATGGAGGACTTTGCGAGCCAGTCGATCGACCCGACGTACAACGCCATCCGCGACGTGCGGTTCAAGGACTACATCGGCTACAAGGCAGGGTCGTACAACTGCAGCCTGCTGACGTGGGACCCGTTCGGCGCGGCGTGCGACAGCTATTCGGTGTCTGGCTCGTTCGGCGGATTCCTGGATCGCCAGCTCGGCCTGGCGTTCTACAAGCACCTGCTGACGAACTTCAGCAGCACCGATTCCGTGGCGGTGCTGGACGCATCGATCCGCTCGGTCGCGCCCGATTCCAGCCTGGGCGAGCAGCTGCGCCGCTTTGCCGCCACGTCGGGGGCGCTGATGAAGGCGCCCAGCCCTGCCGGGTTGGCTTCCCGGCACGCGCCGAAGGCGGCTTCACCATGCCGGTGATCGATCCGCAGGCGCTGCTGGCCAGCCGCACGCTGACGCAGTCGGTGCCGTCGGTGCTGCAGCCGTACGGCAGCCTGCCCGTGGTGCGCAAGGCAGTGAATGGCACGTATGGCGAGACGATCAAGGTGCCGGCCAACTCGACGCTGTCTGTCGTGATCCAATAATGGCCACGGGGCGGCGGATGCCGCCCCATTCCTGTGAGATCCATGCAGAAGATCGTACTTTCCGTATTCGTGGCCCTGAGCCTGGCGGCTTGCGCGGGGCGGCCACCAACCCGCCGACGCAAAAGCTGGAGGGCGAGATCCAGATCAAGGGCAATGAGCCATTTCCGACCGTCATGCTGGAGACGGCGGGCCATGACACCTGGGAACTGGTCGGGATGCCGATGGACGAGGCGCGGGCGCTGGCCGGGCGCCGGGTCAAGGTGCAAGGCACCGTGATCCGCGCGCCCGGGCCTGGGGTGTTCCTGCCGTCCGTGCGGGTGATTGGCACTCCGGGCACCCCCGGCACGCCATGAAAAAAAGCGACGAGGCAAGCCTCGTCGCTTTTTCTTGAGCGGAGGGCAGGGTCGATCGATCAGATCACGCCCTGCGCCAGCATGGCGTCGGCCACCTTGACGAAGCCGGCGATATTGGCGCCTTCCACGTAGTTGATGAAGCCGTCGTCCTTCTGGCCATAGTGGATGCAGTTGCCATGGATGTCCTTCATGATGGCATGCAGTTTCTCGTCGATTTCCGCGTGGTGCCAGGCCATGCGCATCGCGTTCTGCGACATTTCCAGGCCCGACGTGGCCACGCCGCCCGCATTGCTGGCCTTGCCCGGCGCGTAAAGGATGCGCGCGGCCAGGAAGCGATCGACGGCATCGAGTGTCGACGGCATGTTGGCGCCCTCGGCCACGCAGAACACGCCGTTCGACAGCAGGCGCTCGGCGTCGTGGCCGTCCAGCTCGTTCTGGGTGGCGCAGGGCAGTGCGACGTCGGCGGGCACATGCCACGGCGTCTTGCCGGCCTCGAATCGCAGGTCGTGCTGGGCAGCGAAGTCGGCCAGGCGTCCGCGCGTTTCGTTCTTGAACGTCATCAGCGCGGCCAATTGTTCGCTGTCCATGCCCTGCGGATAGTGCAGCACGCCGCCGGAGTCCGACACCGTCAGCACCTTGGCGCCCAGCTCGATAGCCTTTTCGGCGGCGTATTGCGCGACATTGCCCGAGCCCGACAGCAGCACGCGCAGCCCGTTGAAGTCGCGCCCGCGCCGATGCAGCATCTCCTGCGCGAAGTACACGGTGCCGTAGCCGGTGGCCTCGGGGCGCATCAGGCTGCCGCCAAAGGCCAGGCCCTTGCCCGTGAACACGCAGGCGGACTGGTTCGACAGCTTCTTCATCATGCCTGCCATGAAGCCCACCTCGCGGGCGCCCACGCCGATATCGCCGGCCGGCACGTCGGTGTCGGGGCCCAGGTGGCGGTGCAGTTCGGCAATCAGCGCCTGGCAGAAGCGCATTACCTCGGCGTCGGACTTGCCCTTGGGATCGAAGTCCGATCCGCCCTTGCCGCCGCCCATCGGCAGCGTGGTCAGGGCGTTCTTGAAGGTCTGCTCGAACCCCAGGAACTTCAGCACCGACAGGTTCACGGTCGGGTGGAAACGCATGCCGCCCTTGTACGGGCCGATGGCCGAGCTGTGCTGCACCCGGAAGGCGCGATTGACCTGCACCTGGCCACGATCGTCGGTCCATGCCACGCGGAACTGGATCACGCGCTCGGGTTCCACCAGCCGCTCGAGCAGCGCCTGGTCGCCGTAGCGCGGATTGCGCTCGACGAACGGCCACAAGGTCATCATGACCTCCTTCACGGCCTGGAAGAATTCGGGCTGGTTGGGGTCACGCCGGGAGACCCCGGCCAGGAAGGATTCGAGGGATTGGAAAGTCACGATGTCTCAGTCTTGTCTTCGGATGCGATGTGTGGCGCCTGCGCCTTGCTGCGAGCGTGGCCAGGGCACTTGTCCCGGATGGCGCGTCGGATAGGCGCCGTGGCATGCAGTCCTGTTGGGAGCCCGCGCCTCCAGAGGCACGGGAATGGGCGGATGCCGTCAATGTCCAGACATTGAGGCTTGTGGCTGCATGTCTCGAACAGGCTCGAAGCTTAGCACCAGAATGGGGCGAAACCCATCGAAAACATGATGCCTTCGTCATGCGGAACAGGGTCGTAGCAGGGCCGGGAGCGGTTGCAAGCGAGGCAATGTGGACAAGTCGTGGCAGGCGCGCTCCGGCCGGAAAGCGCGCCGCAATCGCGTGCTAGCATGGGGCTCTTTGCCGCACCGCACCACGCTTATCTACCCCATGACCACGCTCTACGCGACGCTTGGCGTCGAGCCCGACGCCACCCTGGACGAGATCAAGCGCGCCTATCGTCGCGCGGCCATGAAGTGGCATCCGGACCGGAATCCCGGCCGCGAAGCCGATGCCCATGCCGCCTTCCAGCAGATCCGCGACGCCTATTCGATCCTGTCCGATGCCGGGCAGCGCCAGGTCTACGACGACGTGTTCGCTCGCGAAATGCGCCGCTGGGAGGCCGAGCACGCCGCCGAGATGGAGACCGAGCAGGCCCGGGAGCGCGAGGCGCAGGAGGCCTCCCGCCGTGCAGCGCAGGAGCACTACGAAAAGATGGTGGCCATCGCCATGCGCTTTGCCGACTACGGCCATGGCCGCGACGTGCTGTTCGGCGTACTGCTGGGCCGCGACTGCGAGCCCGAACTGGCCGGCCGCATCGCCGACAGCGTGTGGGCGTTGCACGAGTCGCGCAAGCCGGCCGCCGAGCCGGAGACTGCCGAACATGCCACCGCTGCCGGCGCCGACAAGCCCGGCAGCGCCTTCGAAACATTCTGGGATGGCCTGTTCAGGTTCCGCTGACCAAAAAAAACCGCGCCCCTGGGGACGCGGTACAAGTCTCATCTCGCTGAGAACAAAGCAGAAAAGAAGCAGGGAGCAGGCAGATCAGGCGCTGTGTGCCGGCGGGGCGGAGACGCCCGTGCGGTCGCGGCCGGCGATGGTGCGGGCCCCGTCGGTGTATGGGTCGGGCTTGCGCGTGCCATAGGCGCCCTGGCTGTAGACGTCGCGCTTTTCCAGGACATTGGCGCCTTCGGTAAAGACGTCGCGCTTGCCGTTGTGCATGGTGTAGCCATAGCGGTCGCCATCGACGCCGCGGTCTTGCATGCCGTGGCCCGATTGGGCGGCGGCCAGCGTACAGGCGCAGAGCATCGTGGCGGCAAGCAGGGATTTGATCGTGTAGTTGTGCATTTCTATCTTCAACGGATTGGTTGGACGACGCGGCCGGTGGGGGTGGGGATGGACGCGCCGTCCGGGCGCCTTGTGGGCGGTGCCACATCGGAGTGGTGCGGCACGGGACGAAGTGTAGGGCGGCCAACGCATTCCTGCGATGATTTAAAAATCCGCTGCTCAGTCGTTTTTTTCATGTGAATGCAACGTGACGCCAAGCACCACGAGTGCGCACTGAACGTCGGCCGCCAGAGCGCGATCGTGCAACGGGGCCAATTGCGTCAGCGATGTTGCAATCCAGTCCTGTAGGGCGGGCGGCGGCTGCACGGCGTGGCGGGCCCGTATCTGCGCACGGAAATGCCGGGCCACGATGCCCAGCACGCGGCGCACCGGCTTGCGGGCCGCGACGGGCAGCGAGGGTAATGCGCGCTGCAGGGCCAGCGTGCAATAGCCGATCTGCAACTCGGTGAATCCGTCCGACGCCAGCCGGCCGCCGCTGGCGCCAAGGCGGGGCATCAACTGCCCCAGCCGGTCCAGCATCCGCGCGCCGACGCGGGTATGGGCGTCTGCGCCGCGCCAGGTGGCGGCGCGCGCCAGATCCTGCCAGCTGGCGCGAATCAGCCGTTGGGCGGCCACATGCGCGCCAAACGGACGGGCCAGCATGGCCCACAACGGCGCGAACAGCATCGCGGCGGCATTCGCCAGGTTCGTATTGAACAGGCCGATGAAGTTGGCGTCGTAGACGGTCTGCACGTTGGCAAATGACGCGGTATTGACCGACAGCAGCATGGCAATCAGGTTGAAGCCGGGCCGCTGGATCAGCACGCCGATGCCCAGGTACGGGATCGACAGCATGCCCGCCAGCGTCTCGAACGTCTGCGCGTGCGGCACCACCAGGAACAGGTAGAACGACGAGATCAGCAGGCAGATCGTGGCCCAGCGGACAAACGACCGGGCCACCGGGCGTGGTTCGTCGATGGTGGCGAAGAAGCAGCAGGCGATGGCCGACACGGCGACCGGGCCGCCGCCATCCTCCCAGCCCGAGAAAATCCACAACAAGCCCGCGCAGAACACGGCCAGCCCCGCCGATACCGCGCCGAACACCAGCATGGCGTGGTCGTGGTGCAGGGTATCGTCTCCGGCCTCCGGATCCGCGATTTCGCTTTTTTGCGATGTGGCGGGCAGCGCGTCCGAACGGTCGGCGATCCGCTGCTGCAAGTCATCGCAGGCGCGCATCAGCAAGGCATGCCGGGTGTTCAGCAGGGCGGCGGCCTGCTCCAGCGCGGCGCGCGGCAGCCAGGGCGCGCGGGTATCGCGCAACGCCTGGAGTACGCTCTCCAGGCCGGACAGCACCGGCATCAGCCGCGACATGCGGCCACGCAGCGCGCGTGCATGATCCACGGTCTGGCGGCTTTCGATGTCGAACGACAGATGCACGATCAACTGGTCCAGCGCCAGCATGTCGGCCGCCAGGCGGTGCCGGCTGGCCACCGCGCGAGGGTTGGCCGCGCCGATATCGCGCGCCCAGGCCGCCGCGTCGTCCAGCCAGACCCGCGCCCGTTCACGCAGCGCCGGTGCCACCTTGGCCGGGAACACGATGGCTCCGACCAGGCTCGCGCAGACGATGCCGATCACGATTTCCTCGATGCGGGCCACCGCGATATCGAAGATGTCGGCCGGCTGCATCACGGCGGGCAGCGCGACGATGGGCAGGGTATAGGCGGCAAGCAGAAACACATAGCTGCGCGGCGATCGCTGCAGTTGCGACAGGTAGACCAGCGCCATGATCCACAGCGCGATGGCGCCCATCAGCACGATCGGCATGTTCACCAGTTGCGGCACGGTAATCACGGCCGCCATCGCGCCAAGCACGGTGCCGGCCACGCGATAGGCCGCCTTGGAGCGCGTGGCGCCCGTCAGCGGGTTGGAGACGAAGTAGACGGTGGCCATCGCCCAGTAGGGGCGCGGCAGGCCGAACGACAGTGCGATGTAGAGCGCCAGCATCGCGGCAGCGAATGCCTTCAGCGAAAACAGCCACTGTCGGGCATGCGGCCAGCTAGCCATGATGGGGATGCGCCGGCAGGGTGGCCGACGGTTGGGGGCGTGGGACTGGCAGTGTAGTCGTCTGGCATAGATTCCCTGCATGATTTAAAATTCGCGGGTTCAGTCGAAATATTCATGAGAGGCCAGCCATGCCCATCGACATCCGCGCGTTGCGTTACTTCGTCGAGACCGCGCGCCTGAAGAGCTTTACCCAGGCGGCATCGTCGCTCTACGTCACGCAATCGACCATCAGCAAGATGGTCAAGCAGCTGGAGGACGAGGTTGGCCAGCCGCTGCTGATCCGCGAAGGCAAGTCGGTGCGGCTGACCGATGTGGGCCGGGTGGTCTATGACCGGGGCCAGGAGGCGCTGGGCGTGGTGCATCGGCTCACGCTGGAAGTGTCGGATCTGTCATCCCTCGGGCGCGGCCAACTGACGGTGGGCATTCCGCCGATGGTCAACCTCTTCTTCTCGCCGGCCGTCAGCGCGTTCCGCAAGCGGTATCCGAACCTGCAATTGACGCTGTCGGAGCACGGCGGCCAGGTAGTCGAACAACAAGTGGCGAATGGCGAACTTGAGGTGGGCGCCACTGTGCTGCCGGGCGACACCGGCCTGGCGCTGGAAACGCGGCAATTCGCAAAATATCCAATCTGGGCCGTCGGCCCCCATCGCGCCGCCTGGGCCAGCAGCCGCACCGTGACGCTCGAAGCGCTGCGCGACGAGCCGCTGGTCATGCTGACCGACGAGTTCTCGCTGACGCGCAAGCTGCGGCAGGCGTTTCTGGAGGCGCGCATCGAGCCGCACGTGGTGGCGCAAAGCGGCCACTGGGATTTCCTGGCGTCGATGGCTACCGCCGGACTGGGCACCACCTTCCTGCCCGAGCCGCTGCTCAAGCGCCTGGAAACCCGCGACAAGCTGGCCGTGGCCCGCCTGACCGAGCCCACCATGGACTGGGCGCTGGCCCATATCTGGTCGCCGGGACGCTACCTGTCGCACGCCGCCCGGGCGTGGCTGGAGGTTTGCGAGGAGGTAATGGGATAGCGGGGGGGGGTGGCGTGGCAGGCTGGGCCGCGTGTCAGACCCCGACCGATAGCCTGCCTGCAGTCCAGCCACTAGGCTTCCATCAAGCAGCACATGGGAGCCTGACGATGCAGCAGACGCAGCAGACGCAGCAGTCGCCGCAGACGGTGGCGGAACGACGATCGATCCGCAGCTTCGCGCGCTTGCTGCGCGACACGGTTTCGGCATGGCTGGACGACTATGCGCCCAGCATGGGCGCCGCGCTCGCCTACTACACGGTGTTCTCGGTGGCGCCCCTGCTGCTGATCGTGATTGCCGTGGCGGGACTGGTCTATGGCGACGAGGCCGCGCGCGGCGCGGTGGTCGAGCAGATCGGCGGCCTGGTCGGCTTGGAGGGGGCCAAGGCCATCGAAAGCATGCTGATCTCGCTCAGCTCACCGGCCAAGGGGTCGCTCACGGCGATCCTGAGTACCGTGACCCTGTTCGTGGGCGCCACGACGGTGTTTGCCGAACTTCAGGACGCGCTGGACCGCATCTGGCGCGTGCCCGAACGCAATAAGCCGTCGGGCATCTGGGAACTGCTGCGCGGCCGCGTGCTGTCGTTCGGCATGATCCTCGGCATCGGCTTCCTGCTGATCGTCTCGCTGGTGGCCAGCGCGGCGCTGGCGGCCATTGGCCGGTACTGGTCGCCGATGCTGGGGGAGGGCGAGTTGCTGGGCCACCTGCTCGACATGGGGCTGAGCTTCGCGCTGGTGACCGTGGTGTTCGCGATGATCTACAAGATCATGCCGCACGCTGCGGTGCGGTGGCCGGACGTCTGGCTGGGCGCCATCGTCACGTCCGTACTGTTCACGGTGGGCAAGCTGCTGATCGGCCTGTATATCGGCAAGACTGGCGTGGCCAGCGGCTACGGCGCGGCCGGCTCGCTGGTGGTGGTGCTGGTATGGGTCTATTACTCGGCCCAAATCTTCCTGCTGGGGGCGGAGTTCACGTGGCTGTATGCCAACCGGTTCGGTTCGCTGCGGGCGCGGAACGATGCCGCCAGCGAGGCCACGGCACCAAAGAGAAAAGACGAGGCGCCCAAGGACCCGCCGCACTGACCGGTTCTTCTACCGCGCCCGCAGCGCATCCACGATATTGAGCCGCGACGCCCGCAGCGCCGGCAGGAAGCCGCCGATCAGGCCCATCGCCATCGAGAACAGCAGCGTCTTGACGATGATGGCCGGCGTCAGCACGAAGCGGAACGACAGGTCGGCAAAGGTCTGGAAGTTCGTGGTCGAGAACGACGCGAACTGCATCAGCGACGCGCAGAGCAGCCCGGCGATGCCGCCCACCAGCCCCAGCAGCACCGCTTCGATCAGGAAGGCCATCAGCACGTTGGTACGCTGGAAGCCCAGCGCGCGCAGCGTGCCGATCTCCCCCACGCGGTTGGCCACCGACGCGTACATCGTGATCATGGCCCCGATCATGGCCGCCACCGAGAAGATGGTCGTCAGCGTCAGCCCCAGGATATTGATGAAGGCGGACAGCGCCTTGGACTGGTCGCTGTAGAACTGCTGTTCGCGCTTGGCCTCGTTGGCCAGGCGCGGGTCGACGTCGATATCGGTGCGGAACCTGTCGAATGCGTCGGTATTGGCCAGCCGCAGCACCATCGACGAATAACTGCCCCGGCGGAACGACTGCATGAGCTGGTCCACATCGCCCCAGATCTCGGAATCGAAACCACTGCCTCCGGCATCGAAATGGCCCACCACGGTCCAGTCGCGCTGGGCGAAACGCAGGTGATCGCCGATGCGCACGTTGCCGTAGCCTTTTGCAATGCTGCTGCCGACGATAATTTCCGACGATCCCGGCTTGAACACGCGCCCCGCGGTCAGCCGCACCTGCGGCCGCAGCGGCACGCCCAGCGGCGACACGCCCCGGATCACCACGTTCGACGGCGTGGTGTAGCCGGTCTTGGTCAGCGAGATCAGCACCACGGCCTCGCGCGAGGCCATCGGGCGGCCCTCGGGCGTCATGGCGATGGACGGATACATTTCCAGCGCGGCCGCCTGGTCGCGCGAGATCGCGCTCTGGATCTCGGTCTCGGCCCCCTTGCGGATCACCACCACGTTGTCGCGCTCGCCAGTGGTCACCAGCGTCTGCTTCAGCCCGGCATCGAGCATCAGCATGGTCGCGAAGACGAATACCACCAGCGCCAGCCCGCCGGCCGTCAGCGCCGTGGTCAGGCGCCGGGCCCAGACGTTGCGGGCAATGTAGTGG
The DNA here is from genome assembly GCF_018729255.1 of Cupriavidus sp. EM10. Lineage (NCBI taxonomy): Bacteria > Pseudomonadati > Pseudomonadota > Betaproteobacteria > Burkholderiales > Burkholderiaceae > Cupriavidus > Cupriavidus sp. EM10. The sequence goes on from NZ_CP076060.1 coordinate 1,625,225, forward strand.
AGCGGGATGACCATATCGACGAAATCCCGTCAGCCGATGGCCCGCAGGCCCTCGACAATGCGCACCCGGGCGGCCTGCACCGCCGGCACGATCGCCGCCGCCAGCCCCACCACCAGCGCGCAGCCCGCCTGCATCGCCATGGTCTCGTGCGAGACCGTGAACACCGGGAACACCCCGCCCACCGCCTGCTTGAAGAACCGGGCCGCCGGGGGCGTCAATAACATGCCCAGCGCACCGCCAAACGCGCTGATGATCATCGATTCGCCAAAAACCAGCAGCGACAGGAATCCCGGGCCAAATCCCAGCGCTTTCAGCGTCGCATATTCGGTGATGCGCTCGCGGGCGCTCATGGCCATGGCATTGGCCATTACGGCCATCACGATGACGATCACCACATAGGACACCACGCGGATGGCCGCGATGATCTGGTTCGACATCGCAACAAAGCCAAGCTGGAAGGCCTGCTCGGTCTCGGTCAGTGTCTCGGCTAGTGAATTCTTGAAAACGTTGTCGACGGCCCGCGAGATGGCGGCGGCGTTGTCGGGGTTGTCGACCCCCAGGATAAAGACGCCCACCTGGTCGGCCTGCCGGGGATTCTTCTTGCGCACGGTCTCGTTCAGGTAGTCCCAGTGGAACACCATCTGGCGCGTGATCGTGCTTTCGTCGCGGCCGTCCATGATGCCGCGTACCACGAAATCCCAGGTGCCGGCGTAGATCGTGCCCTTGATCGGGATGACGTCGCCGACCTTGAAGCCATACAGGTCGGCCAGCTGGCGGCCCACCAGCGCGCCCCGGCGGTCGCGCTGATAGTCGGCGCGCTGCGCGGGCGGGACGATGAACTCGGGATACAGGTCGAGGTAGTTGTCCGAGACGGCAAACTGGGCAAAGAAGTTCTTGGGGTCGCGGTAGACGCCGCCGAACCAGTTCGAGCGCGCCACCTGGGTCACGCCGTCGACGCCCTTGATCCGGTATTCGTAGTTGAGCGGCAACGCAAACGTCAGCGAAATCGCGTTGCGGGTGACCAGCCGGGCGTTGGACGCCGCCGAGGCGCCCGCATACCAGGCATCGACCACGGTCTGCAACAGGCCGTAGGCCAGCACCGCGATCACCAGGCCCAGCACGGTCAGCGCCGTGCGCAGCTTGTGGCGCATGGCGTTGCGGGCGATCAGCTTGGGCAGGTACATGGACGGATGGCAGGCGGTGGGTTCAGGCGCGCCGCTCGCTCAGGAGCAGTTCGCCTTTTTCCAGGTGGACCAGCGACTTGGCGGCTTCGGCCGCATGGGCGTCGTGCGTGACCATGATGATGGTCTTGCCCACGTCCGCATTGAGCCGCTGCAGCATCGCCAGGATATCGGTGGCCGAATTACGATCCAGGTCGCCCGTGGGTTCGTCGGCCACGATCAGCGTCGGATCGGTAATCAGCGCCCGGGCAATCGCCACGCGCTGCTGCTGGCCGCCAGACAGCTCGGTTGGATAGTGGTCCATGCGGTCGGCCAGCCCCACCATGCCCAGCACCATTTCCACGCGTTCACGCCGTTCCGCGCGGCCCAGCCGGGTCAGCATCAGCGGCAGTTCCACGTTCTCGTAGGCGGTCAGCACCGGCATCAGGTTGTAGAACTGGAAGATGAAGCCCACGTGCGCGGCGCGCCAGTCGGCCAGCGAGGCCTCGGGCAGTTCCGAGATATCGACGCCGCCCACCAGCAACTGGCCGCTGTCGGGCCGGTCGATGCCGGCAATCAGGTTCAGCAGCGTGCTCTTGCCGGAGCCCGATGGCCCCATCAGCGCGATGAAGTCGCCGGCGGCGATATCGAGCGAGATATCCGACAGCACCGGCACGGTTTGCGCGCCGCGCTGGTACGACTTGGCCAGGTGGCGGATCGACACCAGCGGGGTGCCAGGGGCGGCGGCGAGGTTGAGTGGCTCTGCCATGGCACTACTTCTTGGTGACAGTGACCCTGGCGCCGTCGGCCAGCTTGTCGGCCGGCGCCAGCACCACGGTCTCGCCGGGCTTCACGCCCTGCACGGCCTGCAGTTCGCCGATCTTGGGGCCGCGCGTGACCGGCACCTGCCGCACCTTGCCATCGGCCACCACGAACACCACGGCCTTGCCGTCGCGGTCGACCACGGCCGACGGCTGCACGGCGGTCAACGGCTTGTTGTCCTCGGGGGCACCGGCTTGGAGAGGAAGGCGATCTTGGCGCTCATGTCGGGCAGCACGCGCGGGTCGCGGTCGACAAAGCGGATCTTGACCAGCACCGTGGCCTTGGAGCGGTCCACGGTCGGCACGATGCGCGATACCCGCCCGGCCATGCGCAGGTTGGGCAGCGCGTCGAGCAAAATCTCGCACGGCTGCTCCACGGTGATCCTGGCGATATTCGACTCGGCCACGTCGGCTTCCACTTCCAGCGTGTCCATGTCGGCAATGGTCACGATGGCGCCCTTCGTGTCGGCAGCGGCCGAGAACGGCGTGATGTTGTCGCCGACGTTGGCGTGCTTGATCAGCACCACGCCGTCGAACGGGGCGCGGATCACGGTCTGCTCGACCGACACCTCCGCCGCCCGGGCGTTGGCCTTGGACGATGCAATCGACGCCTGGGCGTTGCTGATCGACGCCCGCGCCTTGTTATAGCGGGCCAGGTCTGCGTCGTACTGCTGCTTCGAGATGGCCTTGGGCTCCAGCAGCATCTCCGAGCGCTTCAGGTTGACCTCGGCATCGCGCAGTTCGGCCTGCTGCAGCTGCAGGTTGGCCTCGGCCACCTGTACCTGGGCGCGGGCCTGCGCGGCCGACGCCTCCACGTCGCGGCTTTCCACGCGGGCAATGATCTCGTCCTTCTTGACGCGCGAGCCTTCCAGCACGCCCAGCCATTCGAGCCGGCCCTGGGCCTTCGATGCCACGGCGGCCTTGCGCTGCGGCACCACGTAGCCCGTGGCGTTCAGCAGCGTGTAGTTCTGGGACGGGTAGGCCGCCGTGACTGTGGTGGTTTCCACGGGCTTCGGCCCGGCCAGCCGGACGCCCACGCCAACCAGCCCCAGCACGATCACCGCGATGATCGCGTAACGCACCCAGCGGCGGCGCCGGCGCGGCGCGGGCGCCATGGCGCTGCGGTCGATTTTCAGCTTGCTCAGGTCTTGGTCAGCCAATTTGGGAACCGTTTCGTTGCGGTATGCAGAAAAAGGCTCCCAGTATAGCGACTGTGCAAGGCACCGCCGCCGTTACAGCAGCTTGCCTGGATTCATGATGCCGCTGGGGTCGAAGACCTGCTTGATGGCGCGCATCAGCCGCAGCTCCAGCGGGTCCTTCAGGGCCAGGAACGCATCGCGCTTGAGCTGGCCGATGCCGTGCTCGGCGCTGATGCTGCCGTTGTAGCGCGCCACTTCCTCCATCACCTCGTCGCTGACGGCCTTGCCGTCGCCAAGCGCCCATTTCGGGTCGGCGCCAAGCGGGCGCGACAGGTTGTAGTGCAGGTTGCCGTCCCCGAAATGGCCGAAGATAAACGGCCGGATGCCCTGGTACCGCGCGTGCAGGCGGGCTTCCATCGACGCCATGAACGCGGGGATGCTTTCGATCGGCAGCGACACGTCATGCTTCAGGTGCAAGCCGTCGGCGCGCTGCGCCTCGGAGATTTCCTCGCGCAGGCGCCACAGGCCCTGCAACTGGGCCAAGGAGGCGGAGACGGCGGCGTCCAGGCACAGCCCCTGTTCCAGCGCGTCGCCGATGACCGATTCCAGCAGCGCGTTCAGCACATCCTCGGACGCCGTATCGGCGATTTCCAGCAGCACATAGGCCGGATGGCGCTCGGAGAAGGGCGCCTGGACGTTTTCGGCGTGGGTCAGCACCAGGTCCAGGCACTCGCCGGTGAAGAACTCGTAGGCCTGGAGCCGGGCCCCGCACCGGGCGAACAGCAGCGAATACAGCTCCAGCGCCTGCTGCGACGACTCCACGGCGGCCAGCACCACGGCACGCGAATCGGCGCGCGGCGACAGGCGCAGCGCGGCGGCAGTGATGATGCCCAGCGTGCCTTCCGATCCGATCAGCAGCTGCTTGAGGTCGTAGCCGGTGTTGTCCTTGCGCAGCGTGCGCAGGCCGTGAAAGACCTCGCCGTTGGGCAGCACCGCTTCCACGCCCAGCACCAGCTCGCGCGTCATGCCATAGCGCACCACGTTCACGCCGCCGGCGTTGGTGGCCAGGTTGCCACCGATCTGGCAGGAATCCTCGGCCGCCAGCGACAGCGGGAACAGCCGGTCGTTGTCCTCGGCGGCGCGGCGCAGGTTGCCCAGGATGCAGCCCGCCTCGGCCACCATCGTGTTGGCGATGGTGTCGATCGAGCGGATCTTGTCCATGCGGTCGAGGCTGATCACCACGTTGGCGGGACTATTGCCCGGGGCGGCGCCCCCGCACAGCCCGGTATTGCCGCCGCGCGGCACCACGGGCACGCCGGCCTGCTGGCACAGCGCCAGCGCCTGGGCCACCTGTTCGGTCGTGCGTGGCCGCACCACGGCCTGTGCGTGACCCTTGTACAGGCCCCGCCAGTCGGACAGAAAGGGCGCCACGTCGTCAGGCGCGGTGGCAACCACCTCGGGGCCAAGAGCTTCGGTCAGGCGTTGGGCGAATGCGGTATCGAACATGATCGGCTTCGGTAAATGGAGAATTTGGCGGAATTACGACAGGCGCAGCGGCAGGCCAAGACGGCCGGCGGCATTGCGCAGGTGCTCGGTAGCGCGCTGGCGGGCCAGGTCGGCGTCGCGCGCGCGGATGGCATCGAAGATCGCCACGTGCTCGGCATGCACGCGAGCCGGCAGGCCCGGCTGGCGGCTGGAATGGACGCGCGCGGTGCGCACCGCCTGGTGCAGTTGCAGGTTCATGTACTGCAGCAGTTGCAGGTAATACGGATTGTGCGTGGCAGTGGCGATGGCGATATGGAACTGGATGTCAGGCTCCACGCCATGGTCGGGATCGTCGATCCGGGCGGCAATGGCATCGAGCAAGGCGGCCATGCGATCGACATCGGCACTGGTGCGATGCCGCGCCGCCATGGCGGCTGCCGCGCTTTCCAGGTCGATCCGCAATTCGAAGATGGCGGCCAGATCGGTGGCGTCGGCGTTGCCCGCCAGCCGGAAACCGTTGTCGCTGACGCGCGAGCGCACGGTGCTGCCCAGCCCCTGGCGGCTCTCGATCATCCCTTGCGAGCGGAGGTTCTCGGTCACCTCGCGGATCACCGCCGCACTGACGCCGTAGCGCTCGGCCAGCTGCTTGCCCGTAGGCAGTCGTGCGCCGACCGGAAAGGTCCCGTCGGCAATCTCGCCGCGCAATTGCTGGATGACCCGCTCGGTCAGGGTGATTGGCCTCGTTTGCATAGGCCAGCACCTTACGCTTTTCTGGTTATATGAAAACTAGGTAGAAACCCTTGATTCATGAATCGGGGCGGTGGTGCGTCTGCTTTCGCCCTCTCCCAGTATGGGCAGTATGGGAGAGGGCGGCGAATCCAAAAAGCAGGAGCAGAAAGCCGGTTACATCCCCGGCGGCGGGTTCAGGGGGACCTGGTTGCGCAGGCTCAGGTTCATCACGTTCCAGGCGCGGATGGCGGCCACCGTGTAGCAAAGCTGCGTGATCTCTTCCTCGCTGAAGTGCTCGCGCAGTTCCGGGTAAGCAGCGTCGGTGTCGTCGCGATGGGGCAGGGCGTTCATGGCTTCGGCCCAGCCCAGCGCGGCGCGTTCGCGGGCGTCGAAGAACGGGGCCTCGCGCCAGCCGGCGATGGCGTTCGCGTGACGCGGGTCCATGCCCTGCTTGATCAGGTCGCGCCAGTGCATGTCGATGCAAAGGCCGCATCCATTCAACTGCGACACGCGCAGCTGCACCATTTCGACCAGGAGTTCGCCAAGCGAACTCTTCTTGCACGATTGCGAGAGCGCAATCAGGGCCTTCTGGCTGGTCTGGGCTAGCGGGAAGAAATTGAGACGTGCGGACATGCGGATCACCTTTTCGTCAGATAAGTCGGATTTCAGGAAACGCGGATGCGGGCAAATTGCATCCGCTTGTCCATAAGACGAGCGGCGAAACGCCGTTGTGACAGGTTTTCCGAAAAATTTTTCGTCCGTGCCGTCAGAGCTTGCCCTCGATGGCCTTGCGCTCGCGCCACATTTCCTGCACGAACGGGTCGTTGATGCCATACAGCCCGTGGCCCTTGCGCATGATCAGGTTGGTGGCCATCAGTTCGTTGACCACCGGCTGGGCTTCTTCCACCTTGACCTCGCGGCCGATGGCTTTGGAATAGGCCACCGCCGCATCGGCGGAAAACAGCCCCCGTGCGTCGCCTTCAGCCGAGGCAATCCGGTCGAAGATGGCCGTGGCCAGGCCGCCCAGCTGTTCCAGCTTCATCAGCTCGATATCGGCCGCCGCCGAGCGCAGCGTGTTGGCGATCATCGGCAGGTGCTCGTCGGGATTGCTGCCGGGCGGCAAGTGGAAATGCAGCTGGCGCAGCGCCTTGATCATTTCCTCGGGCCGGTTGCCCAGGGTCTGGAATGCCTTCACGGCCACGTCCAGCGAGGGCTGGGCGGTAAAGCCCTCGGCCGACAGCCGCTCCAGCAGATAGGCCACGTACTCCTTGTCCAGCACCGGATAGGCCACCGACGTGGCGCCGGTGAATGCCTGATTGCGCCGCGCCGTCAGTTCGCCGACCAGCGCCCGATGCGATCCCGTGCCGACAAACAGAAAGTGGCCCAGCGTCTTCGGCCGGGGATTGATGGCGTCACGGGCGGCCTTCAGCGCCAGCAACATCTGGTTGCCTTCCTCGGACGTAATTGCGTGCTGCACCTCATCGACGATCAGCACGACGTCGGTGCGGCCCTGGTCCACCACCTCGCGCAGCGCCTGGGCCAGCGTGGCGCCGCCGGGTTCGCCCAGCGTGTCGAGCTTGAAGCCGAACTTGAAGCCAAGCGCGCCGATATCGGCACCGGCCAGCCGGCGCAGCTTGCGCGCGGCGCTGGCCGGCAGCGATTCCAGTTCAGACAGCTTTTCGCGGATCGCATCGCGGATCAGGGTGGCCGGGCTGCGCTGGGTATCGCTCCACAGATCCACGTAGATGACGATGGCGCCCAGGTCTTCCAGCGCGGGAATCAGGTCGTTGATCAGGAAGGTGGTCTTGCCGATGCGCCGCAGCCCCGACAGAAACAAGCCGGAACGTAGCCCTTCGTCCAGAACGCTGGGATACAGCAGTTGCCGCGCCATCTGGCGGGCGAGGGCTGGGCGCTTGTAGACGTAACTCATCGGGGTTTAGGCTGAATTATTGGATTCCAATAATTATAGGATTCCTATAAATCGAAGTAAAAGGGGCGGTGAGACGCCGCTCGATAAAAGTGCATTGGAGAGCGCTTCCAGGCCCTTTCCCACGGTAGCTGCCGGGTTCTATCGGGTCTCTTTTATGGCCGATGGCACGGCGCCGGCATCGTCCAGGCGCACGTCGCGCAGCGACGCAGTCGCCTTGGCGATGGCGCGCGACAGTCGCGCGATTTCGTTCAGATGTTCGATCATGTCGTTGGCCAGGCGGAAGTTGGCCACGTCCTCGGGGCTGCGAAGATGCAGTTCCGTCATGATGCTCTGGCGCGCCGTGGCAGCCATCGCTTCGAGTTCCGGCTTGGCGGCGACGATGCGGGCCACGGCTTCGACGTCGGGATGCACCACCGTATTGACCGCGCTTTCGAGCTGCCCGATGACTGCCGTGGCAAACGTCATGGTTTCCCCATTGCGCAGGCGGTCCAGGCGGCCGGCATCGGCGCCGTGCGACAGGCGGCGCTGGCTCAGCGCCAGCATGCTCGTGGTGGCCACTTCGCGGATGGCATCGAGCGTGGCCGCGATGCGGGTCAGGTCCACCATCTGGTGGCTTTCGTCCTCGCCGTCATTGCCATCCGACAACTGCCCGATATAGCCCAGCACCGCCGTGCTCAGCGATTCGGCCGCCTGGTCCTGGCCGGCGATGGCCACCACATCCTGCGCCGTGCCGCGTACGGCAATATCAGCGCTGCGTTCGACCAGCCCTTGCACCCGCCGGCCCAGCCTGGCCAGCTCCAGTTGCACGCGGGCGATGCCCAGCGCGGGCATGTCGAGCAGGGCGTCATCGAGATAGCGCGGCGCGCCCGGGTCGTGCAGCGTCTTGCGCGTGACGGGCGCGATGCGGTGGGCCAGCCGGCCGATGGGCCCGGTGAACCAGATCAGGATCGCCGTGCTGAACACGCTGAAGACGGTATGGGCGTTGGCGGCCTGGCGCGGCGTTTCGGCGGCCAGCCGGGCGGCGCCGGTCAGTTCCGGCGCGCTGGGCGACACCATCCGAACGAAGTCCGCGAACTGCGGGATGATGAACGCAAAGAACAGCACGCCCAGCACGTTGAACAGCAGGTGAACGATGCCCACCTGCGTGGCCTCGGCGTTCTTGCCGATGGCCGCCAGCAGCGCGGTGCCGCAGGTGCCGACGTTGGCGCCCAGGATCAGCGCGATGCCCGATTCCAGCGGAATCAGCCCCTGGCTGCCCAGCGCGATCACAATGGCCAGCGTGGCGGCCGAACTTTGCACGATGGCCGTGAAGATGGCGCCAATCACGATACCCAGCAGCGGATTGCGCATGTCCTGCATCGCCGCGATAAATGGTTGGAAGTCGCGCAGCGGCCGTGTGGCATTTCCCATGAACTCGATGCCCAGGAACAGCAGCCCCAGGCCCAGCAGCACGCCGCCCAGCTGGCGCAACAGTTCCTGTTTGGCAAAGCCGTGCAGCAGGAATCCCAGCCCCAGCAGGAACGGCGTGATCGCGGAAATGTTGAAGGCGATGATCTGGGCCGTCAGCGTGGAGCCGATATTGGCGCCCATGATCACCGGGATAGACTGGGCCAGCGTCATCAGCCCCGCCGAGACAAAGCCGACCAGCAGGACCGTGGTGATGGTGGACGAATTGAGCAGCGCCGTGATGCCTGCCCCGGCCAGCACCCCGCGCCAGCGGCTGGCCGTCAGCGTGCCCAGCAGCGATTGCAGCCGCGCCCCGGCAATCGCCTTGAGGCCGCCGGTCATGCAATCCAGCCCGTACAGGAACAAGGCCAGGCCGCCCACCAGCAGGCCGACGATTTCAAGCAGGTTCAGCGAGGCACCGGGCTGCATGGCGATAGACCTGTCAGGACCGAGAAGCTGCCATTGTAGGTGGCATCGGTCCGGCGGCCTACAATGCGATCCTCGCCTCCATCCTGCGCCTTTGCTCCACCGATGAATCCCGCCTCCAGCCTGTTCCGCCGCCTTGCCATCCGTCGTCCGATGTGGGTCGGACTGTCCGCGCTGGGCCTTGCCGCGCAGGCATATGCGGCGACGGCCGCCCTTGCTGCCAGTCCCACCGCCCACTCTGCCGCCTCCGATGCCGATGCGATCCAGCAAGCCGTCGATGCCGCCGTGCGGCCCGTGATGGCCCGCTACAAGGTGCCTGGCATGGCGGTGGCCGTTACCGCCGCCGGCCAGCATCGCGTGTTCAACTATGGTGTGGCGTCGCGGCAAGGTAACCAGCCGGTGACCGACGACACCCTGTTCGAGATCGGATCGGTCAGCAAGACGTTTACGGCGACGCTGGCCGCGTGGGCGCAGGCGCGCGGGGTCCTTTCGCTAGATGACAAGGCCACCCGCTACCTGCCGACGCTTGCCGGCAGCGCGTTCGACCGTATCAGCCTGCTGGAACTGGGCACCTACACGGCGGGCGGGCTGCCGCTGCAGGTGCCTGAGACGGTCAACACCATGCCGCAGATGATCGAATGGCTGCGCAACTGGGAGCCGCAGGCCGCGCCGGGCACGCAGCGGCGGTATTCGAACGTCAGCATTGGCCTGTTCGGCCTGGCGACGGCACAAGCGCTGGGTACTTCCTTCGCAAGCGCGATGGCAGGGCAGTTGATCCCGAAGCTCGGGCTGACCCATTCCTGGATCCAGGTGCCGGGCGCCCAGATGGCGCACTACGCCTGGGGCTACAAGGACGACAAGCCCGTCCGGGCATCGGCCGGTGTCTTCGATGGCCAGGCCTACGGCATCAAGACCACCGCCGCCGACATGATCCGCTACGTCGAAGCCAATATCGACGGCAGCACCGTACCCGACCCGACGCTGCGGCAGGCGCTGGCGGCCACGCATGCGGGGTACTTCAGGGTGGGCGGGATGACGCAGGGGCTGGGATGGGAACGCTACGGCTGGCCCGTGACGCTCGACGCGCTGCAGGCCGGCAACGACGCCAGCATGGTCCTCGACGCGCAGGCCGTGGAGCGGATCGACCCGCCACAGCCGGCGCCGGCCGATGCGCTGATCAACAAGACCGGCTCGACCAATGGCTTTGGCGCCTACGTCGCGTTCGTGCCGGGCCGGCGGATCGGCGTGGTGATGCTGGCCAATCGCAACCTGCCGATTCCGGCGCGCGTGGAGGCCGGGTACGCGATCCTGCAGGCGCTGGATGCCGCCGGCGCGAGGCAGCCAGCCCGGTAGGCCCATCGGCCAAAAAAGAACCCGCCTGACGCGAATCAGACGGGTTTGCAGGGGGAGGTTAAACAGGACGGGTCAAAGTCCTGAGATGAAGCTTAGAGTGAGGCACATGCATCGGCTGTAGGCGTTTGTCTGATTTTGTATTTCTGGCATTTTGCGCGCAACTTCAGCCGCGGAATGCAGCGTGTGCATGGCTTGGCCCTCAGGGATTGTCGCGCTGGCAATTTCGCCACGCCCGGGATAGCATGCCGCTCTATGCAACCAGTTGCATGTTTTTGCGTTGCATAAAGCCTGCTGCACGATTCCCATCCCGAGGAGACCCGCATGGAAGTTCAAGGCCTGACCCCCGCTGCGCAACAGACGCTGGCAGCCTGGCACAAGCTGCTGGCAAGCAATGCGATGGAAGAACTGGATCCGCTGCTGTCCGACCGCATCATGTTCCGCTCGCCCGTGGCGCATACGCCATATCCGGGGCGCGCTGCCATCAAGCTCGTACTGAAGACCGTGAATACGGTGTTCCAGAACTTCACCTATCACCGGATGTTCGCCACCGACGATGGCAAGAGCGCGGTACTGGAGTTCAGCGCCGAAGTCGATGGCAAGGCGCTGAAGGGCATCGACATGCTGCGTTTCGACGATGCCGGCAAGATCGAGGAATTCGAGGTCATGGTCCGCCCCATGTCCGGCCTGCAGGCGCTGGCCGAAGCGATGGGCGCCAGGCTTGCCACCCGGAAGGCCGTGCTGTCGGGCGCGGAATAAGCCTGGAAGGCCGGGCGTCCGATTGCTGGCTGGGCCGGTCAGGCTTTGACCGGCGCGGCGGCCGACGGGCCGCGCAGATCAAGCGTGACCACTCGCAGCGTGGGATCGTCCGGACAGACCGTATCGGCGAAGCCTAGGCGATGCGCCAGCCCGCGCATGCCGCGGTTGGCCGATAGCACATAGCCTTCCATCATGCCGAAGCCGGCGGCCCGCGCCAGCTCGATCAGAGTCCGCATCAGCAGGCTGCCCAGGCCGGTCGATTGCCAGCCATCGAGCACGGTCACCGCGAACTCGCACGCATCGCGGCCCGGCAGCCCCACATACCGCGCGCCGCCTACCAGGTGCCCGCTTTCGGCATGGCCGGCCACGGCGGCCAGCGTGCAGTCCCGCCCCGGCACCGGGTGCACCACGTCGTCGAGCAGTGCCTCGGGCAGGTCGTGCATGGCCGCCATGAAGCGCGTGTAGCGCGAGTCGTCGGACAGCAACGAGAACGCTTCGAGAATGCCCGCCTTGTCGTCCTCGCGGATCTTGCGCAGCACCACGGGCTGTCCGTTGCGCAGGGTGGTATGCATCGGCAGTCGGGGCAGGGCGGTGGGGTTGGCGTCGGTCGGCACGGTGCAGGCCCGCAGTGGAGGGGAACGATGGCGTGATGTCATGGTAGGCAACCCCGTGCCGGGGCGCCAACCCCCTCTGATCTTGCAGTATGCTCGCCACAGTTCGATCCATTCTGGAAAGGAGCGTCCGATGACCGTAGTCGTGCTGGCGATCGATGGGTCCGCCCACAGCCACACCGCCACCTCGTGGGTGGCCTCCACCGGGGCGCTGGCGGCGCCCCGCATCGTTCATCTGGTCCATGTCTCGCCGATGCTCGGGCGCACCGGGTTCGGCACGGTCGACTTCGAGCAGGAAAACCGCGAGCAGGCCCGGCAGGCGTTCGAGGCCGCGCACCGCATCCTGGATGGCCGGACCGACGGCATCCACCAACACTGGCTGCGTGGCGACGCCGTCGAATCCATCGTGGGCTTTGCCGCCGAACAGAATGCCGACCTGCTGGTGGTGGGCGCCAAGGGCGTCGGCCCGCTCAAGGCGGCACTGACCGGGTCGGTGGTGTCGAAGGTGGTCGCCCAGTCGACGGTACCTACCGTCGTCATCAATTCGCCGGACCCTGACGCGGCGCCCTGAGCCGATACGCGGCGGCCCGGCGTATTGGCGAAATCCCTGTATCGGTTCTCCTTGACATAGTCGGGCGCGGCGCGTTGAATACGCAAACTGAACAGTGATCAGTTTGAACGAGGGGGCAGCGTGGAGACAGGTCAGGAAGCCTTGCAGGCGCCGCAGAAGACGCCAGACAGCATCTGGACGAACGGCAACTACGCGCCGGTGACCCGGGAGATCGAGGCAACCGGCCTGAAGGTCCGTGGCCAGTTGCCTCGGGAACTGACCGGCACCCTGTATCGGAACGGGCCAAATCCCCATTTCCCGATGGCGTCGACCCACTGGTTCGGCGGCGACGGGATGATTCACGCCATCGCGCTGGCCGACGGCGCCGCCGCGTATCGCAACCGCTGGGTCCGCACGCCCAAGTGGCGCGACGAAGACAAGGCGGGCCGGGCGCTGTTCCGGGCCTTCGCGGGCAAGCTGCCCGACGCGCCGGAGTGGGTGGGCGACGACCGCGGCGTGGCCAACACGAATATCGTCTGGCACGGCCAGCGCTTGCTGGCGCTGGAAGAAGCCCACCGGCCCACGCACATGACCCCCGACACGCTGGAAACGTTGGGCTATGCCGACTACGGCCCGCTGCAAGGCCCGTTCACGGCCCATCCGAAGGTCGATCCGCAGACCGGCGAAATGTTCTTTTTCGGATACAACGCCGATGGCCCGCTGACTGCCGCCATGACAACCGGCACCATCGGTCCCGATGCCCGCCTGACCCGCCATCTCAAGTTCGAGACGCCATACTGCAGCATGGTCCACGACTTCATGATGACCACGCGGCACCTGCTGTTTCCGGTGCTGCCGCTGACCGGCAGCCGCGAGCGTCTGGACAAAGGGCTACCGCCCTATGCCTTCGAGGCCGACCGGCCGGCGATGATCGGCATCATGCGGCGCGACGCACCGTTGGCGGCGCTGCGCTGGTTTCAGGGCCCGTCGTGCTACGTGTTCCACGCGCTGAATGCGTGGGAAGAGGGCGATACGATTTACGCCGATGTCATGGTCTACGACGAGGCGCCGCTGTTTCCACGCCCTGACGGCTCGCCCGGCGACCGGTCGCGCCAGCTGGCCTACCTGACACGCTGGACGTTCGACCTGGCCGATGGCCGCGACAGCTTCTGCAGCCAGCGCCTGTGCGACATCCCGGGCGAATTCCCGCGCATCGACGACCGCCTGGCCGGCCGCCAGCATCGGCACGGCTGGTTTGCCGCGTCCGTGCCCGCAGAGAATCCCGCGGAGAATCCCGAGCAGGGGAGCGCAGCGGCATCGTCCATGTCGATGCGAGGACGGGTGCCACGCGTACGCTCTGGCTGCCGTCGGGCGATGCCACCTCGGAGCCGGTGTTCGCCCCGCGCGGCCCGGCCGAGGGCGATGGCTGGCTGCTGGCCGTGGTCTGGCGCGCGCAGTCAAACACCAGCGAACTGCTGGTGATCGACGCGCTGGATGTCGAGGCAGGGCCGGTGGCCGCGGTGGAAATGCCGCAACGCGTGCCATTCGGCTTCCACGGCAACTGGGTGGAAGGAGCGGGCGCATGACCAGGATGCTGCGGGTGGCGGTGCCGGTCATCGTCGATACGCTGGGCGTGCTGGTCTTTGCGGTGCTCATGGCCCTGCATGTGGACGTGCGCATAGCCACGCTGGCCGGGCTGGGCGTGGCGCTGGCCGTGGTCGGCCGGGAAATCGTCGGTCGGCGCCGCGTGGCGGTGCTGCAGTGGATCAGCCTGGCGTCGGTGGTGGTGTCGTCGATCGCCACATGGGTGACTTCCGATCCGCGCTTCGTGATGGCCAAGCCGAGCATCCTGTTCCTGGTGATTGGCATCGTCATGCTGCGCGGCGGCTGGATGAACCGCTATGTGCCGCCGGCGATTGCGCCGCGCGTCGGGCCGGAGATGACGGTCTTCGGCTATGTGTGGGCGGCGCTGATGCTGGTATCGGCCGTGCTGAACGCGGTGGTGGCGATCTGGCATCCGGGCGCCTGGCCGGCCTTTATCGCGATCTACCCGGCGGTGTCCAAGGGTGTGCTGTTCTGCATCCAGTACGCCGTGGTGAAGGCCGCGCTGCGCAGGCGGCCGGCCGCCGACGCCGCCGAGACGGCGCTGGACGGGCAGGCGGCGCTCTAGCCCCTGCGCCCCTGTAGCATGGAGCCCTTGATCCACGGCAGCACCCTGGCATGACCCAGCAATCCCCCACGGGCCGGCAGCCCCGGCCCCGCAAGACGCCCACCGGCGCGGCGACCAAGCCGGAAGGGCAGTGGCACCATGGCGATCTGCGCGCGTCGCTGATCGCCTGGGGCCTGCATCTGATCGATACCGAAGGCGCCGCCGCCATGAGCATGCGCACGGCGGCCAAGCTGGCAGGCGTGTCGCCCGGCGCGCCATCGCACCATTTCCAGGATCGCAACGGCCTGCTGGCCGCCATCGCCGCCCAGGCTTTTCGGGAGCTCAGGCACTTCAAGAGCGAACGCGCCGCCCGCCTGCCCCATGCCACGCCGGCCGATCGGCTGCGCGGGCTGCTGGTGGGCTATGCGGAGTTTGCCCACACCTATCCGGCGCGCTTTCACCTGATGTTCGGCCCCGGCGTGGAGCGCCGCAGCGACTATCCCGAACTGACCCAGGCCGCCGGCGATTCGTTCTCGCGCGTGCGCGAAGCCGTCACCGCGTGCCTGGCGGGCCGGGCGCCGACCCATCTTTCGGAAGAACAACTGGCCTTCGCGGTCTGGATCGCCGCCCACGGCCTGGCCACGGTCACCGCCACCCATACGCGTATTTCGGCCGTGTCGGCAGAGCCGCTCGATATCGACCAGATGGCCGGCGTGGTGGCGGAATTCTGTTTGCAGGCATTAGGCGCATGTAGCCGTCCATAATGCCGTGGACATTTTCCCGTCCTTTGCATGTATCTGGTTTCATGCATTACGCGTTTCGTGGGGTATTCACCGCACGGGATTAATGCCGTAATGCACGCCGGGTCCGGGGCGTCTTGCCAGATGCTCCATTGCGAATACATTGCGAATCCATCGCAATAAAAAACTAAAATACGAAACCACAGGGAAAACATGCGAGCCATCGCCATCGCGCTGATCTGCGCGAGTAGCGTTTTTGCGGGTTGTGCATCCATTGTCAGCGGTACTAACCAGGTGGTTTCAGTCGAAACCCGCGACCATGACCGGCCGCAAGCCGGCGCAACCTGCAAGCTGACCAATAGCAAGGGCGTGTACTACGTCACCACGCCAGGCACCGTCACCATCCATCGCGCCTACGGCGACATGAACGTCCGGTGCGACAAGGATGGGCAGGACCCGGGCCTGGCCACCGTGAAGTCCACGACCAAGGCCATGGCCTTCGGCAACATCCTTATCGGTGGCGCGGTCGGGGTGGTGGTGGACACCACCTCGGGCGCGGCCTATGACTACCCCGAACTGATCACGGTGCGCATGGGCACCAATTCGATCGTCAGCATTCCGACCACCGCCAATGGCATCGGGCATGTCGAAGTATCGTTGCCAGCGGCCACCGGTTATGCCGACGCGGCCAATGTCGACGCCGTTCCCTGTTTACGCGCCCGCAACGGCTACGCTACATACCGGGATCGCAAGGCGCCCAAGGCTTTCGTGCTGGCCGACGGCGGCCACTATGCGTTCTGGAGCAATCATCCCAATTCGATTGAAAAAGCCATGGCACGCTGCCGGGAAATGCGTTTCAGCAATTGCCGCCTCTACGCCTATGACGACGTCGTGGTGTGGGAACGCAATTTCGCGCTGACGCCGGAAGATCCGCCCGAAGGTGATTACAGAAACCGGGCGCTGAGCCGCTCGGAAAATCAGCCATCCCCGCCATAACGATAAAGGGCGCCGATTCTCTAAATCGGCGCCCTTCATACCCGGCGCTGACTTACTTGCGCAGGTCGAAGCGGTCCAGATCCATCACCTTGGCCCAGGCGGCGACAAAGTCCGTGTAGAACTTGTCGGCGCCATCGGCACTGGCGTACACCTCGGACAGCGCACGCAACTGCGCGTGCGAGCCGAACACCAGGTCCACGCGCGAACCCGTCCACTTGACCGCGCCGGTCTTGCGGTCGGCGCCTTCGAACACGTCACGCGACAGCGGCGTCCACTCCAGGCTCATGTCGAGCAGGTTGCGGAAAAAGTCGTTGGTCAGCGTCTCGGGACGATCGGTCAGCACGCCATGCGCATCCCTGCCGGTATGGACGTTCAGCACGCGCAGCCCCCCGACCAGCACCGTCATTTCGGGGGCGGTCAGCGTCAGCAGCTGGGCCTTGTCGATCATCATGTGCTCGGCCGGCACGCGCACGCGCGGGTTGATGTAGTTGCGGAACGCGTCGGCGGTCTGCTCCATGGCGTCCATCGATTTCACGTCGGTCTGGTCCTGCGACGCATCCATGCGGCCCGGCGAGAATGGCACCGTCAGAGTCTTTCCAGCCTTTTCGGCAGCCTTCTCGATGGCGGCATTGCCCGCCAGCACGATCAGGTCGGCCATCGACACCTTCTTGCCGCCCGACGCCGCGCCGTTAAAGTCCTTCTGGATGCCTTCCAGCGTCGACAGCACCTTGCCCAACTGGTCGGGCTCGTTGATGGCCCAGTCCTTCTGCGGGGCCAGGCGGATACGGGCTCCGTTGGCGCCCCCGCGCTTGTCCGAGCCACGGAACGTCGAGGCCGACGCCCATGCTGTCTTCACCAGTTCCGCGATCGACAGCCCGGAGGCCAGCACCTTCTCCTTGAGCGCCGCGATGTCCTTGTCGTCGATCAGCGGATGGTCCAGCTTCGGGATCGGGTCCTGCCACAGCAGTTCCTCCGTCGGCACTTCCGGACCCAGGTAACGCGCCACCGGCCCCATGTCGCGGTGGGTCAGCTTGAACCACGCGCGGGCAAAGGCATCGGCAAATGCCTGCGGATCGTCCTTGAAGCGGCGCGAGATCTTCTCGTAGATCGGGTCGAAGCGCAGCGACAGGTCGGTGGTCAGCATGGTTGGCTTGAGCTTCTTCGACGGGTCGTGCGCGTGCGGTACCGTCTCGGGCGCATCCTTGGCGATCCACTGGTTGGCGCCGGCCGGGCTCTTGGTCAACTCGTACTCGAAATTGAACAGGTTCTCCCAGAAGCTCTGGCCCCATTGCGTCGGCGTGTTGCTCCACGTCACTTCCAGCCCGCTGGTGATGGTATCGGCGCCCTTGCCGGTACCGTAGGCGTTCTTCCAGCCGAACCCTTGCAGCTCCAGGTCGGCCGCCTCGGGTTCCGGCCCTACATTGCTGGCCGGCCCGGCGCCATGGGTCTTGCCGAAGGTGTGGCCGCCGGCGATCAGCGCCACGGTTTCCTCGTCGTCCATGGCCATTCGGCCAAAAGTATCGCGGATGTCGTACGCGGCGGCGAGCGGGTCGGGATTGCCGTCCGGGCCTTCCGGATTCACGTAGATCAGGCCCATCTGCACCGCGCCCAGCGGGTTTTCCAGGTTGCGTCCCGGGTCGGTGCGGCTGACTTCCTCACCGTGCTTTTCCACGTCGGCCACCAGTACGCCGCCGTCGTCCTGCCTGCCCGCCGCGCCCTTGCCGTAGCGGACATCGCCGCCCAGCCAGGTCTTTTCATTGCCCCAGTAGACGTCGCGATCCGGTTCCCAGGTGTCTTCGCGGCCGGCGCCAAAGCCGAAGGTCTTGAAGCCCATGGTTTCCAGCGCGACGTTTCCGGCCAGGATCATCAGGTCGGCCCACGAGATCTTCTGACCGTACTTCTGCTTGACCGGCCATAGCAACCGGCGGGCCTTGTCCAGGCTGACGTTGTCGGGCCAGCTGTTGAGCGGCGCAAAACGCTGCTGGCCACGGCCGCCACCCCCACGGCCGTCGCCGATGCGATACGTCCCGGCGCTATGCCAGGCCATGCGGATGAACAGCGGACCGTAGTGGCCAAAGTCGGCCGGCCACCAGTCTTGCGAATCTGTCATCACCTTGGCCAGATCCTGCTTCAGCGCAGCGAAGTCGAGGCTCTTGAAGGCCTCGGCGTAGTCGAATCCCTTGTCCAGCGGGTTGGACTTGTCCGAATGCTGGGCCAGCAAGTCGAGCCGCAGCTGCTTCGGCCACCAGTCCTCATTGGTGGTGCCACCACCGGCGGCATGGTTGAAGGGACACTTTTCGTTAGACATGCTCTCTCCTTTGGGGGATCCAAACGGTAGTTCTAGTCTGTCTTCACGCGTCAACACTTCCACGAGGCGCTGCCTCGGCAGATCCTGTCGCACGAGAAATATAGGCCAGAGCGCATGTCAACAACATGTGAGCTTTGCAATCGACGCGATAGGGCGTCGCTATGGCGTGCGACCCATCGCGATTGGGGTTAGCACCGACCATTTGCCGTGGTGCGTGACCTATAGTTCCGGTACCTCGGACCACTGCGGCGGCTGCGCCGGGAGGCTGCAATCATGACCATGGCGACGAAGCTGGCACGATGCCTGAGCAGGACGGAGAGCCGGTTCGAGACCGTGCGGCGCCCCGGCCGGGCTGGCTGGCCCGGGTGGCCCCCGACCCTGGCCGACGGGGCCGCAATGCCGGCGCGCAGCATTCCCGCCGACCGGCTGGCCCGCACCGTACTGCTCGAGGACGACAAGGGCTACCTGGCTGCTGTCATCCCGGCCAGCCACCACCTGAAACTGGCTGAACTACGAGAGCAGACGGGCCGCCAGCTGACCTATGCGCATGCCGATGGCGTGCGCGAGGTGTTCCGCGACTGCGACCTGCAGGCGCTGCCGCCGGTCGGCACGGCCTACGGCACGCTGACGTGGATCGACGACAGCCTCCTATCCCACGAAGACGTCTACTTCGAGGCAGGCGACCGCGAAGCGCTGGTCCACATGAAAGTCGACGATTTCCTGCGACTGATGACAGACGCGCGGCGTGGGCATTTCGCACATCGGGTGATGTAGGTGCGGGCGGGGGCCGCCCGTTGCCTTCAGCGGATATGTTGCGTATAAGGCGCTCCATGCTGTGCCTTCACCGGCCTCACGTCTAAAAAAGAAACACAACCGCGCCTGCGTCACGTTGCGCGCGGGCGCGTCCCGATCCAACGATTTCCTCCGCGACGCCATCGATTCAAATTGGCAGATGCTGTGACGGCAAACAAATTAAAGGTTTGTTTGTGTTGAGACATTTAATTCACTAATGTCAAAAGTGTGAATTGACCCAGGTCAGCCACCGCCGTAACGTGCGCCGTTGATGCATTCCGATGTCGACCGGTCCACTGCCGGAGGGGGTAGCGATGATCCATTGGCTGACGTTGCGCGCGCGCTGGGCCTTGCCGCCCACCTGTTCTGTCGGCGCACTCACGCTTTGCTTCAACCTGCCGGTGTTTGCCCAGCAACTGGTCGTGAATAACACCACCGTGACCACTGCGGACCGGACCCTGACCAGCCGCAATCAGGCCGGGCGCGACAGCTCGGCCATCTATGTCACGGGGGCCAGCGCCAACCTGACTGGCACCAACCTCAACGCGACATCGACGGTGAACTCGGCGTCCGCGCTGGCGGCGCTGAGTGGCGGCACGGCCGAGCTGACGGGCGGCAGCCTGACCGTGCAGGGCGGAAGCGATACGTCCTACGCGGCATTGGCGCGTGACGCCGGCACGTCCGTCACGCTGAACAACGTCCGGGTGTCCAGCAACCTGTCGACCGCTGTCGTCGCCAACCTGGCAGGCAGCATCACGATGAAGGGCGGGGCGATCTCACTGACCCAGTCGTCCGGTACCGCCGTGGCCGTCGGCCTGTTTGCGCAGGGCAATTTGCGCGTCAGCGCGGACGGCACATCCATTACCACCACGGGCGCGAATCTGCGCGGCGCATCGTCGCAGAGTTCCTTCATGCAGTTGTCCAATCTCTCCATCAGCGTCAATGGCGTGCAGTCATTTGGCATCTATGCCGACCGCCTGAACGCCGGCGGGCCTGCGGGCGATGTGCTGACAGGGACCGGCCTCGTCGTCCGCACCGTGGGCAGCCAGTCGAACGGCGTGCGGGTGATTACCGGTGCATCGGCCACATTTCGCGATCTCGATGTCGGCACCCAGGGCGACGATGCCACGGGCGTCCACGCCGGACTTGGCGCGACGGTGAACGTCACCGGCAAACTGGCCATCACGACCACCGGCGCGCGTGCGTATGGCGCTTCCGCCAATGGCGTGCTGGACGGGGGCGGCCCGGCCGCGCTGAATATGGACGCGACGGGCACGATTGCCACGTCCGGCCTCCAGGCGCACGGCATTCTGGCGCGCGCGGGCGGCGTGGCCACCGTCAACGGCGTAACCGTCACGACGCAAGGTGTCAATGCGGCCGCGCTTGCCGCACGCGAGTCGACGATGTCGGTCAACAACGCCACGCTTTCCAGCGCGCAGGGCGTCGGCGCGCTGGTGGTTGGCAACAGCAGTGTCTCGCTTGCCCGGAGCCAACTGACATCGTCTGGCCACGGCATCAGCGTGGCCGCCACGAGCGGCCTGATCAACGCCCCAGACCCCGAGATTCCCGATGGCAGTACGCAGCCCGTAACGCCCGGCGCCGTGGCGCCCGCCACGCGCAACACGGTGGTGGTGCAGGGTGGGCGCATCAACGCGGGCGGCGATCTGGTGCGCGTTGACAGCACCAATGCGGATATCACGCTGTCGAGCGGGTTGCAGGCCGCCACGGCCACGGGACGGCTGCTCAACGTGGTGTCGACGGGATCGGCCCGCAGCAACGTCAACCTGACGCTCGATGCCGTGACCCTGTCGGGCGATATCGTGGCCGACAGCAACAGCACGGTACAGGGCTATCTGAGAAACGGCACCGTGCTGACCGGCAAGATCGACCCGGTCAGCCTGGACATCGACGGCACCAGCCGCTGGAACATGAGCGCCAATTCCCAGCTCGGCAACCTGAACATGGCGAGTGGCGCGCTGGTCCAGTTCCAGCCGCCCGTGGCGGGCGTCTTCAAGACGCTGATGGTGCAAGGGGCGCTGGCCGGCAATGGCACCATCGCGCTGAACACGGTGCTGGCCTCGGACGGCGCGGCGAGCGACAAGGTGGTGATCAGCGGCGGTACCGCCTCGGGCGCCACGGCCCTGCGTATTGCCAATGCCGGTGGCACCGGGGCGCTAACCACCGCCAACGGCATTCAGGTGGTGGATGCCGTCAGCGGTGGCACCACTGCTGCCGGGTCCTTCGTGCTGGACGGGCGCGCGGTGGCCGGGCCGTACGAATACCGGCTGTTTCGCGGGAGTACCGACGGATCGAATGCCGATGCCTGGTACCTGCGCTCGGAGCAGACGCCGGTGCCGCCGGTGCCGCCAACGCCTCCCGACCCGCCCCGGCCGCTGTACCGGCCCGAGATCGCTGCCTATCTGGCCAACCAGCATCTGGCCGGAGAGATGTTCGTACACAGCCTGCACGACCGGCTGGGCGAGCCGCAGTATCTGGAAGGCCAGGGCTTCAATGCGGGACAGGACAAGCCCCGCTCCGGCTGGCTGCGCGTGGTGGGCAACTGGCAGGGCAGCAAGAGCGCGGATGGCGTGTTCAAGGCCAGCACCAACTCCTTCCTGCTGCACGGCGGCGCGGAACTGGCCAAATGGCAGGTATTCGGGGGTGCCGACCGCGCGCATGCCGGGTTGATGGGTAGCTACGGCTATGCCAACACCAACGCGACGGCGCAGGGCAATCCGTTCACGGCAAAGGGGACGGTGGAAGGGTGGAGCGCAGGCGCCTACGGCACGTGGTACCAGAACGACGAACGCAAGCTCGGCGCATATGTGGATACGTGGTTCCAGTACGGCTGGTTTACCAACCATGTCGATGGCCAGTACTTGCCTTCGGTTCGCTACAACGCGCAGGGCTGGGCGGTGTCCGGCGAGACCGGCTACGCGGTGCCGATGCGCAACGACTGGGTGGCCGAGCCACAGGGGCAGGTGATCTACGTGGGCTACAACGAGTCCGATATCACGGAGCCCAACGGTACCCGTGTCACGGGAGCAAATTCGCATGGCTGGATCACGCGCCTTGGCGCACGCTTTCATCGCACGTTCCTGCGCCAGGACGATCGCAAGCTCCAGCCGTACGTCACGCTGAACTGGTGGCACACCAGCGTCAGCAGCAACATCTCGTTCAATGACCTGCCGCTGGGCAGCATGTACCCGCAGAACCGCTACGAGCTGAAGCTCGGGCTGAATGCCGACCTGGGCAAGCGCTGGACCGGCTGGACCAACGTGTCTGGCGCGTGGGGCGCGCAGAGCTTCTACCAATATGCCGTGCGTGCCGGGATCAAGTACGCATGGTAAGGATGCAGCGTCCTGAAGCTCCGGGTTCCCAATCTTGCGGCGGCTTTCTAGATCATCTTTTTCATCGACGGCGCGGAGTGAAGCGCATAGTTTCGGCTCTCATAGAACGAAACCGCTTCTGGTCTCGCATCGAGAAATATGGCATTCATGTCGCGTACACGTGCGTCGGCTTCGGCGTAGTTCATCAGGGCGTGACCTGCACCGCTTCCTCGCGCTTCCGACAACACCACCAGATCATCGATGTGCAGATATGCCCCGCGAGCTAACGTGTGGACTGGCCGCATTCCCATGACGCCTATAATTTCGCCGTCCTTGAACGCCCCGACCAACTCGTACCCGGAATACGATTGTCGGCAGGTTCGTCTGAGAAACTCGGCTTCGTCAAGCGCGCGCAATTGAGCGATAACCGGGAAGGCTTGCGGCCATTCGGCTGGTGAAAGCCGTCGTACGTTTATAGCGGCGCAGCGACTCGTGTTCATGGACCATTTGAGTTTTGAGTGGAGTCGAAATTCTTGCACATAGCCGATAGTTTGCGCTCCCGGCCATGTTCGGTCCTGAACGGGGCGAGGCCGCTATGCGTCGTAGGACATTCTGATCTGGCTGGAAGCGGACATTCTGGTTTGGCCCTTACAACCTGTCGTGCGCATAATCTATCAACTGTTTAGCGCATAAAAAAGACCCGGAGAGCCGCATCAGCAAAGGCTTTCCGGGTCGATTAGGATAGTGGACAAAACGTACAACAGCAGTCCACAGGGTCCATGTCAATTCGCACAGCAGCACGCCACGTTTTTCCCTCAGAATTCGCAGCAGCTACCGCAGGTTTCCCAGAAGAAGTTATAGCACATTGGACGGGTAGACACGTCCGAACAATTCGGCGTTGGCAAGCTGGCCAGCGACCCGTGCCACGATGGGCCTACGACCTCGTTTTATTCCGCACCCGCCAACTTGAGCTATTCTGACGCCCGCCAACAAACCGGGATGCAGAATGGGGATCTACGACCGCGATTGGTGGAGGGAGCGCTATAACCAGCGCACCAACCACGACGAGAAGAAAGACGCCGAATGGCGTCAGCCAGTGCCAAAGGCCGAACGCCGAAGCACGAGCCTACGCCCGTCACCAGTTGGCGCCATCCTCGTATGGCTGGCCCTATTCCTGGCCGTTTTCATCGGCGTCAAATCGATTCTTCGAATGTAGGCATGACAGGACCACAGAAACGTGGTCCTGTAGCGAGCCAGAATGAACCATTCTTCGCACTGATGTGGGCAACCAAGTCATCGAGCCCCGCAACGCCTTCCAGATAGCTCAGAACCGGTTTTAGCGCCTCGTACATCGACTCATAGCCGATGGACGTGCCCCATGTCGCCTTTTCCGGCACGACGATACCGCGCGACGTCCAGTAGCGCTTCGAATTCAATTCGTGCTCGCTGACATCCTTGCTGATGTACTTCGAAATATAGGCAGCGAGGCGGTGGCCTTCCCACTGCTTGCCGTTGTTCCGCTTCGAATCTGAACGCCCCGGGTTGCGAATATGGCAATAGCCGTTGCCCTTGCCACCAAGAACACGATTCCAGACCGCGATAGCGAGGCGCAGAGCCGTTTTTCCATGCACGGCGATATGCAGATGCCATGCGCCCCGTTTTTGGCGCTCAGGAACGGCCACGTATTCGAATTCACGATGCTTGCGCATGCCACGCCGGAAAGCGTCAAAGAGCGCAGCGAACTTGTCCAGATCGGTAATGCATTCGCGGGTCGACAGCGTCAGCATGCGGTCAGCGCAGATGGACTTGCAACGCAGCCTGATCGACTGAACAGAACGACGCGCCGACCGTTCCTGATTCGTTTCCTTGTGTTCTGACTCGCCCCGCGCCGCAACCTTGTTGCCTTCGGCGAGCCACAGATCACGCTTTCGCCATGCCGTTGTCGGGAAGCCCGAAATCTCGACCTGGCCCCCTTGCATGTGTCGCACCCGAACGGCGAGCCCTTCACGATAAACCTCGCCAGCCTGCCAATCATGACCTACCATAGCGTTGTCCATAGAGATTCCCTATCAAAGTTGATTTGTGGACCGCGCCCGGAACAGTTGCCGCTGTTGCCGGGTTTTTCTTTGGGCCTTGTCCTAGGCCGCGTGCTGCTGTTCCGTTAAGTGTTCCTGATACAAGTAAGCGCGGCCGCCGCGCCGGGCGCCGGCCTGCGGCCGGCACCCGTCACGCCGGTCCACGCTTGAGGCTCCGCCGAACGATTGCGATCTGATCTTTGACGGAAGGAAGGGAAGGGCGCACAGGGCCACCAGCAGCCACGACACGCGCCCGCACGCGATTCGTTTGCACCTGTTGACGTGCAAGCACCTCGAATAGCTTCTGACGCTTCTGCGGGCTCAGCTCGCGGGCATACACCGCCGCGACCATCGCCCGATCTTTCACAGACCATGAGCCAACCGAGGGCTGGGCAAACTTCCGGCACCAATTGACCACCCGCCAGCCGATGGGCACGACCGGAGGATGCTTATAGCCTTCGAGGTGCCAATGCGAGAGGTAGCAGAACGTGCCATGCGGATAGAACTCTTGAAACACCTGCGTGGTGTCGTACGCCTTGTGAATGTTCCCGCCGCGGAACACCCAGCGGTCAGCCACCATCCCGAGGGATCGCATCCGAGGCGCATCACGCCGATATGGAAACGTGGGAACTGCCCTTGAAACTGGCCAGCAGTGATCAGCCGCGTTAGCGCCGACACGCCGGGAATCTTGATCTTGTCCAGGCGATGGAACCGGACGCAGTACTCGATAAACGATTCCCGCAGTTGCTTGTCGACCTGCGTAATGTTTTGCATCAGATAGAACACGTCCCAGCCGAATTTGCGGCCATGCGCGAGCCAGTCAAGCACCGGAGCACGCGACGGATCCTGAAACGAGCGCGAATTCAGCCACGTGCCCATCTCGTCAAGCACCAACAGGCCGTTGTCATTTTCATCGAAGCCGTCAGCGATCACCGGATCGGTTGTGCCGATGCACTGTCCATACGTGACGCTCTTCGGGTTCTTGTCCACGATCGGTTCGAACTTGATGTTCGGGTTGCCAGAGCCGAGCGAGAACAAGTCATTGGCCGTCGGCTTGTCCCTAAGCCGAATGACATATGCCCGCGAGTGAGCGGGCATCAGGTGTTCCATATGGATATTCAGATTGGTCGCGACACGTTTGCCAGCACGCAACCGAGCCTGAATCTGTCGTACGGCGCCGGAGCTTTTGCCGGTGCCTTTCTTCCCGGTCAGCGCATAGTCACTCATTGCAGAGCCTTCCGCGCCATCAGGTATTTGCCGACACGGATCATCAGCAGACCGACCGCGCCTAGCACCACACCCGCACCGACCACCACGCCACAAACAAATTCCGCAGCCATCATTCCCCCTTAGAGAACGTCAGCAGAGCGCCGACGAAGATCAACAGCAGCCCAACGAGCAACAGACTCCCGCCGAGCGTTTGGTACGAGACGCACCACGATGTGCCGGTCTGTTGATCGATCATGAACAGCCCGCGATTCACGCGGCATGCCTGGGCGGCCTTCAGCAAGTAATCCGCGAGCAGCACACACACAGCAGCGAGCACAGCAACGCGAATGGCGATCTTTCCTCTTTCCATTTTTGACCCCTCACACCATCTTGATCAGTTGATCGAGAATCTTTTTCTTCCACACGTACAACGATGCGCCGGTGGCCACCGCGAGCCAGCACGAAATAGAGATCATCGTGACGCCGTTGAACACAAGCCCCCAGCCCATTTTGAAGAACGGGCCGAGCGTGCTACCCAACGGGGCCGAAGGCACGCACGAATTGATGCACGTCATCACCAGCGAGTAGGTAGCGAACAGCAGCCCGAGCGTGATAGCCACGATGGCAAGAACCCACGCCTTTTTGATGTCGAAAAATTTCAGGAAGACTTTGACCAGAAAGTCAAAGAGCATCAGCAGCAGACCGGAGAGGATTGGCATCGTTACACCTTCACAGCTTCGCGCACGACTTGCACAGAATCGACCAGGACATACAGCGCCACGCCGAACGCCATTACATCCTTCAGCAGGTAGTAGTAGGTACAGATATCGACGGGCAACATGCCGCCCGCCACGCCCGGAATCTGCGGGTTCTCGCACGTCTCGCTGGCAAAAGTGGGGAAGACGTTGAACAGCGAAAAGATGTGCACGCTGTCGTGCTTCTGATCGACCGTAGACAGCGTATCGTTCGCGGCCTGCTGCACGCCCGAGAGCCGCGAATCCATATCCGCTGATCGTTGCTGCAATTCGGTATCCACATCGGACTGCGTCCGCGTGCCGGTTTCGTCGATCTTGCACGCTGGCTTATTCGGGAGGCCACACGTTTCTACCTCGACCTTGGCGGGCTCTTGCCCTTTCGCTGGCGCGCCCGATTCCGTGGTTGTTTCCTGAGTCTTTGTCCCGTCTGGATTGGTAGTGGTAGTGGTGCAAGTCCGCGCTACGGACAAGGGACTTTCTTTTGACGATGATGTGTCCGAATTCGGCGTAGCGGTGTAGGTGCAAGTGGTCTGCTTCTTTGTGGTCTTGCCATCGGCCGTCGTGCTGGTTTCCGGCCCAACATCCGTCACCGTACCCGAACCGATCAACTCAGCCGTTTGCGCCAATGCATCCGCCCACTCTTGATTCTTCTGCGTCTGGTCTTCGAACCCATAGACCTGCTCTTGGACATACGGGTTGCCCTTTAGGCCGTTCTTCCACGCTTCGAGAATGTCCGCAGCCGTCGCAGGCACCAAGTCAGCAGGAGGCGGGTTCTGGACAGTTTGAGGAAAGAAGAAAATGTAGTAGCCAGCCGCCGCCGGGTTACAAATGCCATCAGCCGTCAGGGTCGAACCGTTATAGCCCGCCGGCGGCGTGATCTGCCCCGGTGGCTTACCTGTCGCTGTGTACCAACCCCAGAGCTTGTTACCGCTATAGGTGAAGTAGCCGTATGTGCTCTGATCTCTCGCAAGATCGGCGCACTTCAGATTCGTCGACGACCCCGGCTGGCCACTCCGCTTGCACCATGTGCCATCAAGGCACTTTTCCAAGCCGTAGTTGATCAGCAGCGACGCACCAATTGTCGCCATAGCCGGAAGGGAAACCGCACGAGCAGCGAGCGCCGCCACGTCCATCAAACGCTTTTCCTTCAGCGCGATTGTGCCGATCCTGCGTCCACCATTGAGGATGTCCATCGTGCTGTTCGAATTCATCTGCAGCCCCGAGGCACTGCCAGCCACCACGCGAGACATCGTGCGCTGATAGCTATAGTCCGCCTGGGCGGCGCCTGAGAGTTGCGCATACGCCGGAGCCACCACCAGAAGCGACGCGAGCACAGAAACCAGCATCAGCACCGGAGCCATCAGCAGATCAAACACGATCCAAGGGAGCGCCAGCACGCGAGATAGTGAGCCGGATGGGGCAGGGAGGCGCCGCAGGATCGCGAGCAAGAGAGATGAGGGGAGTGGGCGCATATGAAAGTGAAATCGTTTGTGCCAAACGATTCCCCTTTCACATGCTGTCGGGCCGCGTCAGCGAGGGAATCGGGACCCTTGTGGTGTTCGCATACGGCTGTGAAATCGTTTGTGCCAAACGATTCCGCATCCGTACGCTGTGATGCGCTGCCAGCACTGGCCGGCTGAGGCTGTGCTTAGGGGTGAAGAATCAATTGTTCCAATTGATTCCCCACCCCTAAGCACGGTCTGCGGTCCTAGCGGACTGCGGTGGGAGGCATGTGGATATATGGACAGCCCTACGGGTTCGCCGCTCTTCGGCCTATGGACAACGGGTGGAAAACGATACTGCCGTTTCCCACCCGTTGCCCACAGGCACGCGGCCTGCCCACATACCCACAAGCCGCGACAAGCTGGGGTTGAGATATCGCTTTGACCCGCAACCCTTGCTGTCAGCGATGGCCCGGCAATCGCGTACTTGAGAACGCGCACCAGTCCATAGGCTGGCAGGCGATCCGGTCCGCCTGGGCATCCAGCACCGTGCCGCACGCCGTGAGGCAGAGCACGAGCCCCGCGAGCAGCGCGACACGGTAGGCCCGCATGGCTTACTTCGCCTTGCCGAAGGCCTTTTTCATCATGGCGATGCCCCACCATGCGCCAGCCGCGATCACCGCCACCGACAGCGCAGCCGTGGTGTAGGTCGTCACCTTGGCCGACAGACCGTTGATGGCGTCCAGACCCGGATCGCCGGAGCTTTGCGCCATCGCTTGACCAGCCATCAGAGCCGTACCCACAGCCACAGCGCCGATACGCGCCGACTTTTGCTTGGCCGCGATGGCCAGTTGCTTCACCTTGTGCATATGCACTCCCGTCATTGGAAACGGTGGAGAGGGTCCACCAGCCCTTACAGCCTCAATCCAGCACTTCGAATGCCCGAGTTGCTGTCCTGATCCAGAAGCCCGAGGCGTATCCCATCCCCCACGCCATCAGGCAAAACCCAATCACCGCTGTCATAGCGACCCCGTTATGTCGTTCCAGAGCTTCACCACCAGCGCCAGCCCTACGCGATACAGCACCGCCAGCAGCACGTATGCCCACCAGTTCGCGAAGAGGCTACCTAAGGCGTCCACCGATGAACCCCGCCGCGAACATCAGACACAGCACGCAATAAAAGAGCAGTTGCCCGTTTTCCAGTCCGTACATCACGACCCCCACACATCCCCGAGCATTTCAGATGCCATCCAGTCCGCCGCCCGTATGCCCAGGCGTACTGCGACCGTGACCCCAAAAACCACACACAGCGTTAGCGCCAGCATCACAGCCCCCGCTTGAGGCCCCGAAGCATCACCACGCTCGCCACCACAACGCCCACCACCAGCAGCACGCACAGCGCCATCTCTACATTCGGGTCAAGGGGAGGGGACGGCTTCGAATCCGCACCAGCCCAGTAACCGATCAACAGCCCGATCAAGAAATCCATAACGACCCCTCGTTTACGAAAAATTGGCCGTCTTTCCGGCCTGTCACCCGCAAATCATCGTTGCAGGACACGAGGGGTTTTCTTACGCTGCGGCTGTGGCCGGAGTCTTCGCGTTTGCCGCCGGACGACCGAACGGCACCAGCGCAACGACACGGAAATCGAGGTTGCCGTTGCCATCGGCAAAGGGAGCCAATTCCGTGATGTATTCACCCGGCTGGGTGTTCTTCATGTGTTCAGGCACCTTGAGGCGAGCCACGAACACGTCTTCGATCATCTTGCCGTCCTCTTCGCGAGCAGACGTGACCAGCATTTGCGCCGAATAGGTAGTGCCCGACTTGCCATCGAACGACCAGTCCTTGCGGTTGATCACAAAAACTTGTGCCTTGAATTTCATGGTTTCCCCTCGTTACGTTTTGACACCCGGCCATCCCGGGCCACGGTTTACGCGGCGTTGTTAACCGCCTACACTTGCGGTGAAGCATCTCACCCTGCGACATGTCACATCTCGTGAACTGTCACAACAAGTGTAGGAGTCACAGAATGAGAAGTACAATCGAAATTCTTGATCGGGCGAAGGGTGCCAATAGTGATTATTGGGTCGCTCAACAAGTGGGCTCGAAACCCAACGTGGTAAGCATGTGGCGCAAGCGCGGACATGTCGGCCCGGACGCGATCATCAAGCTTTGCGAAATGGCGAAGGTGCCTGTAGCCAAAGGGCTAGCGCTTTGCGCATGGGAGACGGTGAGCGATCCCGAGTTGCGCGCCAAGGTGGAACACGCAGTGTCTTTTAATAAGGCCCGCAGAGCCAAGAAACTGAGCTTCGCGTAAGCGAGGCTTGCCCTGCGGGCTGGCTGATTCCTGGGGATCAGTCAGCCCAGACAATGCGTATAATCTATCTTATGTTAAATATGTGAACCACCAATTTTCCCGCATTCCCCCTCTGAGTCGAAAGACGCAAAACTATGTTTGATCGCGACGTAAATACGTGTCCGAATGCTCTTCGGCTCATACGCGCCAAAACAAACATACTTTTTCATTTGCATCCCTTACTGCCCACAGTTTTGTTATCGGCCGAATGCCTTCGACCCGTGCGATGATGTCCAACGCATACGTGCCGCAGGAGTTTACATGGCCGCTCAAGAAGATGGGCTAAGCATCTCACCGTTTCCTTCTTCCCTGAGGGATCTCCGAACTCTATGCCAACCAGGGCATCCTTGCGATCCCGTCGATCGCGCTTTACATGATGGCGCGTATCAGGAGCTGGGGACTGTACTGCAGTGGCTGTCTGGATTTGCTACCCATGCTACGGAGCGTGCCTATGAGAAGGAAGTCCATAGGTTTTACTGCTGGGCGCTCTTCATCGATCGAAAGCTGTTGGCCGAAATCACCCCGTCAGACCTAGACTTCTATGATGCATTTCTCCGGGATCCTCCAGACTCCTGGTGCGGAATGCGCAATCGGCGTCGTACTGCCGGAGATTGGCGGCCGTTCGAGGGAGCTTTGTCGGACGCGAGCTGCTCATTCGCATTTCGCGTCTTGGAAAGTTTATTTTCGTTTCTGGTCGATTTCCGGCACATCCAATATAACCTCTTCCGCGAGCGACGAATCCGTCGGAAGAAAAGTGCCATGGGATCCACAAAGCCCTCGAGATCCCTGCCCCTTTTGTCGTTTGTTCGATTACTCCGAGAGCTCGAGTTAGAGTGCGAGAAGTTTCCAGTCGGACATCCAGCGCATGACGAGGCCGAGCGGATGCTCTTCGTAATTCGGTTCATGGGAAACACTGGCATCCGCGGGGAGGAGTTGGCCTGTATCCGCCTGTCCGATTTGTTTTGCTACAAGTCACCAAGCTCCGGAGATGAAACGTGGTCGCTTTCTTTAAGGAACGCGAGCGGGCAGCAGGCAAGGAAGATTGTCCTGAATCCTTCGG
Organism: Cupriavidus sp. EM10; assembly: GCF_018729255.1. Classification (NCBI taxonomy): domain Bacteria; kingdom Pseudomonadati; phylum Pseudomonadota; class Betaproteobacteria; order Burkholderiales; family Burkholderiaceae; genus Cupriavidus; species Cupriavidus sp. EM10. The sequence goes on from NZ_CP076060.1 coordinate 1,656,842, forward strand.
CCAAGTATGCCATTTACAGATACTTGGCGGCACGTGGTATCCACATTCCTCCTCCTCCGTCAGCAACGCCCTTGGTATCCCGGCTCCACGGAGACGAGCAAGCTGTTCCTTTAGGCCGGGACTCAATCTATGGAATAGTAAAAAACGCCGTGAACCTCGTTGCCGACAGGATCGAACACAAAATCCGGATGAAGCTGCCCGTTTTAGGAAGGCAACTCCCCATTGGTTGAGGGTCACGTATCGTCGAATGAACGTAGATTCTCGGCAAATGTCTACGCAATCCCAAGGATGAGTGCTTAGCTTACGGCATATCGGCACCGCTGCACCCGCCCAGGGCACCACCATTCGGCATATGGATACGCGAATAGTCTCGGCATCGTTGTCACTGGCTGGGTTACCGGCTATACGAGCCTGTGGAGTGTTGTGCCGCCGCCAACTAGCGCTGAATCTGAAAATCCTCTAACTGCTATTTCTCGTTCACACATCGCGCCACGCTCGAGTGCTCAGGTTCGCCTTCAGCGCAATTCTGAGCCATAGAGACGAACAAAAGCCCGCTTGCGCGGGCTTTTGGCGGCCACCAATGAGACATTGGGGTGGCCTCGTAGGCTAGGCCTGCTTCCATTATGCCATCGCGAAGCAGGGCTTCATCTATCTCGCAGACGGGGGCAGATTCCAACTGCCGCCGATAGCCTGAAGATGGGCCGCACTGCCAAGGCAGCCAATTGCCTGGCGGTCACGGCAAAGCGTCGGTGGACGCGAGCAGAACGCTTATGATTGACTACTAGCCACGCATTGCTGCCACGATATCAGCGGATTGCCAAATGCACGTGCGTCATTCATGCGCAACGTATAGGTGATGCGACGAAAGCTGGCCTGCCCTGCCCTACGCGTTGACCCGTCGCCGTCCTATTAGCTTGCCGTTGCCGGTGACACCGTGACGTTTGTGAGCGCTTTCGCATTTGGCTGATGAACGACGAAGCCGGTTCTGCAATAGAGCGCTCCGATCGCGGGCGGCTCTATCGCGCCGCCCTCCCGGCCAATGCAATTCCCGTTTCTAAGCCATGCTCCAGCACGTTGAGAAATTCAGCCTTGTCTTCCCTGGGAATCTCTCGTGTAGCGGGATACGGCGAGGTATAAGCAAACAACATGTCCGCTACTTGCCGCAACCATCGGGCAAAGCCCTCGCGCATTCCTGTGACGTTATCCTTTCTGCGAAACAAGCCATTGGCGATAAATTTCACGAACTCTACAACTGCGCCGTACTGCATGGACACGTTTGGCATTCCTTGAATCAGGTCGCGCGCTAGGCCGATCGCGTACCGGCGATTGAGCGCGGTTGCGAGGTGGGTGGCAACAAATTCAAGCGTCCGCGCCGCCATCTGCGGCTGCTGGAGTCCCCAAAAGACGTCATCTGCATGAAGGGCGAAAACGGTGCGATTGTGCAGCGCCGAGTTGAGGGCGAACTCTGCGTGATCACCACGTGAGATCTTGCCGTCCTGCAAGCCCTTCATCGCCACGAGATAGGGGAACACACCCTTGATACCAAACACTCCATAGACCCAGTTCCTAAGGCGTTCATCCACCGAGAACAAGGCTGCCCCCTTTTCGAGGCACAACGCGAGCGCGTCATAGGTATCTGTATCGAGAAGATCCTTTAGAAGGATGAGTTCGTGAGGCATTTGCTCCGGCCCATACACCGGGCAAACTTCGCAGTGTTCGTCCATTAGCCTCAATGCTTCGGTATATTGGCTTGCCTTCCACTTGCGAGCCTCTTCCGTGATAGGCAAGAATGCGAACTGCCCATCTATATCGGCCGCATGTCCCTCTGCGCGAGAATCCAACGCCTCGACTTCCGCTTGTTTGAATCGATCGTAGGTCCCCGGCAAACATACACCCGTGGCAACACTGAGAGAAGATCACCCTGTCCAAAGCGGACAAGTTCAGCCAGCGTGAGCGCGTCCATCACAACGGGGAACGATTGGTCGAGCAACAATGCACTTGCGGCCTCAAGCTCTGGCGCTGTGGTGACACCACTTGCGAGCGGAGGGTTGCGCTGGTCCCAACTGAAGACCATTTGCATGCCGTCGGCGCCGAGCATTTGCGCACACAAGCCAAGCGGAAGCTTGCTCTCGGCGTATTGCTCCATTACCGATTTGCTACGTTGCGTTTGCGCCTTGAGTCGGTCATGGATGGGCGAGACATCCAGGTTCCCATCCTCTTTCTCGGTCAGGCTGAAGAGCTGCAGACCAGGCGCGGGTTCTAGCGATTTCGACAAGAGTTCGTGCGCGTACTCGCCCAGTCCTTGATGAGCATCACTGATCTCACGAATCGTGAAATTGCGAACATCGAACGTTCCCTCGATGTCAACGGTGTCGCCGCATGCCAGTCCTAGCATCGTTTTCGCCAGCGGGCTGTCCGCAGCAAGGAATCTCGCAGATTTCGGCAGATCCGTCATGCCTGCAGGATCGATCACGATTTTTACGATGCTCCTGTCCGCGCCCTCAAGCGTCACCATGGAGCCAGGCCTCACCTCCGGAAAGTGTGTTCTACCGTGTCTGGCTCGGTGACCGATCAAAACTCCCATTAGATAGGAGGAGGCGGCACTGACGTCGTCCATGTTCGAGCGGAACATGCGATAAAGCCGCGCGTACCCGACCTCTGGCTTGCCATACTGCAACTCTGCCGCCGCCAAGTGCGCGATCTGCTTCAGGGTCCCCGTAAGACGCTCGGGCGCCTCGCTGAAGGCGTTTCGGATTTGTGCGGGTGGTCTGGTATGAAGAACAACTTGGTACCAAAAGACCCATGCTTCCGCCCGCTCTGGATGGGCCTCGCGATGCAGTCTCGCAAGCAGTTCGAGCTGGCTCCAGTCATTGGCTTCTTGTGCGACGCCCATCGCTAGGCGGCGGAAGGCGTCATCTGAAAGCCATTCGGGTGGCACTTTTTCCAGGAGGTCTTTTGACTTTCGCCGGTACCCACCAAACAATAGGGCACGCAGTCGTCGCGTCTGAATTGGTAGGCTGCGGCCGCTGGGGTCCACCGACTCCAAGAGGCCGACGGCGTCGGAGAACTGATCGGCGCGAATCAAAATATCCGCGACGATCAGACGCTCGCGCGAACTCGAATGGGTGGAGACTCGCTTCTTTATGACCTCGACAAACCGGAGCGCTTCGCTGTCACGGCCGGCATTGAGCATCAGCCCCGCAAAGGCGCTGAGTGTAATCAGATCAAGGCCATCAGCGGGCGTCTCACTGACTTCCTTGACCACCTTTTCGGATTGGCCGGAGTTGCACGCGCACACCATTTCAAGCAGCTTGACAACCGGTTTCTCGTCCGGCGCATGCTCGCGCAATGCGTGAGTGATGCGAGCAAATGCCTCGGACTCGCCTCGGTTTGCGGCCGTTTCGGCCGCAAGGAGCAATCCGTCTTCGTCCAGCGCATTGAGGTGGGCTATGGAAAATTTAACAAGATCCTCGTGCCGGCGGAGGAAGAGCAAGGATCCGATGTGTAGGGCGGCCACGTTATCGGCATACTCAGGAATTTCCGTTTCGATTCGCTCGCATATGGCGAGCGCCACGCCAGGCTTGCCGGTTAGCATGTGGGCAAGCGCCACGTGCGAGGCAGCTTCGGCCCTGTGCTGGCTATTTTCGATCCGCCATAGTTCTGTTGCCGCAGGCTCGAACGCGGCGATTACCTCATCGAGACCCTCACGCAAATCTTCGGCGTAGGCGTCGAAGTCCGCGGAAATCCCGTCCTTTCCTGCGACGCTAACGATGATGCCTGCGGCCCCTTTGCGGGTGAAAAGGCCTGCATCCTTTGCGCGTAAAGCTCGCCGTGCGTAGGTTACCGCCAAGTCGCTCTGTTGCCGATAAAAGGCGTAGGCCATCATTTGCAGCGCATCTGCTTCTTCTCTGAAGCGCGCCGGCAATTCGGCTTCCGTCAAGTCCTCGTTCTCGCAGATTCGAGCATTGGTAGCCGCTAGCCAAACATGGAGCGAAAGCGGGAATAGGCCTAGCAGGCGTGCCCCTTCAGCGTTGGCAAGCTTGAGGTCTCCCTGGATGATATGCGCTCGGATTTTGTTAGCGGCGATGCGCTCGTCATCCCAAAACAGGTCATAGGCACGTAGAAACCACTCAGCAGCGACCTCCTCACGATTCTGTTGCCAGTGTGCAATGCCATTCTGAAGAGTCCAGCGCGCCTTCTGATGTCTGTCGAAGCTCGCGATCTCGGTTTCGAGAGTGGCAAGCAACTCCTGCGCAGCCTGAAATTTCAGGCCGCGCAGCAGGTCGTTCACCTTGTCAAGCTGCCTCGTCACAAGCCCATTCGGTGAATCTGTCCGACCTGTAGGCAACATCTGCAATAGTGCCGCCTTGAATGTTGCTTCCATCGTCGCAGGCATGGCAGCGATCTGCGCCCCAGTCCTTTCTCCCTGCTCACGTAGCACCGCAATGGCACCGCCCGCGCTGTTTGGGGAGTATTTCGGATGCAATGCGTCGTATCGTTGGATGTGGTTGCATATCTCGGTCCACGATTCCACTTCGACCAAGAATTGGCCATTGGCCTGCCGAAGGTCGCTGACTTCCTGTGCGTGCTTGACGAGCGCCGTGTCGCTTGCAGCTGTCGTGGCAATTATGAGGCGGACAATCTTCCAACCCGCCGCGTCGGCCGCGGCAACCTCATCATCAATTGTCTTGGTGGTCACCCCGCCATCGACATACCGCTTGCACTGGATGCCAATTCGACCGGCTCTTGATGTAACGAAAATGTCTACACCGCCCTGCTTCTGCCCTGATCTGCCGTTCCTCTTTGGAGTCGGATCGTCGAACACGACACCGTAGACATCCGTGCACATGTTTTCGAAGCTGTCAGCATTCGTTGGCTTTGAGATCTCGATCTCGAACGCGCGCATTCTGTAGGCCTTTCTAGTTCTGTGTCGACGGATGACCCTTGCAACCATTCCGCGGTCATTGCTTCCCCGCATTCTGCCAACAGGTCCCAGCGACTCCCCTTCCCTTCGCCGCTTGTTCAGACTGGAGCATCATCTTCGACGTGTTCACACGATGAAGTATTGTCCAATGACTGCCACAGGTCTTGCAGCGTAGGGTTGGCGTTGGCAATCGCCCGGTAGCACCTGATTTCCAATTGAGCAGTCCAGGTGTCGTGGCCCGCCTGGACGAGGCGTCCCGCTGCGATCTCCTCCGCAACCGCGCTTACCGGTAACCACGCAACGCCGTATCGCTCGACCACCATCTTCATCAGCAACATCGCCATGTCCGCCTCGTAGCAGCTACGCAGATGGTACGGTGCGTCGGCGCTGTTCAAGATCATATCGACAACGCGTCCCATGAATGTCGTGGCCGTGTACGCGAGGTACGGGAGCGGAGCGTCGGTCGTGCCCGGCAGCGAAAAGATCGGTTTGCCGCGGTCGTCTGGCGCAGATACAGGGATGAAATCCTCATGGCCTAACGTGATGCCGGCGAACTTGTCGCGGTCGAGCAGGATCGGCACGAGTGGATGGTGATAGCCGATCATCAAGTCGCAACTGCCTTCAGCCAATGCGACGACGGCATCGTGAACGTTCGCTGCGACGACTCGCGCATTGAAATCACCGGTTTGTTGGTGGAACTGCTTCAACCACCTTGGCAAGAACGTCAACGAGAGCGTATGGCCGGCGGCGATCTGGATGGAACGGCCTGGCATCTTTGCCTCCTGGCGCAGTTCCGAACGCAGTTCCGTAATGGCACCGACGGATTCTTTGCTTTGCTCGCAGAACCTGCGGCCAGCAGGCGTCAATTCGACCGGGTAGGTGCCTCGGTCTACCAATTCGACGCCAACCCAATCTTCCAGCGACTTTACGCGTCGAGAAAGTGCTGATTGCGTAACAAATCGGAGCTCTGAGGCCCGGGAGAAGCTGTGCGTCTGTTCGATCGCCAAAAGATCTTCGATCCACTTCAGTTGCATTTGGCACCTCTTTGCCGCTGAGGGTCACACGTACCCAAGTGGGCAGCCGAACGCCCACGTAAACCCCATGTATGGACCGAAAACGCAAGAAATAAGCGAATCCTGATCATCAAAGTACAGCATAAAGTGCGCTATGTGGCGCTCCAAGCAAAACTATTCTGGTATGGAATAGTTTCAATTTACATCCTCATAAAGTGGATTCCATTGCGCTCCTAGAATCCGGTTGGCAAACAAGGCGCACTGATGAGGAATGCGATGGCTATTCAACAAGATTTCAAGGGAACGCGGCGCGAGCATGACTTGCTTGGCTACCGCGAGGTGCCGGCAGACGCGTACTACGGCATTCATACGCTGAGGGCACTGGAGAACTTCCCGATCACTGGCGACCCAATCTCGCGTCCAAGGACCAGGATCACATTAAGATGGTCGTGGAGCAGAATCCGCAAATCCCGGATCGCACGGCAAATCTGCTGCGCCACGAAGCGGACCCGACAGTTGCACTCTACGCAACCTGCAAACGTCTGGAATCTGAGGGGGCAAACGCCATTGCGATCCCCTGCAATACCGCCCATGCGTATGTTGAGCGGATTCAGCCGCATCTCTCGATTCCGATCGTCAACATGCTGACGGAAACCATCGGACACATCGTCGGCAAGTATGGAAAGGGAACGAAAGTTGGACTTCTTGCGACGTCGGGCACGGTGGAGAGTCGGGTATATCACGATGCTGCCGCAGGGCAGCTAGAACTGATCACACCGTCGCCCGACTTCCAGGCGATGGTGATGGAGGCAATCTATGGCCCGACAGGCGTGAAGGCTGGCTACACGCAGGGGCACTGTGCAGCGTCGCTTCGGGCAGCCATCGAGCACCTCCAAAATAAGGGTGCGCAAGTCCAGATCCTCGGCTGCACCGAACTCCCGCTCGTTTTCTCGCAGACCGACAGCTTCCCGGTCGGAAGCGCGAGCGTCGCACTAGTGGACCCAACTGATGTCCTTGCAAAACGGTGCGTCCAGCTAGCGTCCTCCGCCCAGGCGTAGTCACCTACACAATGCTCTCCTCGAGGCGGCCTCACGCCTCGGCCCACGCACGACAGTTCATTGATGCCTTTTTTGCGCTTCACTCGTTTTCTTGCCGCCTCGGCATTTGCTTTCGGCGCCCTCCCCTCCCCGCAACGGCCGCGCAGGCTCCACAGATTGCAGCACGCTCTTACATTTTGCTCGACAGCGGCTCGCATCGCGTCATGCTCGAGAAGAATGCTGACGAGCGTCTACAGCCCGCGTCGCTAACTAAAATGATGACAGCCTACGTCGTGCTTGACGCCCTGAAGGCGAGCACGATCAAGTGGGAACAGTTGGTGCGTGTGGAGGCCAGCGACCTTGCTCATGTGGGCGGCGACGAGGCAACCATGCGCCTCCAGGCCGGCCAGATCATCAGCATTCAGGACCTACTGACGGGTCTCATTGTTGTCTCAGCAAACGATGCGGCAATGGTCCTGGCCCGTACGGTCGCCGGGTCGGAGGACGCATTTCTAGGGAAAATGAACGATTACGCCAATCGTCTAGGGCTGAGTGCCAGTCACTTCGCCACCCCTTCCGGCATTACCACGCCAAACCACTACTCGACTGCCCGAGACATTGCCCACCTGTCGGTGCGCTTGACGGAGGATTTTCCGGTCTACCTGGCCTTCTCCGCTCAGCGGGATTTCAGCTATGGCAGCTTCACCAGACACAACAAGAATCGGCTGCTGGACGATCCAACTATCGATGGCCTGAAGACGGGCCATACTGCCAAGGCAGGCTATTGCCTGGCGGTCACGGCAAAGCGCTCGGTGGCCAAGGGCAAAGCGATGCGACGTGTTTTCGCTGTGGTTCTCGGCGCACCCTCCAACGATGGGCGCTTCGTCGCGGGCAGGCAACTGATCGATTACGGCTTTCATTGAGCCCGCTGCGGCTCTGAGCCGCTCGTCGCTGGGGATGGTCAACGGCAAGCAGCGGTATAGCCCTCTGACTGCATGTTGTGCCGGCGTATGGGGCGCGCAATGCGAAGCACGAGAACTCCAGGTCGCCGTTGACGGGAGTTTGTGTAATTCCTGGCACGTTAAGACTCTCCCTCACTAGCGGGTTGACGATGCTCACCCCTGCGCTTGGCGAGCGTGATGCGAACCGGTGCCGGGGCAAACGCAGTCTCATGCCGGATGCGCTAACTCCCTTTGCCCTGCGCCCGCGCGACGTCGGCTTCGCCGGCACACTTCTCCCATACTCATTCCACCACGCTGTCAGCGCCTCCATCGTGGCCCCAAGCCGCGCGCCTTTGCCGTGATCTCGTACTCGACGCGCGGCGGCACCTCAGCAAACACCGTGCGCGATATTAGGCCATCCGCCTCCAATTCACGAAGCTGTGCCGTCAACATGTGCTGAGTGATCCCCGGTATGGCCTTGCGCAGTTCCCCAAAGCGATAGATCCGCTGGTTGAGCAGCCACATGATTTCCAGCTTCCACTTTCCCGACAGTAGCGCAAATGCCCGGCGCATTTCCTCGTGCATGTTGATCTCATCGCCGCCATTAGTCTTCTTTTCCATACTAACCACCAGTTTTCATCCTACTTGCTGACTTTTAGCTTAGACGACATTCTGTTGCGTGTCGATGCAATCCCCCAGCTTTAGGAAACCTCATGACTCAAAGTTACGTGTACTGGATCAGCACGGCGCTGCTCTCCTTGCTCTATCTCGCTTCCGCGACGATGTATTTAGCCAAACGGGCTTGGGTTGTCCAGGCACTTACAGACCTTGGCTATCCCGGCTATCTCGTACCGTTTCTCACTGCGGTAAAGCTCCTGGGCGTGGCCGCCATTTTGGCGCGCGTCAGCGCGCCGCTAAGCGACCTGGCCTACGCCGGCATGTTTTATCACCTGCTGCTGTCTGGTTTGGCTCACCTTGGCGTCCGTGAACTGAGAGGTGCGCTGCCTGCGGTAGTCGGCGTTGTGCTGCTCGTTTCGTCGTTCGCAACACAGAACATCGCTCGCGAGACCCCGTCCCCTACGCTCCATTTGCGGAGCGCCAAACATCCCTCAACTAACGGAGATCAACCATGGCTCGACTCAACGGAAAAGTCGCGATCATCACTGGTGCCAGCCGCGGCATCGCAAAACTGTTTGCCGCAGAAGGCGCCAAAGTGGCCGTTCTTTCGCGCACCCTGGCCAATGTGGATGCGGTCGTTGCCGACATTCGCGCTGATGGCGGAACGGCAATCGGCGCGCTTTGCGACATCGCCAATGCCGGCGAGATTAAGGCAGCGGTGGATAAAGTCGTCGCTACCTATGGCGGGATCGACATCCTCGTCAACAATGCCTTCGACTCATCCGCGCCGTTCTCTTCCATTACCGATCTGTCGACGGAACAGTTGCAGCGCAATTTCGAGATGGGACCGATTGCGTATCTGCGGACGATGCAGGCGGCGTACCCCTACCTCAAGGCGAGCGGTGAAGGACGTGTCATCAACTTCGGCTCAATGGCTGGTGTCCTGGGCTTGGTGGGATATGGTCCGTACAACATGGCCAAAGAGGCAGTGCGCGCTCTCACCCGCACCGCTGCCCGTGAGTGGGGCCCCGACAAGATCACGGTGAATAATGTACTGCCGGTGGCCGAGACATGGGGTCCGGAAACCAACGTCCCTCCGCCGACCAACCCGCTCGGCCGCTATGGTTCGCCGGAAGACGATATTGCGCCTGTCGTCCTGTTCTTGGCGAGTAAGGATGCCCAGTTTTTGACCGGATACAGCCTTACCCCGACGGCGGCTCGATCATCGACAGCGCTCGATAGCTCGGAGCAACTGTCCGTGGTTCGAACACGTATGCAATGCTATCAAATTTGATCGGGCCACTAGCACCTGAGGCTGTGAAGCGGCAATTGAGAGAGAGATGAAAGTTACCCTTTTCGGAGCGACCGGGAAACCGGGCCATCCCTTGTAAACGAGGGCCTGCAGCGCGGCTTCGAACTCACCGTCTTTGCACGTTCCAGCAGTAAGTTTGAGAACGCCAATGTGCAGATTGTCCGAGGCGAGTTTACCGATATTGACTTGTTGCGAGACGCAATCCGTGGATCAGATGCGGTGCTTTCGGCGCTGGGCCCTGCCAGGCAGCCACACCCGAAAGGTATGCCAATCACTACGGCGACCCGGGCAATCATCTCAGCGATGGAACGCGAGCAGGTGAAGCGGTTCATCGCGGTCTCGACCGGGACAGCCGCTGATCCTGGCGATGATTTCGACCTCAAGATCTGGCTGCCTGCCGCAATCATCAAGTTCGCGATGCCAAGTGCTTACGAAGATATGATCGGACTTGCAAGAGCGATCCGTATCTCGTCGCTTGATTGGACAATGGTTCGAGCGGCTGTATTGAAGAATCGCCACGCCGCGGAGCAACTCAACGTCGGCTTGTATGGTCACGCCAAGCATTCGCTGACGGTCGCCCGTGAAGACTTGGCCAAATTCATGTTTGATCAAATTGCGAACCACGATTTCGTTCGCCGGGCTCCCGGAATCAGCACCCGACAATGACTTCGGGGAGGAGACCGCTAAGCGCTTAACTGCCCGGCCCAGTGTTCATGAACGCTGATTTTCCGTCCTGCTTACAAAGCGGTAAAACACATCGATTTCCGGGACTGTTGGGAGTTGCACCGCCTTTCAGTCACGAACTGGACTCTCGGCGCATGAATGATGAGCGACCAAGAGTGTCGTACGGGACGGCGGCATTTGACGTCGGTGAAGGGCGCCTCCTACGGCCGTTCTCGTCAGTCCACAGCGCTGCCTCGAACTCTAATGGATGGCCTCGGCACGCAGCAGCTTCCACGTGCCAATTTGGTGGTCGAATACGGCCCCATCGGGAGCCACCGCAGATCGCACATCCCAAAATTGATACCGGTCTGCCTTCCCGCCGATGGCGATAGTTTGTCCGCGGGCAATGCTCGCGCCCTTCACCAACAAATGCCGGGTAATGATTCCGACAACATTCGCACAGTTTGGGATTTCGGCCGGGGCACTGACTTCCTTCATCCCAAAATTATGCATACCGCAACTATAGGCACCGCTGCCGGCCCCATCGACCGTCACGACAAACGCCCGAAGAATCCCATCGACGCCCTCGCTCGCGAAGTCCAGCCATTTTTGCGGCGTATGGGCAATGCCGACGTGCTCGACGAGCACACCCAGCGCCCCAGCTTGAACCACAGCGCTTGCCGCAGCCATCAGATGCATCATCCGATGCAAACTGCCCCCGCGCCCTTGATAATGACGCACGACGCGTGCTGCCTCACTGCACGCATCTCGCTGGTGTCGTGCCAGTGCAGACCAAAACACCAAAAATCCAGCACGGTATTCCTACGACGTCCTTTCCGAAACTCGATGAGGACGCTCTCCCCGTGTGCAAATCCGTGAGCATGCCGTCAACAAGACGATACTTTGGCGCTTGAGAACTTAGCGCGGATAGAAATTCGGCACGGGAGACCCACGCGCCCGGAAGGGAAAGAACAACGAGAGAGTTTTGCATCGGACGGCTACATGAAAGTTGTCGAAGCGGCGGCGGAGCGATGCTCGTCACATACCAACTTCGATTTGATCTAATCGACAAAGCAAGGCGTCGGTTAGCCAGGACAGGAAAGCGCACCATCCGCCGTGTGAGAGACCCTGGCCGTCAGGCGTATCGATCAGCCACCCGACGACTGGCCCGGCGCGCAATCGAGTTGCCACCGTAGCCATCGACGGAGAGGCACCGTGAACTCCGACGGCACGTCGTCAAGGCGGATGTATTCTTCGGGTTCAGATTTGATGGTTTGCAGTCCGCCCGGCAACCAATTCGCCAATGCGCAGTGTCGTTGCGCTGGTGTCGACGTTCGTTCCTCCCTCGGAGGATCTTCGTAACCTACGGTCACCGCCGTCACGCAATCTTCGCAACTGAGCGCACCATCATTCTTTGCGCGTTGGATGTTGCGCAGAATCTCCTGCGTGCGAAGAAACTGGCGCTCGGAAATCTCCCGGGTCGCCCGGAGCCGGCGATTCGCCCGGTACAACGTTTCCAGCGGGTAGCGTTGGGCGAGTTGGACCACATCAAACAGGGTCGGACGCGCGAGGATGATAGGGATTTCCGCCGGGGTGCCGCGCAGTTTGGGGTTGGACCATAGGTGTGCACCCGCGCGAAACGCCAGGTCTCGGAATACAAATTTTTCAGCCATGGTACCCTCCCAGCAACTCGAAACCGTCTTAGATCGACTCGCGCGATAGCACGGTGCCCTGCGGCACGTCCTCCGAACGATGCATCGTGCGCTTAACCGGTGCCACGACGCTAAGCGCCATGCCGACCAATTGCATTGGGCGAACGAGGTCCCGTTCCACATTGTCTAGCGATGCGATGGTCCGGAACGTTGTGCGCGGCCCCGGGCCCCGCGCATCGAACTCGTCCATGACGATTCGGTAGGCACCGGTCACCAGCGAATCGCCCGCGATGTTCTCGATCTCAAGCTGCCCAAGTGTTCGGCGGCAGTCTTCCTGTCCGTCTGGAATGAGTTCCACGGTCACGCGTAGCATGGTGTTCACTTCCCGCTGAGCGTGCTTGCGGCCATCCCCTGCAGTCGCTGGGTCAGGTCGCACCGTGTCGACGCGCTCGCAAGCCCCAGCGCCCCATCCGTCTCGACCAAGTGGTCGCGCAGCGCGACGGGCCAGCCCTCGCTGTCGTCGTCGATGGCCAGCCAATGTTCGGCCCGCAGCCCAGATCGCGCAACGTATCGCGCGATCTGGGCATACCGCGTGAGTTCGCTGAACCAGCTCGCGTCGATGCGGTGCGCACCCTCATGGTGTCGCGCCATGGCCGAATGCCAAGTAGCGCCGATCACGCGCGCCTGCAACGCAGCGGGCAGATAGGCTTGGGTTCGGCTGAAGCTCTTGAGCACGCGCACCCACGACGTGGAGAGAACAATCTGGACCTGGGGATAGGGGGCGAGAGCTTCCACGAGAATCGGCGCCCACATGAACAGCGAGCCTGCCGCACGCAATTGAGGCCGGCCATTGACCAGATAGGCCGCATCGGGGTGCAGAACACCGTCGTAGTCCAGAAACAAAATCATCGTGCATCGTGTCGTTGCGCTGACGCAGGGCAATGCGTAGCCGCTCGTGCCTGCCGCCCAGATCCGCCGTTCGGCGGCAGGCCCTCTCGGTGCTATGCGCGCGGGGCGGCGATCGGTGTGCGCAGCAGTGTGACGCCGCGCGAAGCCCTTGGTTAAGGGCCGCTGCAAAGGCGGCATTGTGTCTCAACGACTACAGAATGAGAAGACCTTGACGCAAGAATATGTTCGGAAAGCCTTGTCTTTCATGGAAACGGCGAGCTTATATAGCAGGAAATATTGTGACTCAACGACCACTGACAGATAAGGGAACGGTCCGCAATATGGACGCATGTCCCGTGTCCATCAGCCCTCCGCTCGTGAATTGCTCGCCCTGAATATTCGGCGACTGCGCGCGGCCTATGCATGGACGCAGGAAGATCTGGCCTGGCAAGCGGACATGGACCGTTCGTTTCTGGCACACGTCGAAAGGGCGGCCCGCAATTTGTCGATCGACGTCATTGAACGGCTGGCGCTCGCCCTGGAAGTCCCGGTCGCGGAACTGTTTCGCGTGCCAGACGTGACGCCCCCGCGCAAGCGCGCCCCGCGTCATTGAGCCAGGGGCGTTTGGCGCAGATTCCTCAGTCGATCTGAAAGAATTCCGGCTGCTGTCCGGCGTTGATGGCCCGCTGAAACCAGTCGGGACGCTCCCTCGCCCATCCCAGGTTTGCCCTCGGCATTTTGCGGTAGCGTGGCCGTGCCGCTGTGGGCGCGAAACAGCCGGCCGCCAATAAATCGGCCAGTGTCAGGCCCGATTGCGCCATCTTGATACGCACCCAGCGAATGGCGTCGGCGCGGGCAATCTCATGGGGCGCGTGCATGGGCGGTGGCTCGAAGCGGTTAGGCGGCGGCCTTGCGCCGTGCCCCGGATCGCACCTTGGCGCCGTCGCGCCAATTGCCCAGCAACTCGCGCGACAGGTCCCGTTCAGTCTCGGCACGCTCGGCCCGCCGGGTCATTTCTGCCAAGGCCTCCTGGGCGGCACCCAGTTGTTGCTGTCCGCTCTCCTGCGCGTCCTGCAGCGCCGCGCAACGTACCTGCGCCGCCTGCGCCTGGGCTTGCCAACTACCCAGCGCTTCGGCCGCGGCCACCGCTTCCTGCCGCTGCATGTCGCGCAAGCGATCCACCTCCACCCGCGCCGCATCGAGTCCCCGGTCACTCTGGCGCCGCGCCGTGCGTTCCTGGTCCAATTCCAGTTGGGCACGCCGCACGGCAGCGTCCCCGCGCGCCTCCATCGCTTCGAGTTGCTCGCGCATGCGCTCCAGCTCCGCCAGGAAATCACTGCGCGCGGCGCCCGCCTGCTCGCGCGCCGCCAGCAGTTCGCTCTGCAAGGCCTCCCGGTGCGTCGATGCGGCTGCTTCGGCGCCGCGCGCCTGCGCCACCTGCTCCTGCAACTGGCGGCATTCAGCCCGCAACGCCTCGCGCTCGCGCTCGAGCGCGGTGAGCGCGGCTTGAGCGTCGGCGAAAGCCATCTGCGCGGCATCCCGCTCGGCCGCGACGACTTGCTCCTGCGCCTCTATGTCTTGGCGCGTCGCGGCGAGTTCGGCCAAGACGGCTTCGCCGGCGGCGCGCCAGATGGTCTGGACGGCGTCGGCAGCCACCTGCTTCAGGCTGTCGGGGAGATCGGGATGGTCAATCGTGACCCGCGAACGGGCGCGCAGGTCTTGCCAGAACTGCTGCAGCGCCTGGGCCGGCGTGCCCATGCTGCCCTTGCGCACCAGTTGATAGAGCTTGTTGGTGGTGGGCGTGATGCCGTAGCGAAAGAACAGCAGCCCGCACACCTCGCGGTAGAGCGTGCGCGTGTCGGCGTGAAGGTGCCGCAACTGCTCGACCTCGGCTTCGAGGCGAAGGGGATCTACAGCGTCTGGCGTCATGGTCGAGCACCTTTTGGACATTCAGAGTTAAATATTACTACGTAATACGTAGTGGATAACAAGATTCGTGTAAAAGTTTAGACATAAGTACGCTTATGTCTATAATATTGGCTCGAATCGCCTCCCCACGCTGCCCCTGTCGGTATGCATAAATTTGTGCCCTCTTTTTGCAGAATTTTGTTCCCGACCCCATGGGCACGCCTGGCTGGCGCGCTGGAGCGCACGCACCGGCGGCAGGCGCGGCGTGACTCGGCTAGCTTGCGTGGCACGCCTGACGGCGAACGTCATCGCTTTGCGCAGCTGAATCCCGTCCATCGGATCGCCCCGCGCCGTCGGCGGGGTGAAGGCTGACGACGGACCGATGCGTTGGGGAAGGTACAAAATTGCTTCAAGTGTCGGCTGGGGGAACAATTTCTTGCAGCGTTTCTCGACGCAATATTGTTACCATCGCCCTGCAATCGGCTTGCTGGCGTGCGACCAGCGGGAACAAATTTGTGCAAACCGACGCTTAGGCCGATACACCATGGAACTGCTCCCGATTAAACCTTTGGATGGCCTGGCCGCCCCGCTTCCCACCCCGCTGGAGCGCCTGCGCCTGACCCCGGCGCTGTCCGGCGCGGCCGGCAGCAACCGCGCGCCCGCCAGCGCCACGCGGATCGCCGCGGCCGACGACCTGGCCGCCGTCACCGCCTGGCTCGCGCGCTATGCCGACAGCACCGCGACGCTCACCACTTATCGCCGCGAGGTGGAGCGGCTGATCCTGTGGACCGTGCTCCAGGTGGGCAAGCCCTTGTCCTCGCTGACGCACGAAGACCTGCTCGCCTACGAGCGCTTCCTCGCCGATCCGCAACCCGCCGCGCGCTGGGTGCTGGCCGGCAGCAAGAAGCTTGCACGCGGCCACCCCGACTGGCGCCCGTTTGCCGGGCCGCTGTCGCCGTCCAGCGTGCGCCACGCGATGGTGATCCTGAACGCGCTGTTCGCCTGGCTGACCGAGGCGGGCTACCTGGCCGGCAACCCGCTTGCCCTCGCCCGCCGCCGGCGCGCCCCCACCCGAGCGCGCATCACCCGCTATCTGAGCCACGACCTGTGGGAAACGGTCAAAGACACCGTCGCGGCCATGCCGACCGAGACCGCGCGGGAACGCCGGCACGCCGCGCGCTGCCGGTGGGTGCTGACCGTGCTCTATCTGGGCGGCCTGCGCGCCTCCGAGCTGACGGCGACCCCCATGGGCGCGTTCTTCTGCCGGCGCGATGGCCAGGGCATCGAGCGCTGGTGGCTCGAGGTGACCGGCAAAGGCAACAAGACCCGGCTGGTGCCGGCGACCGACGAACTGATTGCCGAACTCGCGCGCTACCGTCGCGCCCACGACCTGCCGCCTACCCCGCAGTTCGGGGAGACGCGGCCACTGGTGCTGCCGGTGATTGGCAGAGAGGGTGGCGAGAAACCCCTGTCACGCGGCGCGCTGCACCTGATCCTGAAAGAGGTGTTTGGCATGGCCGCGGAGCGCCTGCGGGCGCGCGGGCCCGAGTGGGGGCGCAGGCCGCGGTGCTGGCCAGC
Organism: Cupriavidus sp. EM10; assembly: GCF_018729255.1. Taxonomy (NCBI): domain Bacteria; kingdom Pseudomonadati; phylum Pseudomonadota; class Betaproteobacteria; order Burkholderiales; family Burkholderiaceae; genus Cupriavidus; species Cupriavidus sp. EM10. The sequence goes on from NZ_CP076060.1 coordinate 1,673,376, forward strand.
GCCTCGGCCCACTGGCTGCGCCACACCGCCGGCTCGCATATGACCGACCAGCAGGTCGACCTGCGTTATGTGCGCGACAACTTTGGGCACAGCTCGCTGTCGACGACGAGCGGCTATCTGCACAGCGAAGAGGATGCGCGGCACGAGGCCACGCAGGAGCGGCACCGCATCGGATGGATCAGGAAAGCATAAGGCGCGTCAGCACACCAAGCGAAGTGCATTTCCGCACCGATCTGGGATCGCATCAGAGATTGATGCCCAGCCTGATCGCAGGCCTCTACTACTCTTCCAGCCAGGCGTGCTGTCGCCTGGCCGCGTCCTCGCCGATCTTGGCCGTATGGGCCGCTGCCTGTTCAAGCCAAGGCGCATGCGCCCTGGGAACGACCAGCATCGCCAAACCCAGTCCGTCCAACGCACGCAGGGCGTGCTCGAGATTGACGCCCTTGCCGTTCTCGAGCTTGGACAGCATGCCGACCGAGACCCCGCAATGTCTTGCCGCCTGGTCAATGGGCATCCTTTTCCCTGCCCGCGTTGCTCGAATGCGGTCGCCCAGTTGGTGAATGGTGCGAATCGTCGCACGCGACGGTGGCTTCGGATCAGGTAGTGGTCGTGGCATGGAGGTCGTTCTTGCAAAAGGAACACCAGCGTGGAGAGCGGTTTTCTGTGTTGTTTCACTATCGTGAAATTATACTCTCACAATGGCGGCCGGATGCCGGCAAAGATCTGCGCCTGCTAATAAGCACTTCGCAGAGGGTGGCAATTGCAGACACGGCATCGAAAGACCCCAGAAGAGACCGAACACTACGGTCCTGGACGCAACCTCCGTAGTCTCTACTGGGGCCAGGCCCCAACACCTTGACTGCTCTCGGGAGAGCTAGCGTTCTCTTCGCTGCGTCGGACCCGTCGCGATGAAAGGATGCTTAGAAAGCGGTGAAGCCCGTCAACGCGGATATCTCGCGCGTTGTCCGCAAGACCGGTATCAGGACAGGTGGAGGTTGATCGGTGCGAGTTTAACTTGATAGGACTGGGTGAACGATGACCTCATGTCCACGCGTCGCGGGCGCTCAAAGTGAGCGCTCATCTCATGGAAGAGCGCGCATCATGTTTGTTGAGGAAGCACAACAGCGCTAGGCCGGTGAATGCCGCTGCTGCTTCGATTCCAAGCAACATTCGAACGAGATCATTTGGCCACCCGTCAGCGGAAATGCTGACCAGCCGCCCGAGCACCAGGCCGCTGGTGAACACGACGTTGATCCACATCGAGGGCTTTCGCCACGCCTTCGAGAGTAGACCCAGGGCCAGCAACAGACTGATACCGAGATGCATGCCACCGTAGTTGGCACGGATCTCATTGAAGGCATTCACCGAATGGGGTTGCATATCGAGGCCCGCCATTGCCGTAGCGGGGTCGTGAAACGTATGCAAGCCAATTAGCAGGAAAGCCAGTGCCGAAACGGCCAGGTATATTTGAGAGAGGCGATGCATGAGTTGGCTCTCAGGTAGCGGACGTTGACGGAGTGGGTGTCGACTCACTGCCGGTCGGCTCGTTCCTGTCCACCGTCCATGTGTGGATGGGTTCATGACCACGGCGCACCCATTCCGGCGGCCGCCACAGGTGTTGCAGTCGCTGCCACACGGGCCCCGGTGACATCACGTCACGCCACATGTCGACAAACTCGTGGAGATTCAGCACCAGGATATTGTAGGACTTAATCTGTTGGGTGATGCCGTATTGCACCGTCTCCCGTTCTTCTTCGAAAGTGCCAAACATGCGATCGAAAATGATCAACATGCCACCGTAGTTCTTGTCGATATATTGGTCGTTTCGGCCATGATGGGCACGGTGATGGGACGGTGTATTGAAGATGTACTCAATCCAGCCAGGAAGGCGGCGGATCAGTTCGGTATGAATGAAATACTGATAGGACAGATTCACGGCCAGGATGAGTGCGACTGCGGCCGGCGGCACACCGAGGAGCACGGGAGGAAGGAAAAAGATGAAACTCCCAGCGACCACATTGAGCATCGATTGTCGTGCCGCCGTAGTGAAGTTCATGTTCTCGCCGGTATGATGAACGACGTGCGCCGCCCAAAACCAGCGGATTCGATGGCTGGCGCGATGAAACCAGTAGTAGCAGAACTCGACCGACAGAATGATTGGGAGAATGGTCCAACCGTCCACCGGGATATCAAACAAACGTTTTGAATATACCCACGCATAGATGGATCCTGTCACAAGAGCCACTCCCAGGGGCTCCATGATCTGGTAAGTGGTGCCCAATGCGATGTTCGCCCACACCTCTTTCCAGTTCAGTGTCGATTCGGCTCTACGCCTTCGATTGATCAGGGTCTCGAGACTGAATGCAATGATGAAGAGAGGAACCATGCTGAGCATGAACGCCTGCTTCCAATCCACGGACTTCCCAAATATGGAATGCAGCCAGTTCATCATATCGGACGGCAATTTAGACTCCTGTTCGCTTGGCTTGCCGACAGTTTGATCAAACTGGTGACCCTCCGCATTGACAGTCCTCGACACTTTCTTGACACTTCGCGACATTGTTCATTGTCATCCCATGTCCGCGCCCACCGCTTACTACGCCAGCACCTACGTGAACCTGCTTTTCGACTACTTGCAGGACCAAGGGCTGGATGCCGTGCATGTGCTGGGGGAATCCAGCCCTAATTGCCAGGAAGTGCGACTCTACGCGCTCGATCACTGGCGGCGTTTGCTTGAGCGTGCCGCCGAGGTTTGCAATGATCCGCTCCTCGGATTGCACGTTGGCCAGCGCATTGCGCCTGCGCATCTCGGCGTGCTTGGATACGCACTTGGGGCTTGCCCTGACGTCGGGGCTGTCTTGCAACGCTGGCAACAGTACGACCGTGTGGTTGCAAACGTTACGCCGGCGGAGCTAAGAACCGAAGGTAAGTCCGTCGTGATGACGTGGCCCCGTTCGACGGAACCAACGGGGCCGCTCGTTGACGAAACGGCCTTGGCTGCGATGACCCGTTTCACGCGAGCCATGACAGATGGTGATGTGAGGCTGGAGGAGGTGTGCTTTGTTAACGCAACACCTCAAGACACCACCCCTTATCTTGCATACTTCGGCTGCCCGGTGAAGTTCGACCAACCGGAGACGAGTCTGCGCTTCCCCGTCGACCTTTTGCAGGCGCCTCTGCGTCAACCTGATGAAGCGCTACTGCGAATCATGGAGCTTCAGGTACAGGCTCTGCTGGGTGCCATGCCGAAGATGGATGACATGGAACATGCCATCAGGCAAGCGGTAGCCGGGCTCGCGCGTCAAGGCGAAGTGAGCCTTGAAACAGTGGCTTCCTCCATGCACATGACCCCCCGCACGTTGCAGCGGCGACTCGACAAACTGGGTCTGAAATTTCGCGAGCTACGTGACGACACGAGACGCCGGATTGCAGAGAATTACCTAAAAGATCCACGGCTTTCGCTCGCTGAGGTGGCCTGGATACTTGGGTACTCGGAGCACAGTGCATTTACTCGCGCATTCCGGAGATGGACATCGCAGAGCCCGCAAGCCTGGCGCCGCGAAATGGATGCGTGATCCGCTACGGGCAACAGCGCAGTCGCCCATGTGATTGCAGCGCTGAAGGTTTTAGGCTGGCCTCCTCGGCCCAAGTCCCAAGCTCTCGCACCGGGTTGCATGGCCTTCCATCGCCGCTACGGCGGAGTAAGCGACCCGCCCTGGCCCGTCGCCTCACGTGGCGGAGAAGCTGTTGAGCTTCTACCCGACTCATCTTTGAGACGACGGGAAAGCAGGTACTTCCATGCCGTCTACTTACTGCGAATCACCTCGGTGATTGGCTCGAAATAGCAACCATATTTGACATCGCCCACCGTGTCACTCATTTGCATCTCCGCTGTGTTGACGCGAGCCTGGATCCCATCTGTGACGACCTGCGGGTCAGCGGCCTCGCAGTTATAGAGTGCCAGGTACTGCCACGGATGAGGCCCCGCTTTTCGCTGCTGCTCCGTGCGACTGAAGCGCTGTGCGCTCACCACGCCCGGTACGCGCAACACGTCTGGAAGGTGCTGCTCGGTATACCAGCGATTGAACTCTTCTTCACGCCCCGGAACCGCGTTCGTGAGTACCAGATAGGTGAACTTGACCATTCTTATCTCCTTAAGGTTATTGAAGTACAGGGAATGTCCAGCGGCCGATGCCCTGTGACGCGCCCGTGATGGGTATGTGTTGACTGGCGAGTCCCTTGTTCACGTGGTCCTCTTTGCTGGAACCCGCGCTTTGGCATTCCGGCGGTTTCGGCGCTTGAGAGAAAGGGTGTGGCCCAACGCTTCCATCAAACGACGCAAGCCCGTAGACGTTCCCATTCGATGCTGGGAAATCTATGCTGCAACCTTTCGTCCCCGTGTAAGGGGACAACCGGGAAGAAGGCGACGGAGCAAGCTCGAAACGCCAGTGAACAGAGTTCTCCGAAAACTTCAACGAGCGGATGTGCGTGAATTTCGTATCAAGTCTGCGGCCTTCTCTGCCATGGCCATAATGGGAAGGTTCGTGTTCCCACTGATGATCGTTGGCATCACAGATCCATCAATTACTCTCAAGTTCTCAACCCCGCGCACTTTCAACTCCTCGTCAACAACAGCGTTGTCGTCGACTCCCATGCGACACGTGCCAACCGGGTGATAGATGGTTTCCGCATGCGAGCGTATCCATGCCTTACGGGCTGCACCGGTGGAGAAAGCATCGATGTCGAGCCTTCGTTTGATGTACTTCCGGAGCGCCGGCTGGTCGACAATCTCGCACGTGCGTTCCACGCCGCGCACCAAACTCTCCAGGTCAGACTCGTCTGAGAGGAAGCGAGGGTCGATTCGGGGAGAATCGGACGGATCTGAAGAACGCAGTCGCAGCACGCCTCTACTTTTTGGACGCAGCTGGCATACGCGGACTGCAAATCCGTGGGGAACTTTTTCGTTAGGCGGTGGATTGCGCAGCGCAATGATCAGATGGGCCTGCCACTCAGGCAGATCCGGATTTCTGTCGGAGTTGTAAAATGCTCCTGCCTCAACGCCTTGAGAGGAAGCCGGCCCGCCTCCTGAAAGAAGATAGCGAGCTCCTGCCATTCCGCCTCTTACCAGGCCGATATAGGGCGTGAGCGTATTGGGCTGCGACGCTTCTAAGCGAATCGCGCAATCAAGATGGTCCTGAAGGTTCTCACCGACGCCTTGCAGATCGACCACGGGAGCGATACCAATCGACTGCAGATGTTTGGCCGGTCCGATCCCCGAAAGCATCAGGAGTTGCGGTGAGGCAATGGCCCCTGCTGTCAGAATCACTTCGCGGTCCGCGCGAAGCTCCACCTCCTCCCATCCATCCTCAATCACTACGCCTTGCGCTCGCTTTCCGGCAAGGAGAATCCTGCGGACTTTACAGTTCGCCATCAATGTCAGATTGGATCGGTTACCTGCTCGATCCAGGTAACGATAAGCACCGGATCGCTTTCCCTCGGCAATCGTAAGCTCGTAGAATCCTGCGCCTACCTGCGACGCCCCATTGAATCCGTTGTTCTCCGGCATACCGGCCGATACTGCGCTCTCTATGAACGCAGTCGATATGGCGTTTTGCTGCGTGCCGTATGACAGGCGAATCGGACCCGCGTACCCGCGATCGTCATTCCTCGCCTTCGTTACCAGTGATGCATCCTCAATCTTTCGAAAGTACGGACGAAGGGATTCATAGTCCCAGCCCGACAGGCCCTGAGATGCCCAGTTGTCGTAATCGGATCGGTTCCCCCGGATAGCAATCATGGAATTGATCGAGGATGAACCGCCCACCACCTTGCCCCGGGGTATATAAATATTCCGATTGTCCAGTTGTGTCTGGGGCTCCGTCCAATAGCGCCAGTTGAATTTTGGCTCTTATAGAGAACCCGGATCCCTGCCGGCATCTGAACAAAGATGGATGACGCGGGAGCGCCCGCCTCTATCAGCAGTACCTTGACGCTGGGATCTTCACTCAGCCGAGAAGCGAGAACACACCCTGCCGAGCCGGCGCCGATAACAATGTAGTCGTATGTAGCGGTTTTCATAATCAGGAGATCACTCAACGCGAGCCGATGCCTTGAGCGCCATGCGCACGCGGCGAATGTGCTCGTCCGACTGTCCGAGCTCATCAATCGGTACTCGTGACGTTTCAGGAGACGCCAAGATGGCAAAAATAGACAACACTGCGCCCCCCATCATGAAATAGGCGGGTGATGAAGGGTTTCCGGTCAGCTTCGTCAGAGAAGCGCTGATTAAAGGAGCGGTGCCGCCAAATAGCACCATGGCCACGTTGTAGCCTACCGACATGGCGCTGTAGCGTGTGCGTGTCGGAAACAACTCCGTCATCATGCAGAACGGCGCGCTGCCATACATCCCATCAATACCCCGACGCTAGCCATCGTGGCAATTACCACCTCTGGTGTCGAGCCCACGACGATCCGGAACAAAGGAAGCGCAACGACGAGGTATGCCAATGCCGCCGTAAAGGCGACGGGTCGTCGACCCACGCGGTCGGATAGCGCTGCAGCGAATGGGATCACAATCACTGAACCCAGAAAGGCCAGGCCGGACGCCGCTAGAGCTTGCCCGCTACTCAACCGTCCAGTTGACACGAGATAAGACGGGAGATACGCCAGGATCAAGTAGTAAGGGATGCCGTGTGAGATCGCTACGCCAAGACATTTGACAATGCTTCGCCAGTCGTCACGAAGGGCTTCGCGCAATGGTGCTTGTGCCGCGCCCTCGCGTTCCAAGTGCAACCGGAATGCCGGTGTTTCCTCGATGCGCAGCCGCAGCCAGAACGCACCCAACCCAATCGGACCAGCGATCAGGAAGGGCAATCGCCAGGCCCATGCCTCAACTGCCGTCTGACCAAAAATGCTGGTGATCGCCAGAACAAGACCGGATCCGCTCAACGCACCAATTCCAGCCGACATACCGAAGAACCCGATCACAACGCCACGCCGGCGTGTCGGGGCGTACTCGGCAAGGAATGCGAGTGCTCCACCTGCTTCGCCTCCCGCGGAAAATCCCTGAATCATGCGTAGGGCTACCAGCAGCAAAGGAGCGGCGATGCCAATCGCCTCGTATCCCGGTAGGACACCGACCAACCCCGTCGAAACGCTGATCAAACCAACGACAATCGCGAGCGTATCGCGCCGTCCAAGCCGGTCTCCCAGCGATCCAAAAAACAGAGCGCCGAGTGGTCGGGTAACGAATGCGACGGAGAATGCCGCGAAAGCCGCTATCAGGCTAACGATCGGGTCGCTGCTTGGGAAGAACACCTTCGCCAGGGTGGCGGAAAGATAGCCATACAACGAGTAGTCAAACCACTCCAGCATGTTTCCCACGGCGGCACCGGAGATCGGCTTGAGAACATCCCGGACCCGCTGGGGGTGGGGGTCGAACCTCTTCGGGATGATGTTGCATTGATTTTGTCTCCACTTCTATAAGCAATGTTTGAAAAACCGAAGCGCGCTTACTCTTATTTGTGGTAAATATTAGGTAGCCTACCTATTACAATCAAATAGGCGTTTACCCTCCCATCAACGAAGTCAGGTGGCTGATTTTGAGCCGCAAATGACACTTTTACGCTTTATCTTGACAGACCATCGTGGCGACCTACGCTCTATGTAATCGATTGCATCGTGGAATGGGCTATGCGCCGATGCGAACGAGTGTTGAAAGACCTGCTTTTTTCTTGCGGTGGCCCCCTAACTAAAGTCGATCACCCCGGAGGTAGCTATGTCACTGATGGCAGCGGTACGCGAGGCGTTCAATCAATGGGAGCGCTTTCGATTCATGTCGATGTTCGAGTACCTCAGTGCCGAGTTAGGGGAGAGCTGGAGCCTATTTATTTGATTTGTAGGCTGCCAAAGCGAGGTCGCTTCGGCTTTCTCGCTTGCCTTCTTGCACCGGCTTCACTGTCCCCCGCGCCTCTTTAACAACGCGTCGTGAGGCTGCCCCTTGGTCAGCGAGTGGTGGCGATCGCGCACTTCTAACCCCACGTCCATGCGGGTGTTTTTTCACGCCTATGCATAGGTAAGAACCGAAGCCCTGCGATCCCGACCTTACGGAAGGTCCCGGCGTCAAAGGTGGCCTCCAGCAGGTCCCAAGCGGGCCTCCGGCCGCGCCTCACTCGGTACCGACCTCTGTCGTCAGCCAGCCCGGCCGGACCGCATATCTACCCTGGGACGAGCTATAACAACCAGAAGGCAAACAGTCCTCGCGCATACCCAGTGGGTCACCGGCGGCATATCTTGACCACTGAAATCGGCGGTCGCCCGCCTTCAGGCCAACTGGGCTCCCCAGTCTAGCCACGCCCTCCTCTCCCACCCCTGGTCCCGCTCGAGATTTGTGACGCGAGGTCAATCCTCTGCACCGATTAGGGTAAACCCCTTTTGCATATAGTAGGTAGGCTACCTAATATGTACTCACAATTTCCCATCGGAGACATATTCATGACCGCCCCCCAAACCCCCACGCAGTCGACTGGCTGCCCGTTTCACGCGGCCTCACCTGCGCAGTCCACGTGTCCGATGCACGCTGGCGGGGACAGCGGCATCCCCGACTTTCCGCCCGAACGGGTCGATCCTTTGTCGCCGCCGCCGGTGTACTTCCAGATGCAGCAAGGAAGCGGCTTGGGGCAAGCTAGGCTCTGGGACGGAAAGATCGCCTGGCTGATTACGCGCTATGACGACGTCCGCTCGGTCCTGTCTGACCCTCGCTTTAGTTCTGACATTACGAATCCCGGCTATCCCACTGTCAGTGCTGCAATGAAAGTTGCCCGGGGTAGTAACCGGACCTTCATCACCATGGATGCACCCAAGCATGCAGAGCATCGGCGCATGCTGACAGGTGAATTCTCGATCCGCAAAATCGAGGCCCTTCGCCCGCGGATTCAGGCGATCGTAGACAAGCTGCTGGACGACTTCGCAACAAAGCCTCAACCCTCCGACCTGGTTAGCGCCTTTACGTTGGCTACGCCGGCATTGGCGATCTCAGAGTTGCTTGGCGTTCCGTACGAAGACCATGACTTCTTTCAGGAACTGGCGATGGTCCTGACGTCGAGTAGTGCGACGCTTGAGGAGGCCATCGCCGCAAATCATGAGTTGTGCGAGGTGTACCTGAAGGGCCTGGTGGCGAAGAGATCGGAGAACCCCGGGGAAGATATCCTCAGCCGCCTCATCGTCAATCACGTACGAAAGGGCGATATCACCGAAACGGACGTTGTTTCCCTTGCAAGGCTCTTGCTGATTGCCGGCCACGAGACCACGGCGAATACGACCGCAATGGGAGTGCTTTCCTCCTGCAACGACCGGATATCTGGAATGAGCTTCGACAAGACACAAGCCTCGTTCCAAATGCGGTGGAAGAAATTCTGCGCTATCTGGATGTCACACATTCAGGAAAGCGTCGTGTCGCGACCGAGGACATTGTCGTGAACGGACAAATGATCCAGGCGGGCGACCCCGTTGTAGTGCTGAGTGTCTCGGCCAATCGCGACAGCTCGAAATTTGAAGATCCGAATGTGTTCGACCTTCGCCGAGATTCAAGGACGCAGGTCTCGTTCGGATACGGCCCGCATCAGTGCATCGGTCAACCCCTCGCACGGCTCGAAATGCAGATCATGTTCACCGCCTTGCTGGAGCGGTTTCCGAACCTCGAGCTTGCTGTTCCCGTGGAAAGCCTTGAGTTCAAGGGCGATTCACTCATGTATGGCGTCAAGGAACTCCCTGTTCGCTGGTAATCCCGACTTAAATGAGAAGCATCATGAAAATCACAATCTACCCCGAAAAGTGCTGCGGTTCTGGTCAATGTGTCGTCAACGCGCCGGATCTGTTCGACCAAAAGGACAATGGCATCGTCATTCTCTTGAACGCAGAGCCGTCGGCTGACCAATTCGAATCAGCACGCCTGGCGGCTGGCATCTGCCCAGCGCTCGCCATCGAGATTCACGAGGATCAGTGATGAACTCCCCGAGCACATCGTCGTTGTCGGCGCCTCGGCCGCCGGCATCACGGCAGCACGAGCGCTGCGCGCACAGGGCTGGGGAGGGCGGCTCACGCTGATTGGAAAGGAAGGCGGCATGCCCTATGACCGCCCTCCTCTTTCAAAGCGGCTGATGGCAGGAGAATGTCCGGTAGAGGCGCTCAACCTTGTGTCCGAAGACGGCATGAAGGCGCTGAACCTGCACTACCTGGACGGGACATCGGCCACCGGCCTCGATACGGACGCCAGTTCACTGCAACTCAGCAACGGCTCCACACTTCAATATGATCGCTTGCTGATCGCCACGGGCGCGGACGCTCGAGTGATTCCCAACCTCAGCCAGGCGGCGAACTGCTACAGCCTGCGCAACTTAAACGACGCGCTGGCGATTCGGGAACATCTGACTGCCGGAAAGCGGGCACTAGTAGTCGGCGCGGGCTTCATCGGCACAGAGTTAGCGGCGATTGCAAAGACCAGCGGCTGTGAGGTGACCGTCATCGACAAGTCGAAAGTTCCTCTCGGGGCGCGAGTCGGGGATATCGTTGGGAAGCGGATCGAAAAACTCCATGAAGCCAACGGCGTGGTTTTCCACAACGACTGCGAACTCAGGGAGGTGAAATGGCGTGACCGCACCATTACCGAAGTCCGCTTGGACACTGGGGTTGTGATTGCTTGCGACGTAATTGTTGTGGCTATCGGCGCAGTTCCCAGCGTGCAGTGGTGCAGCGGATTAAACATCCGCAGCGGCGTAGTCTGCAATGAATACTGTGAAGCAGCCCCGAACGTATATGCCGCCGGCGATGCTGCAGAGTGGTTTCACAAAGGCTACGGCGAGCACATGCGTATTGAACACCGGACGAATGCAAGCGAACAGGCGATGGCCGCGGCAAAGAACATGCTCGGCTCTCGCGTTGAATACGCTCCGCTGCCGTTCTTCTGGTCGGATCAGTACCAGGTCCAAATCCACAGCTACGGACGCATCGGCCCTCAATACACCGTTGAAGTTGTCGAAGGGGATCAACTGAAAGACGACTCCTGCATCTTTCGCTACTACCAGGGAGACGTTTTGATGGGCGTTCTTAGTTGGAACGCCAGTAGAAAAGCGCGTGAGCACATCAAGCTGTTGAAGGAGGAGTGGACGAAGAGCCACGCTCCAGCTGCGGTAGCAGGTTAAGGCTGTATTTCATAATAAAAGAGGAGACAACATGACAAAACCCGCTTCGGCTATCCGCAGAGCAGTCCTACTCTGCTCCCTGGCCCTGCCCTCCATCCTGTACGCCCAGCAATCTGGCCCGTTGCCGGTCCGGCTCTTTGTTGGCTACGGACCGGGCGGTGGCACCGACGTAGTTGCACGCGCAGTTGGCGAAGAGCTGGCAAAAATCTGGAATCGGCCCGTAATCGTCGAAAATCGGCCAGGCGCAAACGGGGCGATCGCCAGCAAGGCTGTCGCGCGAGCTGAACCGGACGGTTCGATCCTTCTGGTCATGCCCCGTCCACGTTGATCATCGACGCAAACTTGCGCCCCACTGTTGCTGTCGATCCCACCAAGGAACTCACCCTTGTGAGCGGGCTAGCCGCAACCCCACTCGTTGTGGTGACCCCGGCTTCCGCGCCATACAACAACCTCGCTGACCTCATTAAGGCAGCTCGTGCGGCCAACGGGAAGTTCACGTACGGATGGGCCAACTTGGGCATGCGTGTCGGTATGGAGGAGTTCGCGCAAAAGACCGGGGTAAAGATGACCCCAGTCGGCTACAAGAGTGCTGGGCAAAGTGTCCCCGCTATCGTTTCAGGCGAGATCGATATGCTCATGATCGATATGGCACCGATCGCGCAACTCGTTAAGGCTGGAAAAGTGAAGGCCTTTGCCGTGTCGACGCCAGAACGCTCGCCTATGCTGCCAAACGTCCCTACATTCAAGGAAGCGGGGATTGACGTCCAGCTTACGGGAACCATCGCCCTGTATGCGCCTGCCAAGATGCCCCAGAACGCAATCAAAAAAATGCAGAGCGATGTCGCTACGATTTTGAAGAACGGCGAGCTTCGCACGCGGATGCAAGGCACTGGAATGGAAGTCATTACGCAGTCCCCGGAGGATTTCGAGGGCTACCTTAAGCAGCGCAAGAAGAGCATTGATGCAGTAATTAAGGTCGGTGATTTTAAGCTCGAATAGATCGACCTCCGTCACAAGCACAGAATTTCGTAGCTAACCTCTTAGTCATTGGAGTACACGCTGTGTATCCAGAATTATCCCTTTACATCAATGGCGAATTTCTCGGCATTGAAGGCCGGCGACACCAGGACGTAGTCAATCCTGCGACGGAGGAGGTCGTTGGGCGACTGCCGCTCGCCACCCGCGAGGACCTCGACACCGCCGTCGAGGCGGCTCATCGAGCTTTCCTGACGTGGCGCGACTCATCGCCTTTGGAACGCAGTGCAATCTTGCGTAAAGTTGCGGAGCTCGCCCGTCAAAGGGCGCCGGAAATCGGCCGCAACATGACCATTGACCAGGGGAAGCCTCTGCACGAAGCCGTGGGCGAAGTAACGGTTTGTGCAGAGCATGCGGACTGGCATGCAGAAGAGGCTCGGCGGATCTACGGCCGCGTGATCCCCAGCCGCAACCCTAACGTCCGCCAGCTCGTGCTACGTCAGCCGGTCGGAGTCTGCGCAGCCTTCACCCCTTGGAATTTTCCCTTCAATCAGGCGATCCGGAAAATCTCTGCCGCGCTTGGCGCAGGCTGTACGATCATTCTGAAGGGACCAGAAGAGACACCGAGTGCCGTGCTGGCGATCGCTCAACTGTTCCATGATGCGGGCCTTCCTCCTGGTTGCTTAAACATTGTATTTGGCGTCCCGGCGGAGGTGTCAGCACACCTCATTGCATCTCCGCTGGTCCAGAAGATCTCCTTTACGGGGTCCACTGCTGTTGGCAAACAACTAGCAGCTCTAGCAGGATCCCATATGAAGCGAATCACTATGGAGCTTGGTGGTCACTCCCCTGCAATCGTCTTCGACGATGCGGATGTCCATACCGCCGCCGAGATGCTTGCAAACTACAAGCTGCGAAACGCTGGTCAGGTATGCGTCTCGCCCTCCCGCTTCTTCGTCCAGCGCGGGGCTTACGATAGGTTCCTCAGGCGTTTTACGGACGTCATTGGCGCAGTGCGGGTCGGCAACGGTATAGACAGCTCGACACAGATGGGACCGCTCGCAAACCAACGCCGTGTTGCTGCAATGGAAGGGTTGATTGCCGACTCCAAAGCGCGCGGCGGAAAGGTTGTCGTGGGAGGGACCAGGTGCAGCGACACAGGACATTTCTTCGCGCCCAGCGTCGTTATAGACATTTCAGACGACTCCATGCTCATGACTTGCGAGCCATTCGGCCCTGTCGCCCCGGTTGTAGCGTTCGACGATCTGGATGAGGTGCTGGCACGGGCGAACAAACTGACTTACGGCCTGTCGTCTTACGTGTTTACCGAGTCAGCGAAGACAGCGCATGCTGTCTCTACCCGCCTTGAGGCCGGCATGGTCAACATCAACCACTTTGGAAGCGCTCTCGCCGAAACACCGTTTGGAGGCATTAAAGATAGCGGTATCGGGAGTGAGGGTGGGACCGAGACGTTCGACGGCTATCTCGTCACGAAATTTGTAACTCAAGTGTAGATCGGGGGCCGCAAAGGGCGATACGTCGCCCTTTCCCCCGAAGCTACGTTCCCAGTCAGGTTTTGGCGCCTAAGTGAGTGTTAGGCGCCTTTTTATTAGCGTATAGGTCGCGGCAGTGCGCCCCATATTGGGCGATGCGGTTGCTCTCGGCGACTCTGACAACTCCCTGCATGGCTCCGCAGTTGCAGCGCAAGCGCGGCCGGCTAGCGATAAGCCTTCTCGAATCGTGTCGTCTTCCAGGAAGATTCGTTGGTATTACTCGTGGTCCAGCCACGGTTCTCTTTTGAACATCTTATCGATGATGGGGAACATCGCGATCACCGTCTGCAACTCCTCGGGCGTCAATCCCTCCATGCGCTTGCCCAGTGCCGCCGTCCGCTGTGCGGCCAATTTGCCGGCCACAGCCCGGCCTTCATCAGTAATCTGAATCATGTTGTTGTACGAGCCGACGGGTGCGGAGCGCGCGATTAACTCGGCGTCGACCATCCGCCCGACAATCTGCGTCATCGTAGGCAATCTGACGCCTTCATTCCTGGCCAGATCGCTAACTCGCATCGGCCCTCTTACGAGCAATGCACTAAGAACAGCGCTCTGCGCGGGGGCACGTGCGCCGCTCTCATTTCCCGCCGCAGCGCTACAACGATCCGCATCAAGCGGGGTCTAAGTTCGTCCGCAAGCATTTCAACCGTAGGTTCTGTCATGTCTACAAAAAGGGGGCAATCACTGAGCAGATGATATAACGATTCAGTGAAGAATGATCGCGCGAAGTACCTGGAGGCACCGAGTCGATATGGTCCGACTGGTGAGGGTAGCGACCACGCAGACAGCGGCGGCGCGTGAAGGGGTTCTGTGCCTGTGGCCGGGTAGCAACTCAAGGCCGGGCCTTGTCGCGTTCGTTCGCGATGGCCGGAGCACCAATCTTGATGGAGAGGGATGACGAGACGAGGCGCTGGCTGGCGCTCTCGTCTCAAGGCGTCGACGCTTGATCCGCCGACGCGCGGAGCTTGCTAACTCAGCTTGACCAGGTCCTTCTTGTACGTCTTCGCCTTGTTAATGTAGTCGTCAGCGTTCTTCTCGATCGCAGCTTTGACTTCCTCCGTTAGTTCACGTACCTGCTTTGCAGGTGTGCCCATGACCAAGCCTCCTGCCGGGAAGTTCTTGCGCTCGCCGATCAAGGATCCGGCCCCCACGAGGCATTGTTGTCCGAGTTCGGATCCATTCAGGATCACAGCCTGAATGCCGACCAGACTACGTGCTCCGACCTTGCAACCGTGAAGCATCGCCTGGTGTCCAATGGAGACCATCTCGCCTACCTCGACGGGAAAGCCAGGATCGGTGTGCAACACAGCCCCTCCTGGACGTTCACGCCTCGCCTAATCGTGATCTTTTCATTGTCGCCGCGGATCACAGCGCCGGGCCAGATGGACACGTCTTCGGCGATTTCCACGTCGCCGATGATTACCGCATGCTCGGATACATACGAGCTCGGATGAATTGTCGGTTCTTTCTCTCCAATTCGATAGATCGCCACAAAATGCTCCTCTTATCTTGATGTGACTAACTTTTCGCCGACCGCGTTACTTGCAGGAGGCGAAACACTACTGCATGGGCCGCTCTCGCAGCCCGTGCCGACTTCGACGCCGTTTCTTGCCCTGCCGCTAGATAAATACTTGTTCCTCTGGTTGGACTGCCGGCTCGATTGCATCATCCAGTACCTCGATCCAGTGCTTTACTGGCGTGGGCGTTCCACTTTGCAAATGCTGGATGCAACCGATGTTCGCGGACACGATGCAGTCAGGTTGCTTCTCGCTCAGATGCTCGATCTTGCGGTCTCTGAGCTGGAGTGAAATTTCGGGCTGCAGAACGGAGTAGGTGCCGGCTGAGCCGCAACAAAGGTGACTCTCCACGCTGGCACGATGAACGGAAAAGCCCAACTGTCCCAGATGCTCCTCCACCACTCCCCGCAGCTTCTGGCCGTGTTGCAGCGTGCACGGCGGATGGAACGCCAAGGCCGGCTTGTCGCACGCTTTGACTTTGCCGCGCAGTCTTGGCAGAAGTTCAGGAAGCAATTCGCTCAGGTCGCGGGTCAACTCGCTAACCCGAGCTGCCTTCTCGGCGTACTCCGCGTCATGCTTTAGCAAGTCGGCGTAGTCCTTCACGGTCGCGCCGCAGCCGGACGCGTTCATGACAATTGCCTCGACTTCACCGCTGGAAATCGCCGGCCACCAGGCGTCGATGTTTCTGCGCATATCATCGAGGCCGCCCTTGTGATCTCCGGTGTGCAGCCGGATCGCGCCACAGCAACCGGCTCGAGGAACACTTACAACCTGAAAGTCGGCTGCATCGAGTACCCGCGCGGTCGCAGAATTGATGTTCGGCATCATCGCCGGCTGCACACAACCTTCGAGCATGAGCACTTTCCTGGCGTGGCGGCGCGTTGGGCGCTGACCCGCAGGTCTGCTCGGCGTAAGCTTGTTGGCGAGCTTGGAAGGAAGTAGCGGCCGAACCATTCGGCCAATCTTCATGGCCGGCAAGAACAATGGCGAAGTTAGCCCCTCACGCAGCAGCCAACGCACCGCGCGGTCTTTTGGCGGACGAGGAATTCGCTCATCGACTAGCTTCCGCCCAATGTGAACTAGCTTGCCGTACTCGACACCGCTGGGACAGGTGCTTTCACAGTTCCGGCACGTCAAGCAGCGGTCTAGATTCTGTTGGGTGCTTGCTGTGACCTCTTCCCCTCAAGCAACTGCTTCATCAAGTAGATGCGTCCCCGGGGTCCGTTACGTTCATCGCCCAGAAGCAGGTAAGTCGGACACGTTGCCGTACAAAAGCCGCAATGCACGCACTTGCGCAGAATCTCTTCGGCCTCCGCCCCTTCTGGAGTGTTGGCAAACTCATGACTTAGTTTGTCTGCATATGGAGCCCCTTACAGGCCGGGGTAGAGTCGACCAACATTGAAGATGCCATCGGGATCAAACGCTTGCTTGAGATTGCGATGAATCTCGAAGAGCGCATCGCTCGGTGGCGTGAACACGCCGCTCCTATGATGCGGATCCCTGAACAGCGTGGCGTGACCACCAAGCGATGACGCCATTTCCCGAACGTCCTCGATGGGATCGTCGGTGTATAGCCATCTCAATGCACCACCCCATTCAATAAGCTGATTCGCGGCCAAGAAGGGTTGGGAGACTGCCGGAACGGAAACACGCCAGAGAGGCGCGTCGCTCTGTGAAAAGAAGTCGTGGCGGTGGTCGCGGACGGCATCCCACCAGGACAACGCTTCGTCTGGTTCCAGCTCAGTCCCGCCCAAACGCTTTCTGGCTTCCGTGACAGCAGAGGCTGCACCACTCAGTCGGAGGAACAGCTTTCCGTCGTGCCAGGCACTCGCATTGACTGGCAATGCTTGCCGAGTCAGCCCGTTTAAGAGAGACAACGCCCCTGCTTCGTCGCGTTCAATGAACAGGGTGATCCTCGATGAATGAATGGGCAGAACCTTCAGCGAGACCTCACAGATAACACCGAGTGTTCCCATTGAGCCCGCCAGGAGACGCGAAACGTCATAACCGGCAACGTTCTTCATCACTTGCCCGCCGAATGTCAGAAGCTCGCCTTTGCCGTTAATCATGGTCGCGCCGAGAACGAAGTCCCGAATGGACCCTACCCCGACGCGTGCTGGCCCGCTCAGACCTGCCGCGACCGCTCCTCCGACAGTACTTCCTTTAGCAAAGCGTGGCGGCTCAAAGGCAAGGTACTGATTGTGCTCGGCCAGCACGGCCTCAAGTTCTTCTAGCGGTGTGCCTGCACGAGCGGTGACAACCAGCTCAGACGGTTCATAGCTGCAAATTCCGCTGAGGCGCCGGACATCACACGGTTCACCCGACGGCTCTTCACCGTAGAAGCATTTCGTACCGCCGCCAACGATGTTGAGAGAGGTCTTCGTTTTCTTGCATGCAGGACTGTCTCAATCAGATGAGACACTTCCGTGGGGATCGTCGTCATTCTAGAACCTCGGGATTTCTGGATGCGGCAGCATCCCACGCCGAACAGTCATGCGACCATATTCGGCACATCGATGCAGCGTCGGAATTACCTTCCCAGGATTCAAGAGCGATTGCGGATCGAATGCACGTTTCAGCGCAAACATTTGTTCTCGCTCTGCGCCTGAGAACTGAACGCACATTGAGTTCAGCTTCTCCACGCCCACACCGTGCTCTCCGGTCACCGTCCCGCCAAGCGTGACGCTTGTTTCCAGAATCTCAGCGCCGAATTGCTCCGCCTGGTGCAGTTCTTCGGGATTGTTGGCGTCGAAAAGGATCAGCGGATGTAGATTCCCGTCGCCGGCGTGGAACACGTTCACGCAGCGAAGCCCATAGCGCACCTCCATCTCGCTGATTGCTCGAAGGATCGCAGCGAGACTCTTGCGAGGAATCGTGGAATCCATGCACAGGTAATCCGGGCTCATGCGCCCCGTCGCGGGAAATGCATTCTTTCGCCCGCTCCAGAAACGAAGACGCTGCGCCTCGTCCTGACTTGCTTCAAGACGAGTGGCCCCGCTGGCGGTGAGGACGGCATTCATCTTCACAATCTCGTCCTCGACCTCCAACGCCGTCCCATCACTCTCGCACAATAGGATTGCGGCCGCGTCCAGGTCATAGCCAGCATGCACGAAGTCCTCTACGGCGGCGGTCATCGGCTTGTCCATCAGTTCCAGGCCGGCTGGGATGATGCCGGCCGCGATGACGTTGGCTACGGCGTCACCAGCGGCTTCGACGGTGTCGAAGCTTGCAACGATGCATCGCGCAAGTTCTGGCTTAGGAATTAACTTGACGGTGACTTCCAATGTCACTGCGAGCATCCCTTCACTGCCTACAACGACGCCGAGCAAATCGAGCCCAGGGACATCAAGGGCTTCCGATCCAAACTCTATCGCCTCGCCCTGAATGGTGTATCCCCGTACTTTCATTACGTTCTGCAACGTGAGTCCGTACTTGAGGCAATGGACGCCTCCGGAATTCTCGGCCACGTTTCCACCGATCGTGCAGGCAATCTGGCTGGACGGATCGGGGGCGTAGTACAGCCCATACGTAGCGGCTGCCTCACTGATTGCGGCGTTGCGTACACCGCATTGGACCACTGCGGTACAACTCACAGGATCTACCCTGACGATCCGGTTAAAACGAGCGAGCGAAAGGAGCACGCCCATCTCATGTGGGAGCGCACCGCCTGACAATCCCGTGCCTGCGCCCCGAGCCACGACGGGCGCACCGAGCGTCTTGCACGTTCGCAGAATGGCAACAACCTGCTCTTCTGTTTCGGGAAGCACCACGACGAGCGGCTGCGCCCGATAGGCCGTAAGGCCATCGCATTCAAATGGCTGGGTGTCCTCGCGCTGCGACAGGATAAGGTCCCTAGGCAGCACGCCTTCTAGCGCGGAAACCACTTCCGCACGCCGGGCTTCCCTCCGCTCAGCGTCAGTAGGATGTGCCAACCAGCCGTCACGCGTCGCATTCATGACTTTGCCCTCCTGGTGCGATGAAGCTGCGTCGTGCTGTGCCGGTCTATTGGATAATCAGTGCGGAGCGACGGCGCGACCGTAGCGAGCCGGCGAACCGCGCAATCAGCCTGGACGGATGCTGCAGCTCCAAGGCGGAGCGTTGCTTCCGGGCGCTGAGGCTCAAACGTTGAGCGATGAATGCGATGCATTGTGTGGGGAGGTTCTAATACACTTCTGTCAAAGGCGTCGACGAGACGCCATGACTTGACTGTAGACAATCACGCGATATAGCAGGTTGAGAGTTATTTGCGGTTGAGTTGCAGAAAACTTGATTGCCGTGTTTGGGCCGCTCAACTTAGCGAGTCGGTGAGCCACTCCATAAAGGCGGCGCACTCCCATCTCTCCAGGGCCCCAGGTTCCCAGCATAAGTAGTGCGCCATCGGTGAAGGCACGGATCGATCCGATATGCGGATGAGTCGCCCCCCTCTAGCCATGACTGCGCCATACGGGTCCTCACTAGTGCCACGCCGAACCCGCACGCGGCTGCGTCATAGAGAAGCCCTAGATCGTTGAATTGAGCGCCCACATGCGGCTCCGTTCTCGTCAATCCACATGAGGAGAACCATGTCGTCCAAGGCTCAAGCGGGCTACGTATCAGACGCGCCTGGTCGATTTCACCCGCCATTTCGAAGCCTTCGAAGGGGCCGAACTCGTTGAGATAGGTAGGGCTGCAAGCCGGCGCCACCTCCTCCGAGAGAACGACGCGATGATCGACGTCCGCATATCCGCCGGCGCCGTACCGGATTTCCAAATCGGATGGCTCGGCTGTGACGTCCAGGAATGGGATGGAGACCTGCAAGATAAGGTCGATGTCCGGATACTTGTTGCGGAACAGTTCCAGTTTGGGCATCAGGAACTGCCTGGAGAAAGTTGGGGTCACCGCGACCCGCAGTCGCGTGGAAGAGGCTTTTCCATTTTTGACCGGCATCTGCTGTAGCGCAGCGAGGCCGCTTCGGACATTCGCCAGGTACGCTGCACCATGTGCAGAAAGCGTGAAGTCACTCCGCCCGAAGAGTTCAACACCGAGGTGAGATTCAAGCTGGCGGATTCGATGACTCACGGCGCTGGTTGTTACACACAACTCGTCGGCGGCACGTGTGGCGCTCCGAAGCCTTGCAACCGTCTCGAAGGTGACAAGACATTGAATGGGCGGGATGTGTTGCAGGGCCATATCTTCTCTCCGTTTGGTGGGCTACCCAGGGCGGATATGCCGCATGTCATCGCTTGAGGCCTAGGGAGCGGCCACACTTCTTGCTGCTCTGTCGCTCGAGCACCATGCCAACGCTGCAACGAGCAAGCGCCCCCAGATTGCTTGCTCAGGATCGACTCACTGGGTCCTCAGGCAAGGACGTACGTGACGCCCTGCAAGGGAAGACCACCAAGTAAGTCGCTCTCCAACCCACAGTGACCTCGCCGCGGGAAGGTCTCTTAGCGATCCGATCTCTTCGTCGACTCCTGCTCCAACCCATGGCCGCGACTGCGTTAACTGCTTGACATTATGCCGCACCAATCTAAACTTATGTAATCGATTGCACGCAGTGCTGTTTTCGCCTCATCACCGTACTGGCATTGGTTATTTACAGTCTCTGATGCAGGTTACCGTAACGTATGTAATCGATTACCACATCACACAGGAGGCAACAATGCAGGAACGTCGTCGTAAGTTTTACGGGTGGGGCTATGAGGGTGACACCGTCACGCCGGACGAAATCCGGGAGTTCGAGGCAGCGTGGACACGCTTGCTGGGTGTCGAGCACTTCGAAGCGACACCTTTTCCGACGCCCGAAGAAATTTCGCTGCGCAAACCTCGCGTACAGCTGCCCGCGTCGCTTCGCGAAATCTGCACAAGCGATCATTACGACCGCCTGTATCACACCTACGGCGCGGGCACCATGGATGTTGCGCGCGCAATGCGCCGGGAATTTTCCAACCCGCCGGACGTCATCGCCTACCCGCGCACTGAGCAGGACATCGTGGACCTGTTCGACTGGTGCGGGCGCCAGAACGTTGCTGCAGTTCCGTACGGCGGCGGCACCAGTGTCGTGGCCGGAGTCAATCCGCCGGAGCACGATCGTTACCGCGGCGTAGTTTCCATCGACATGAAGCACTTCGACAAGGTGCTGGAAGTAGATCAGGCATCGCAGGCCGCCCGCATTCAAGCGGGCGTCCTTGGCCCGGATCTGGAGCGACAGCTCAAGCCCACCGGCCTGACCATGCGATTCTTCCTGCAAGCGTGGGAGTTTTCGTCGCTGGGGGGTTGGATCGCAACACGGGCAGCAGGCCACTTTGCAACGGCGTTCACTCAAATCGACGACCATATCGAGAGCATGCGGGTCGTAACACCCCAAGGTGCCATCGAATCCCGCCGTTTCCCGGTGTCCGGCTCGGGGCCCAATCCGGATCGACTTTTCCTCGGCTCCGAAGGCGCACTGGGCATCATTACCGAGGCGTGGGTCAAGCTTCACCGCCGGCCGGTCTTCCGCAAGCAGGTGACCGTACGTTTCCGTGACTATGCGCGCGCTGTCGAGGCCACACGGGTACTGTCTCAATCTGGACTGAACCCTGCCAATGCCCGCCTTGTGGAACGCGAAGAAGCCTTGTACACGGGTTCGAGCGACGGCAGCTATGACATTCTCGTGCTGGGATTCGAGTCCGCCGACCACCCGGTCGAGGCACGCCTGAAGCGAGCACTGGAAATTTGCGCGGAGTGCGGCGGCGAATGGGACGATGATCCGGTCAGCGGAAACCAAGGTGGTGCGGACGCTGCGACATCGAGCTGGCGAAACAAGTTCCTGCGCGGCCCATACCTGCGCGAGTACGCCATTGCTCGCGGCGTCATGCGCGAGACCATGGAAACCGCGTGCACGTGGGACAAGTTCGCCGCTCTTCACGCGCACGTCAAGGCAGAAACGCATCGGGCCATTCGCGAAGTTACCGGCCGCCCGGGTTCGGTGACTTGCCGCTTTACCCACCTCTACCCTGATGGCCCTGCGCCATATTTCACGTGGTTTGCCTATGGCGATAAGGCTCGATTGCCCGAGCAGTTCCAAGCGATCAAACGCATTGGAGAGCAAGCCATGGTGGACGCAGGCGGTACGGTGACCCACCACCATGCGCTTGGTCGGGACCATCGCCCTTGGTACGACAAGGAACGGCCGGAGCTGTTCTGCACCGCGCTAAAGGCCGCCAAGCAGGCCTTTGATCCGCACCAGGTCTTGAACCCTGGCGTGCTGTTCGACCCGAGCTAATTAGTTAGAAACTCAAAAAAGAGGAGTAGGAGATATGGCAGGCCCCCTTGCAGGTATCAAGGTCCTAGACTTGAGCCGGATCCTTGCTGGACCCTGGAGCACGCAACTATTGTCCGACCTGGGCGCTGACGTGATGAAGGTTGAGCGTCCCGGCACCGGCGATGACACGCGAGCTTGGGGCCCGCCGTTCCTTACTCGTGAGGATGGCACGACGACGGAAGAGTCGGCGTACTTCCTTTGCGCCAATCGCGGGAAGCGTTCGATCACTCTGGATGTCAGCAGCAAGGTCGGTCAGGATTTGCTGCACGAGCTAGTCAAAGATTGCGACGTCTTCGTTGAGAACTACAAGTTCGGCGATATGCAACGTTACGGGTTGGACTTCAAGACCCTGAGTGAGATCAATCCTCGGCTCGTCTACTGCTCCATCACCGGCTTCGGGCAGACGGGCCCATACCGCAAGCGGGCTGGATACGATTTCGTGGTGCAAGCCATGGGCGGGCTGATGAGCATCACAGGCGAGCGCGACGGCGTCCCCGGTGGCGGCCCGCAAAAATGCGGGGTGCCCATATCGGACTTGATGACTGGCATGTATGCAAGCGTTGCAATTGTCAGCGCGCTATTTGAGCGAGTCGGCAGTGGCCGCGGGCAGTACATCGATATGAGCCTGCTGGATACGCAGGTGGCGTGGCTGGCAAACCAGGCCTCGAACTATTTGGTGGGCGGGAGCCACCCGCGTCGTTGGGGCAACGCGCACCCCAATCTCGCACCTTATCAGTCATTCCCTGCAAGCGATGGCTCTCTGATCGTAGCAGTCGGTAATGACCGGCAGTTCCGAGCCATGTGCGAAGCGCTGGGTTTAATCAATCTTCCGGATGATGACCGCTATCGACGCAATGCGGATCGTCTAAAGAACCGTGAAAGTCTTGTGGAGGTGCTCTCGGCTCGCTTTGAAGAAGAAGAGAGAGACACGTGGCTCAAACTGCTGGAATCGGTCGGCGTACCTTGTGGCCCGATCCAGAGCATTCCAGAAGCACTGGAGGATCCCCATATCCGGGCGCGTGAAATGGTTTTCTCTTTGCCCCACAGCAGCGGTGCAAGCGCGCCCCAGGTTGCGAACCCTATCAAGTTCTCTCGCAGCAGTATCGACTACCTTCGCGCGCCCCCAGCGCTGGGCGAACACACTGAAACCATCCTGAAAAATGAGCTCGGGAAGTCTGTGGAGCAAATTGAGGCAATGCGCCGCGATGGGACGATCTGACGTGTAATCCGCCCGACCACAGTGATCACCATAAAGATCACGTTCAAAGGAGACAGACATGCATCGATTGCTACGAATTGCGGGGGCATTAGCCGTTTGCGGAGTGACACTGACCATCGGTCTGGCCGCCGCCCACGCTAAGGAATGGCCGGTCCAGCCGATTCGGGTCGTTCTTCCATATCCCCCTGGCGGCGCCTCAGACGTGACCGCCAGGCTCCTAAGCGCTAAGCTTAGCCAGGCATGGGGAGAGTCTGTTGTTGTGGAGAACCGGCCTGGCGCAAACGGCATCATCGCTAATGAAGCCGTTGCGAAGGCGCAGCCTGACGGCTACACCGTGCTGATGGCCAACCTTGGGCCGAATGCCATCAACCCGGCCGTATACGGGAGACTTCCTTATGACACGCTGAAAGACTTTACGCCAGTTGTCTTGGTGACAAAGGTGCCGCTCATTATCGTCACGGCAGCAAATTCGCCGGTGAAGGACCTGCGCCAACTGGTCTCATTAGCAAAGGCCAAGCCAGGACAGATTACCTTTGGATCTGCAGGCAACGGTTCGGGCAGCCATCTGGCCGGGGAACTCCTTAGTACCATGGCTGGCGTCAAGATGAACCACGTTCCCTATAAGGGAGACGCGCCTTCGCTCACAGACGTGCTCGGTCAGCAGATCAATGTTGCCCTTCCCACCGCGCTTGCTGGAATGCCACATGTCAAGAGTGGAAAACTCAGGGCTCTTGCGGTCACGAGCAAGACTCGATTGCCGGCACTGCCCGATGTGCCGACGGTAGATGAAGCGCTCGGGATAAGCGGATACGAAGCCGTTTCTTGGGGTGGATTTATGGTGCCGACCGGGACCTCACCAGCCATCGTTGCTAAGATGAACAGCCAGTTCAACAAAGCCCTTCAGGATCCGGAGGTCCGCGACAAGCTGATGGCTCAAGGCGCGCAGATCGCAGGCGGCACCCCGGAAGCATTCGATGCGTTTCTGCGCACCGAAGTTACGAAATGGAAGCGCGTGGCTGATTCAGCAAAGGTCCGGCTCGACTAGCCCTCACCGGGAATGCCGGTCCGTCGTCGGGATACCCCCGACGACGGAAACTGCCTGTGGACTACCAAGGTCGTTACAATGACGGCAGTCGGCCGATATCCCAGGCTGAAGATAACCGCTGATCCGATATGGTGAATGTCAAGCAAGTCGCCCTCCTCGCCGGCGTTTCCTCGGCAACAGTCTCCCGTGCACTGACATCGCCGGATCGGCTGCGACCTGACACGCTGGAGCGCGTGCAGAACGCCATCGCAAGCCTCAACTACGTCCCGTCTTCCTCGGCTCGGGACCTGCGTCAAGGGCGCACGCGATCGGTCGGCATCATTGCGCCGACACTGATGAACGAGCTTTACGCGAAAGCGGTCGATACCTTAGAGGCGCAGCTCGATCGGCTCGGATACACCGTTTTATTGACGTGCCACCGGGACGACAGTGAGACAGAACTACGCTGCGCGCGCGCGCTTTTGGAGCGCAGAGTCGACGGAATCGCCATTATCGGGTCACAGCATCACCCTGACGTCTTCTCGCTAATCCACAAGCATGCCATTCCGTATGTCCTAATGTGGGCCGTCGATCGTGAGGGTATGCATCCCACGGTGGGATATGACAATCGCTTGGCGATGCGCAGGTTGACGAGCTATTTGGTCAAACAGGGACATCGAAAGTTTGCCGTCCTCCCAGGGCCACTAGAGACTCAATTTCTCTCCTCTCAACGACTTCTGGGCATCCAAGACGTCCTCAGTGAGAACGGCATTTCGATACCCGACGACCGCATTCTCCCGACACCGTACGAAGCATCTGCCGTCCGGCAAGCGGTTCGGACCTGTCTCGAGCGTAATGACTCGCTGCCGCATCAGGAACAGCCGACTGCCCTGATATGCATCAATGACTTCGTTGCTGTGGCAGCGATCGCGGAGTGCCGCACATTGGGACTATCGGTTCCGAGCGACATCTCAGTTACAGGCTTCGGCGACTGGCAGATGGCGGAACTGATGACGCCCGCACTCACGACCGTACACTCGAATCCCGTTCTGATTGGCGAACTTACTTCTCGTAACCTGGTTGATCAGATTGAAGGCGGGTCCAAACGCATTCAGACCGAGTTCGAGCCTGACCTTGTAGTTCGCGAAAGTACGGCGCCGCCCCAATAGTTGGTGAGCCAAACTACGTTTTGTCGCTACGGACGGAACTCAGCCGTCGCTCTAGCTAGGCCCTCACCGGGCACAAAGCGGTCGAAGCATACGTTGTCCAGCTATTAAATGAAGCGTTGCAGACAACGTTCTGAGGGAATTCTTCAGTCATGCGGGGCGCCTAATGGATATCAGTCTCTGCTCCATCCTGATGTCCGCTTAGGGTGGGCCGGTAAGCGCCGGTCATGCCACTGACCTTTGATTGAGGCGTCAGGGTACCGCCGTTGCCAACTAAGTCGAACGTGTCCCAAAAAGCGGACACATTCGTCCCCTCCGGCGCGAGCCAGAAGCGTCACCGCACGAAAAGGGAGTTCGAACCTATTTCGGCCACCCCGCTTTGGCTGCCGCCGCATCCAGCGCACGAGAAAATCGCCCGATGTCTTCCGGCCGGAACTCGGCCAGAAACAGTTCTTTGACCGCCGCCTCGTAGATGCCCCACATCTTCTTGCGCAAGGCCTTACCTTGCCGTGTGACGGACACGAACGCGGCGCGGCCGTCTTCCTCTGACCGGATACGGGTCACCAGCTCTTCACGCTCCAGCCGGTCAATCAGGCGAGTCAGGTTGTACCGCTCGATGGCAAGCACATCGGCCAGCTCATGCATCCGGCGGCTTTCCTCCGGCCCGCTTTCAATCCCCACAGCACGTCGTACCACGCGTAGACAGGCAGTCCAGCCTCGGCAAGACGCCGATCCACCTCACGTATCAAGGCCCGGTGCGACCGTACAAACGAAAACCACAAATCCGGCTTCTCAGTCGACATGGTATCTCCAATAGTTGCAGTTGCAATTATGCCGCAGAGCGCTCACAATGCCCAGACGATTGCAACTGCAATTTATTTGAAGCGCAATGGCCACGCCTATCCGACCGGGCCTGATGCGAACCGAAGCCCCGTCAATCCCATGGAGACAGAGATGAATGCCCCGGTGTTGCCGCTACACGTATTGCCGCTGGATGTGGACCCGCAGGAAACCCAGGAATGGATTGAGGCCCTGGCCGCCGTGACCGAAGTGGAAGGCCGCGAACGCGCCCACTACCTGATCGGCCGCCTGCATGAATCGGACGCGGCCCGACACGGGGATTTCCATGGCGCAATCACGACGCCCTACGTCAATACGATTGCCGAATCGGGCGAGCAGCCGTACCCAGGCGACACCTCGATCGAGCGCCGACTGGCCGCCATGGCGCGCTGGAATGCCATGGCGATGGTGTTGCGGGCGGGCAAGCACTCCAACGTCGGCGGGCATATCGCCACATATGGGTTCTCCGCTTTCTTCTGATGTCTACGGGTCGACCTTCGATTCTGTTGTTGAGGGTAAACCCCCCTTTGCGCCACATAGGTAGGCTACCTAACATTAGCCACCAATCGCCCTCGGAGATATTTCCATGACGGAGTCGCCTGCTCCCACCCCTTCCTCCAACCCATCTTCCGCGGTAGAAGGGCGCTGTCCTTTTGATGCGGCTGCGAACGAGCCGAAATCAGCGTGTCCTTTTCACGCTGAGGGCGACAGCGGCGGAATCCCAGATTTCCCCCTAAGCGCGTAGATCCCTTGGCGCCGCCGCCGGTGTTCTTCCAGATGCAACAGAAGGGCGAATTGGCACAAGGTAAGCTTTGGGACGGAAAGATCGCTTGGCTTGTCACGCGTTATGACGATGTTCGCGCTGTCTTGTCGGACTCTCGCTTTAGCTCCGACGTCTCACATCCGGGATTTCCCTCTTCCAGCGCCGCAGTAAAGGTTGTTCGGAGTAGTAACCGGACCTTCATTACCATGGATGAACCCAAGCATTCAGAGCAACGGCGGATGCTGACCAGCGAATTCACGATCCGAAAGATCGAGAATCTGCGGCCGCGACTTCAGGCCATCGTGGACAAGCTCTTGGAAGATTTTGCGATGGGGCCGCAGCCTTCTGACCTGGTTAGCGCCTTTACATTGGCGACACCAGCATTGGCTATCTCAGAGTTGCTTGGTGTTCCATACGACGATCACGACTTCTTCCAAGAACAGGCGATGATCATGACGTCGAGCACCGCGACGAGGGAAGAGGCTAGCGCCGCGAATCAAGCGTTGTGCGAATACCTGCGTGAACTGGTGGCGAAGAGATCCGAAAGCCCCGGGGAGGACATCCTCAGTCGCCTTATCGTTAATCATGTACGGAAGGGCGATATCACTGAAACAGACGTGGTCTCGCTTGGAAGGCTTCTGCTGATTGCCGGGCACGAGACGACGGCAAATACGACGTCGATGGGGGTGCTCTTCCTACTTCAGAGGCCGGACATCTGGGAAGAGCTTCGCCAGAATCCAAGCCTCGTTCCAAACGCGGTGGAGGAGATGCTACGCTTCCTGGATGTCATACAGTCCGGGACGCGACGTGTCGCACTGGAGGACGTTGTCGTGAATGGGCAATTGATCCGAGCCGGTGATCCCGTTGTCGTGCTTAGTATTTCCGCAAATCGCGACCAGGAGCAGTTCAAAGATCCCCACGTCTTTGACCTCCGCCGTGATGCCCGGACACAGATCGCATTCGGATACGGCCCGCATCAGTGCATGGGACAAGTTCTCGCCAGAGTCGAAATGCAGATCATGTTCACCGCCCTACTGAAGCGCCTGCCGAATCTTCGGCTGGCCGTGCCCATCGAGAGCCTCGCGTTCAAGAGCGATTCGCTCATGTATGGTGTTAGGGCACTGCCCGTTAGCTGGTAAATCCACTACGGCGAATCACGATGAAAATCACAATCTATCCCGAAAAATGCTGCGGTTCCGGCCAATGCGTCGTCAATGCGCCGGATCTGTTCGACCAAAAGGATGACGGAATCGTCATTCTTTTGAATGCCGATCCGTCGGCCGATCAATACAAAATCTGCACGCTTGGCTGCTGGGATCTGTCCGGCGTTGGCAATCGAGATTCACGAGGCTCTCTGATGATTCCCCTAAGCAAATCGTAGTCATCGGGGCAACGGCCGCCGGCATCACGGCGGCACGAGCAGCCTGCGCGCGCGAGGCTGGGGCGGATGGTACTTCCATCGCAAAAGAGGGCGGCCTGCCCAACGGCCGCCCATCTCTTTCGAAGCGGTTGATGGCTGGCAAACGTTCAGTAGAGCTCCTCTAAATAGATCGCCTAGCGGGCATAAAATTTCATTCCGCAAATAACATCTGCCGAAACTTTAAATCTATTATAGAAAGATGACTCAAAGTCATAGGATTGGCTCCACCCAATTCTGTTCGAAATATCCGGTATAGATCTTTCCAGTCCTGCCAATTCGAACAGCGAACGCATAAGCCGCTGCGTGTTACATATTTCCGTGAAGCAATTGCCCTGGCTGAAGAGGGTCCGCCTGACTCTCGAGGATGTTGTCTGCAAACTATCCGCTATATCTGCAATATTCCAAGCTTCCTTTGGATTCATAAACACCGACAATGAAATTGCCTCCCAAAGCGGCCTGGAATCCCACAGATCGTGCATTGGTTGATCACGCACCACAGAATAACTAGTTACATCCAGATCGAAGCTGCAATGCGAGCTCTTAAAAATAGAGCCGCCCAAGAACAGACTCGCAGGAGAAAAAGCGGGGAGCTTCACGAACTTCCCCTCTTTAATTACGCGTGAATAGCCTTGTCGGATGATTATCTGCTCGCCACTCAACGAAGTCACTTTCATTGGAATTGGAAGAAAAATATCATGGATCCCGACTTGGCTTCGTGACTGAAGTTGCGTCTGCATCAATTACGCTACTATCCCGGTCCGATACTATGAGCAGCGCGAGGATGTACCACCGCGCTGCCGGAAACGATGAGGGTCACCCGCCATCGCAATTCATCGAGCACTTACTCTTCGCGGCGCCTTAGGCAGCCTTGTCAAGCTCGGGATGCATGGAGTCCGACATCTGCGCCAGATGATGCAGCGTATCTCCGAACACCGATTCCATTTGGGTAAGGCGTCTAAAATAGTGGCTGACGATATACTCATCCGTCATTCCAATCCCACCGTGCAATTGCACGGCCTGCTGGCCGACGAATCGCATCGACCCGCCCAACTGATATTTCGCTTGTGCCATGGCGCGACGTCTCTGGTTCGCCGGCGCGTTGACGTTGAGCGAGGCGTAGTAGCTCATAGACCTCGCGAGCTCTAGACTCATCTTCATATCTGCGACGCGGTGACGCAACGCTTGGAAGCTCGCGATAGCGACGCCGAACTGCTTGCGCGTCTTCATGTAATCCACCAGAGCCTCCAGGGTTACGTCCATCACGCCCACGGCCTCTGCACACGTCATTGCAATGCCAAGATCCACGGCATACGACAGGCAATCCTGGCCTTCGCGGGTGACTAGCGTGCCCGGCGCCTTCGACAACGTCAGCTCCGCGGCGCGCGAGCCGTCGACAGTTTGATAAGGGTGTACCAATACACCTGGGGCGGAGCGCTCCACAAGGAACGCTCCGAGAGTGTCAGCAATCATGGCGGGTACAATGTACGCAGCAGCATGATCGCCAACCGGCACGAGGCTCTTACTCCCAGTAAGCTCCCAACCTTCCGCCGTCTCGACTGCTCGCGTCTCGCACGTATCGATGCGATAACGATTCGCGCGCTCCTGCTGGGCCAGTACGACCAGACTTTCTCCAGAAGCGATCGTAGGCAGCCACGCCGCACGTACGCTTGCTTCGGCGTAGTTCGACAGCACTGCACCCGCAAGTAGAACTTGCGCCAGCGGTTCGAGTACGATGCCCCGCCCCAGTTCCTCCATAACCACCATAACGTCGACCGGCCCCATACCGACGCCGCCATACTCTTCTGGGACGTAAAGTCCAGTCAGCCCAAGCTCCGCAAGCTCCGAATACGCGTCCGGGGAAAATCCGCCGCTGCTCTCGGAACTGCGACGGTGCTCAAACGTATAGCTACGCTTTACCCACTTTCTTACTGCATCTCGCAGTTGGTCCTGGTCGTCAGTGAATTCGAAATCCATGCTCTACTCCTTTATCCGAGGACCACTTGCGAAACAATGTTACGCTGCACTTCATTGGAGCCACCGTAGATAGTGGTTTTCCGCAGATTAAAATATGTCGCGGCAAGCGGAGCGTTCCGTCGCTCTCCACCTGGGAACTCGCCATCCCACTCCGTCAACATAGCGTCTTGAATAAATGGGAGGCTATAGGGACCTGCAGCCAGCATCATCAATTCACTGTAGCGCTGTTGAATCTCACTGCCTCGGATTTTCAGTAGGCCTGCGATATCCAATGGATTCTTCCCGGATTTTTCTGCCGAGATAACGCGAAGAACCAGCATTTCGAGCGCGATAATATCTACCTCGAGCTTCGAAACCTCGTCTTTGAAACGAGGGTCGTCCATCATGCCTTCTGCAGCCGCGATTCGCTTCAGGCGTCGGAGCTCACGCTTGGCACGCCCGACTTCTGCAATGTTCGAGCGTTCGTGACTGAGAAGGTGTTTGGCATAGGTCCAGCCCTTATTTTCTTCGCCAATCAGGTTCTCAACGGGGACCTCAACATTGTCGAACCAGACCTCATTGACCTCGCACTCGCCGTCCAGCAGCTTAATGGGCCGAACCGTGACGCCAGGCGAACGCATGTCAATGAGCAGGAAACTGATCCCTGCCTGCGGCTTCCCTTCTGTATTGGTCCGGACGAGACAGAAAATCCACTCCCCGTACTGAGCCAACGTGGTCCAGATCTTTTGACCATTGACTATGTACTTGTCTCCCTTTCGCTCCGCTCGTGTCTTGAGCGAAGCCAGGTCGGAACCCGATCCCGGCTCGCTGTAACCCTGGCTCCACCAAACATCGCCCGTCACAATGCCGGGCAAGAAGCGCGCCTGTTGCTCAGCGTTACCAAATGCCATGATGACTGGTGCCACCATGACAGGCCCATAGGGCACGAGTCGCGGTGCTCCTGCCAACGCGCACTCTTCCTCGAATATGTGCCGCTGCACTGGTGTCCAGCCCGTGCCGCCGAACTCGACTGGCCACTTATACGTCAGCCAACCCTTTTTCCCCAGAATT
Organism: Cupriavidus sp. EM10; assembly: GCF_018729255.1. NCBI lineage: Bacteria > Pseudomonadati > Pseudomonadota > Betaproteobacteria > Burkholderiales > Burkholderiaceae > Cupriavidus > Cupriavidus sp. EM10. Next base: position 1,705,360 of record NZ_CP076060.1, read on the forward strand.
TGGTGCCAACGCTGCATATCGGTGCGGGATAGCTGCAGTCCGTTGTGCACCTTGTGCGAGATCTCCTTCGGCAAATGGGCGTCGATCCACGCATGTACCTCTTTTCTAAATTCCTGCTCTTCTTCTGTGAAATTCAGATCCATTTCTCAGTCCCTACTGTGTTAGTTAGTCCTAGCGGCCCACGAAACGGGAGCGCGACGCTCCTTGGCCGCCAACGCCCCTTCCCGGGCGTCTTCACTCCTGGCCAGCATCTGAGCTTGGTACTGGGCGCTATAGCCTGCCTCAACCAGTCCTACCGGAATCGAGTGTCTCGCCGCCTGTTTGAGGAAACGCAGTACCAGCGGCGCTGCGCTCGCAATCTGACGCGCTGTCACTAGAGCTGCCTCTGTTTCGCTTCCTGGTTCACAGAGTTCGTTTACGAATCCGACTTCATAGGCCCGTTGGGCGGATACCGGGCGCCCGGTCAACATGAGCTCCATCGCGATCTTGTGGGGAATCCGACCGACCAGCGAGCTAATCAAGCCGGCTGCCATGCCTAGGCGACCTTCGGGATAAACGAAGGTCGTTGCCGAAGTCGCTACACAAAGATCGCAGAATGCAAGCATCGATACGCCCGCCGCTATCACGGGGCCATTAACCGCTGCAATAACCGGCTTTCCAATGTCAAATGCGACATTGGGAATGGCATGCCAAAAGGAATCCGGTGGATCGTTCGTGTCGAGGCCTGCCGTAAACACCGACCCCTCTGCACGTAGCAGGGCAACGCGATCCTCTGAGCCCGCGAAGTCTTGCCACGCGTCGTGCAACGCGTCGCACATTTCCGAGTTCAGCGCGTTTCTCTTATCCGGCCGATTCATCGTAATGACCCGGACGAAATTTTCTGATTCGATTTTTATCAACTCGGCCATGGCGTTCTTAACGCTTCTTGTTCAGGAAGGATTTGAAGATTTCCTGAGTGGCTTCGGTATTCAAGAGTTCGGCGAACATCTTCACTTCCAGGTCGAGCGCAGAACCCACAGCGGCACGATTCTCGTGGTTCAACATCCGCTTTGTCGCGCGTACCGAAGCCTTGGGAAGCTTTGCCAGTTCGGCAGCCGTTTCGCGCGCCCGTGCAAGGGCTTCCCCGTCCTGCGTCAGCGACGTCAGAAGCCCGGCATCGAAAGCTTCTTCTGCATCAAAGAACTTTCCAAGCATCAACCACTCACGTGCCTTCCGGACACCTACCAGCGATTCGAGCAGGTAGCTGGATGCGCCCTCGGGGCACAGACCCAGCGATACGAACGGCATGCGGAAGCGCGCATCTTGGGATGCGTAGGCAAAATCGACGTGTTGCAGCATCGTGGCGCCGATTCCAATCGCCAGTCCCTCGACTGCTGCGATTAGCGGCACATCGATCGCGGCCATCTTCCGGAGAAGCGTGACAGCAGGGGAATCTTCATTACCCCGCCGGGTCTGGAAATCATTGATATCGGCACCGACAGTGAAGTGTCCGCCCGCACCATGCACGATGACTGCGGCACATTCCTTGTCCGCGTTGGCCTCATCCAGAAGACGGGTCAGTTCCTGGTACATCGCGGCGCTGATCGCATTGCGCTTTTCTGGACGCGCAATGCAAATCTCCAGGACGTTTCCGACATTATTAGCTTGGATGCTCATGATTGCTCCTGAAGTGTCTTTTTGACGTTTGGCAACTAATCACCCCACGTTCTTCGAGACCGGCGATGTGGTCCGCGGAAAGTTCTAGCAAGTCGGAAAGCACGTCTTCTGTGTGCTGACCGAGTTTCGCGGGCGCCCGAACGTAGTGCACCGGCGTTTTACTGAATTTGATGGGATTGGCGATGCCCCGTACCGAGCCGATACCTTTGTCAACCGGCACGTCGATCGCCATCTGACGGTGGATGACCTGTGGGTGAGCAAAGGCTTCCTTGTAGGTATTGATACGACCGTGCGGGATATCCGCTGCGGAGAACGCGGCAAGCCAATGCTCGGTTTGGCGCGCCGCAAGAACCGACGACACCTGCGCAATTAGCGCCTCTCGATTCCGAATGCGTCCGGATGCGGAATAGAACGTCGAATCCCGGGCCAGTTCTTTGGCGTCGATCGCTTGGCAAAAGCGTTGCCACTGGGAATCGTTCCCCACAGCAACTACCACCTTACCGTCTGCCGTATCAAAGACTTGATACGGTACGAGAGACGGATGCGCGTTCCCCCACCGGTGCGGTTCGGCGCCATTGATCAGGCACGACAATCCCTGATTCGACGACAAGCCAACCAGACAATCGAGCAGTGCCAAATCGATGTGCTGACCTTCTCCCGTGACATTCCTGTGGTTCAACGCGGCGAGGATCGCGACCGTCGCATACAGTCCCGTCGTCAGATCAGCAATGGCGATCCCGACCTTCTGTGGCCCACCACCAGGCTCGTCATCACGCTCGCCCGTTATGCTCATCAGCCCGCTTTCCCCCTGGAAAACGAAGTCGTAGCCGGGGCGGTCAGCGTACGGCCCGGATTGGCCGTACCCGGTGATAGAGCAATAGATCAGGCGCGGATTGATCTTTTTCAGACTGTCGTAGTCAAGCCCTCGACGAGCCAGATCACCAACCTTAAAGTTCTCTACAAAGATGTCGCACTCAAGAACGAGCTTACGGATCAGATCCGCACCGTCTGGGTTGGCGATGTCCACGCCAACCGATCGTTTGTTCCGATTTGCGGAAGCGAAGTAGGTGGAATCCTCAAGCACTTCCGCTTCACTCGTCATCGCATACGGCGGCCCCCACTGCCGCGTATCATCCCCTCGCGATGGGTGCTCAATCTTGATGACATCGGCTCCCATGTCGCCCAGCATCTGGGTACACCATGGCCCTGCGAGCACTCGCGTCATATCCAATACGCGAATGTTCCCTAGAGCTTGTTTCTGCATAAGAGACATCCCGTCATCCCTCGTTCATTTGGATAGATTTGTACTCGAGGAACTCATCCAAACCGACGTGACCCGCCTCCCGGCCAACACCGCTTTGTTTGAAGCCGCCGAAGGGCGCTACGGGGTTGAATCGGGCGCCGTTAATATCGACCTGTCCTGCACGAATCTTCTTAGCGGCGTCGAGTGCGAGGTCAGGATCGCCCCAAACGGCCGCCGCCAGGCCATACACCGTTGCGTTGGCGATGCGGATGCCGTCGTCGATTTCGTCGTAGGGAATCACGCAGAGCACGGGGCCAAACACCTCTTCCTTGGCCAGATAGTTATGTTGATCTGTGAGAAACACCTTCGGGCTGACGAAGAATCCTGCAGGCGGAACATCCTGGCCTGACGCGATGAGCGTGGCGCCCTCCGCTACCCCTTTTTCCGCTAGTTCCTGCACGCGGTCACGCTGCTTGCCAGAAATGAGCGGGCCGATCCGATGGCCTTCGACGAGGCTGGATCCGACAGAGAACTTGGCGAGTTCTTGCTTCACCAGGGCTTCGACGGCCGACACATCACGCGAGTGAACAATCAACCTGGTCAGCGCGCTGCAAGTCTGACCGTTGTTGAGGAAGCAGGAAGCGAGCGTTCCCTTGACGGCCACAGTCAGGTCCGCACCCGGCAATACCAAGGAAGGCGACTTGCCGCCCAATTCCAGCGTCACCTTCTTAATGGTCGACGCGGCCAAGCAAGACACTGCACGACCCGCTTCCGTGGATCCTGTGAAGCTAACCATGTCCACGCCGTCAGCTCGCGCCAACGCTGCGCCCACTACCGCACCCAAGCCGTTCACAACGTTCACCACGCCCGAAGGAAAGCCTGCGTCATTGATGGCATCGCAGATAAGGCGCGTTGTTCGGGGCGTCAATTCACTTGGTTTGAGCACGACTGTGTTCCCGGCCAGAAGCGCGGGCACCACCTTCAGAATGATCTGATGAAGCGGGAAATTCCATGGCGTGATACATGCCACGACGCCGAATGGCTCCCGGACGATGACAGATGGGCCCGTTCGCGATTGCCATGGAAATCCTTCCGCCAGCTTTACGAAGTTCCCAATGTTCCGAATGGGCGAGTCGACTTGAACGATGCGTGAGATCTTCAAGGGCGTGCCAACCTCAGCCGCGATAGCATCGGCCAACGACTCCTGCCGATTTGTGAGTTGGTCTTTTAGGCGATTAAGAATTGCGCATTTGTCCGACACGGATGTTGCGGACCAGCTGGCCAATGCGTTCTGCGCGGCACCCAAGGCGAGACCGACGTCCTCCTCGGTACCTGGAAGAATTTGGGCCGATACCAGGCCAGTATTCGGGTCCTCTACGTCGATGAGCTGTGTGCCAGAAGCACGGCGCCACGATCCCCCGATGTATTGCTGATCGAAGATCTCCGGCATCACGACTGCACCTCTGAAATCTCTTCGACTTTCTCGGGGCTACCGGACCATCCCCACGCCAACGAGGTTCGGGATACACCAAGTAGGACGCCATTCAGCGCGCTCGGATGGATCCAGAGGCCGTCCTGCTCGGGCTTGCCCGTGTCGGTCCTTCGGGTCCACTTTGCGTTGCGCGATTCGAGTCGCCTGATTACGTCCGCCAAATCATGCGTTTCGATGTAGCACATGTAAAGTGCGTCACCTCGCTTGCCCGAAAACCTGCCCATGGCAAAGGCGGGATCATGCGCTTCAGCCAATTCGATGCGATCGAGACGATCCGGCGCGAACATCAGCAGCGTGCCTTCATAGCCAAATCGCGCGAACGTGATGTCTACTGCCTTGTCGCGCTGCAGGCCCAGTTTTCGCGCGTAGCAATCCGCGACTTCTCGCCAGTCGGTGCTGAGAACCATGGTGAGCTCGTACAGAAACGACACAGGACCATTCGCTCGAACCCGCGCTGCCGCTTCGCTGACAACGAGTGGCATGCCATAGAGGCCGCCCGCGTTCAAATAGAGACGGCCGTCGGCTTCAGCAAATCGGATACCTTGCTCGGCAAGGAACCTCTGGCATTCAGCCAGGCTAGCTGTCGAGACCCCTCCAAAGAAGAGGCCTTCCCCGAAGCTATCAAGATGATCACTTACGACCCCTGCTCCCCGCGGGGTCCAAAGTTCGACCGTGCTTTCGCCGATTACCAGGCTACGGCCACGGGCATTCAGATGGTCGCTTGCAAGCTCATCAAGATACTGCGCCCCAAGTACTTCCCTGTAGTTCTGCTCTGCTTGATCGAGGTCGCGCACCGCAACGAGGATTCTGTCAACCGAGTTCAACATTGCTTCTTCCTTAAAGTAACTGACCTACTGCACGGTGATGTGCGCGGTACGAATGAGCTTTTGCCATTTCGCCGACTCCTGCTGGATGAATCGGCCGAACTCATCTCGTCCTGCGCCAGAGATGATTCCGCCGATGTCGCCAATCTTGCTGCGGACGTCAGGCATCTTGAGTACAGCTTGAATTTCGGCATCCAAACGGGTGACGATCGGCTTCGGCGTTGCGGCAGGTACCAAGACGCCGAACCAACCAGTGATCTGATAGTTGCTCAGACCAGCTTCAGTCATCGTTGGGACGTCCGGCAGCAACGGGGAACGGACAGCACTCGTGATGGCGAGTGCGCGAACCTTTCCGCCTTTTACGAGATTCAATGCCGAAGGCATGTTGTCAAACATGATCGGTACATGGCCTGCCATCGTGTCGTTCAGGCCGGGGCCGCTACCGCGGTATGGCACATGAACCATGCGCAGGCCCGCTGTCGAAGCGAACAGTTCACCCGCCAAGTGCAAAGATGTTCCGTTGCCAGGCGTTGCGTACGACAAGGGATTGGGCTGTTGCTTCGCGTACTGAACGAGTTCCTTCACCGATTTGACCGGCAGTTGCGGGTTGACCACCAGCAGGTTGGGAACCTCCGCCAGGAGCGTCACCGGCGCGAGATCTCGCGTGGGAGAAAAGCGAGCGTCGGGAGTAAGCGTGGGGTTGATGGCAATAGGACCAATATTGCCCATAACGATGGTGTATCCATCAGCGGGCTGTTTCGCAACATAGGCCGTGCCAACATCGCCCCCAGCGCCTGGCTTGTTCTCGATCACCACGGGCTGCCCGAGTCGTTCAGAGAGCTTGGCACCGACGATACGTGCCAGCATGTCAGTGGTGCCGCCCGGCGGATACGGCACGACCCACTTGATCGGGCGACTCGGCCAGGACTCGCTGGCGTTCGCAACAGATTGACCGGTCGCTGCCCAGCACCCCACCACAGCGGCGCTAAAGCCCAATATCCATCGTTTCATTCGTTGTCTCCTGACCTCAAGAAGCAGGTTGCATCTCAAGGGCACCTGGTTTATGATGTTCACTAGGTGAACTAGCGGTACACAGGGTGTACGAATGAAGAATAATAGATCGATCCAACGCTGTCTAGCGGTGCTGCGCGCTTTCCGAGAGAACGGGCGACCTACGTTGGCGGAGTTGTCGCGTGCCGTAGACCTGCCGCACCCGACCGTTCTGCGCTTTCTATTGACTTTGGAGGAGGAGGGATATGTCGCGCGCGAGGGCAACCAATGGCGCTTGACTACCCGAGTCTTCGAAATCGGCTTTGCTGCTTTGGAAAGTTTGGGAGTGACAGACTCGGTTCAGCAGATGCTCCAGCAACTGGCTGACACGTACGCAGGAACATCCAACCTGGGTGAAGCGAACCCCGACGGGGTGATCATTATTGGAAGGGCGATGGCACTCGCGGAACGCCGTCGCCTCGTGGTGATGAATCTCCGGGTTGGAAGCATCCTGCCTCCAAGTAGCGCGCTCACACAGGCGTTGACCCTCGGGGTCGGTGAATGGGCGATGGTCGAGTATCCAGAGAGCAATCAGATCTCAGTTGCAGTCCCGCTTGCTCGGGTTGGCAACCGCCAGCTGGCTATCGGGATTTCCACATCGCCAGCCGAGGCGACACCCGAAAGGATCGAGAATGAAATCATTCCAACACTTCAGAATGCCGCAGCGATGGTCTCAAGGCTTGTTGGGATGGGGCCAGCGTAGGGAGTTCGCTCATCGCCCCGGGTGCGGAACCGTCGACTGATCAACACGAATCTGCCCGCTTGGCCGCTGGGATCTGTCCGGCGCTTGCAATCGAGGTTCACGAGGATCTCTGATGATTTCCCGTGAGCACATCGTAGTCGTCGGGACACCCGCCGCCGGCATCACGGCATCACGGCATCACGGCGGCACGAGCGCTGCGGGCGCAAGGGCTGGCCCGGACGCCTTACTCTCATCGGAAAAGTAGGCGGCTTACCCTAGCATGGCGCTCATTGGACACGCCGACGAGGCCAGTTTCGCGACGGCTTGTGAAACGCGACGCATCATACTGACGCACGATTCTGATTTCTTGGATGATCAGCGCTTCCCATTTCACCGTAACCCAGGCGTGGTCGTTCTACTAGCTGCAACTGGCAATGGGACGCTGGAAATCGCATTAGCAGATCACTTGCGCATACTAACGCCCCGTACGGCAACGCCCATGTTGGCGCCAATATCTTCGCAACAGACGATCGAGAATGGACCGTCCGCAGGCATACTCGCGCCGAAGGAACGCACGTTGAAACCCGCATCAAGCTGCATCCAGGAGATGACGCCCTAATTTGGGAGTAGCGGAGGCGTACCTAGCTACGCAGACGATTCTGCGACATGAAAGTTGCCGGGCAGGATCAATCTTCGAAGCTGTTCTGATGCGTGGTGTCTGCGACACTGCCGCTTTGGCTGGCGGTCAACGTAAAGGCATTGAGATCTGGGGCCGCTCAGTAGCCAGTACTTTGAGCCCGCATCCGATACTCCAGATCAATGCGGCCACCTTGGTTGTCAGCGTGCTCGTACTGATGATGGCGCGACAACCCGGTGTTCTGGCGATGCACAACTGTCATAGTTGCTGCGGCGCGATCCGTCACTAGGGAATCGCCTTATGTGGACGCCTCCCGGATTGCAAGCCGATTGACATGGTGGTCGACAGGTGAAGGCAGCACGCCTATGTCCGGCCCTTTTGTGCAGGCCGCTCAGCCTGCTGGCCCATATGGAATTCGCTGGCGAGGTCCTCATCTGATCATCGAGCGTTGCTGCTCACATTCCCTATCGGGTTTTCCTCGCCCCGGTCCAACCTGTTAGCCATCATGCGATCAATGCTTGCGCTCCTTGAGAAGAAGTCAGTTCAGGCGGGCCACGCACCTGGCTATGCAGCCATGGCGGGTGCCGTGTATCTCGTATCCCTTGCTAGCACCGCCCAGATGGTCCGGGCGAGTTTGTTGGCTACGGCAGCCACCACTACATTGAAAGGACGTCGCTGAAGCAATCCGTCGAGCCAGGCGGTTCATGCGCCTTTGATGATCACCCGATCTGGCGCCGTGTATGAGTAGGGTGCGCAGGTAGGTGTCACCTCGCTTGCTAATGCCAAGCTGGCGCACGTGACCACCGGTGCCCGTTTGTTTCGGTACCAAGCCTAACCAGGCAGCGAACTCACGCCCGGAGCGAAACGTTTTGGCATCGCCGATCGCAGCCACCGCAGCCGTGGCGGTTAGCAGCCCCACGCCAGGAATTTCAGCGATCTTCTGGCATTCCTGATTGTCGCAAAGCGCAACCTTGAGCCGACGTTCCAGCACAGCGATTTCCTTGTCGGTTGCCTGCACGCGTGCCCATTGCTCTCGTAGGCTGTCGATCAGTATGGCTGGCAAGCGATTCGCGATCTTGGCAAGCGCACCAGAAATTTTTTCGGCAAATTCCCGAGATCCTTCCGGAAGGACTTCACCAAACTCATAGAGTAAGCCGCGCAATGCGTTCGTCTGCATGATCCGGAACTTCATCAGTTGAGCCCGGATGCGGTGCAGCGCCAGAATGGTCTGTTGCTGCTCGCTCTTGATCGCAACAAACCGCGCCTCGGGCTGCTGGACTGCTGTCCAGATAGCTCTGGCATCGGCAGCGTCGGTTTTATTACGCAACACAAAGGGACGAACCGATCGCACAGAGATGAGCTTCACTTCGTGGCCGAGCTTCTGCAGTTCTCGTGCCCAACGGTGGGCGCTGCCGCAAGCTTCGATGGCAATGAGTGAACGCTCCCGCTGAGCAAGGAAGTCGGTGACCTGGCTCCGCTTCAACTTGATGCGCTCGATTTCACCGGTGTTGGCATTCACCGCATGAAGTTGGAAGACATGCTTGGCAATATCCATGCCGATGACGGTAAGCTTCATTTTGGATCGTCCCGATCAGGGTCGTTTGCAATCGACACCTCCACTTTGGCATAGGGATGCCATGGCAGCGAGGACCCTTACAGTTACTCTTGCAGGTAAGCGGCGCCCCGTTGCCGGGGGGAGGCGTCCATACCATCTGATTAAATCAGTGCGCGAGTCATCGAGGCATTGGGTGAGCGCGTTGTCATGAGCGTGTCCATGATTCAGGTCCTGTGATGAAGCGACAGATCAGTTTTGCGGAAGCGGAAAGTCACGGCAAGAAGCGTGTGACGCGCCGCCAGCGCTTCCTGTCGGAGATGGAGAGCGTGGTGCCGTGGGCGCGCCTGATTGCGGCGGTCGAGCCGTACTACCCCAAGGGCAAACGTGGCCGGCCGCCGATCGGCCTTGAGCGGATGCTGCGCATTTACTTCCTCCTGCAGTGGTACGGGCTGTCGGACGAGGCACTGGAAGACGCGCTGTACGACAGCATGGCGATGCGGGCGTTTGCCGGGATCGACCTGGCAGTCGAGGCGGTGCCAGACGCGACCACGCTGCTGAAGTTTCGCCGCCTGCTCGTCGAGCATGAACTGACGCGAAAGCCGACGGCTTCGGGAAGAGTTTGCCAAGTTGCAGGTCGAGGTCAATGAAGAGAAGAGTCGCACGGTGGATTTGGACTGCGGTGAGAGCTTTGGCTTTCTGGGATTCGACTTCCGTCGATTGCGCAGCATAAAGAGACAGGTGTGGCGAGCGCACTATACGCCCAAGTTGAAGAAACGCACGGCGTTGCTGCGCAAACTCAAGGAGGTGTTCAGGCGATACCAGTCGCAGCCGGTGGATCGGGTGGTGCAACTGATAAATCCGGTGCTACGTGGCTGGGTGAACTACTTCGCGGTCGGACACTCCAGTGAGTGCTTCAGCTTCATCCAGGACTGGGTGGAAAAGAAGGTCAGGCGCCATCTGGAGCGCTCCCGGAATCGTCGGGGCTTCGGCTGGAAGACGTGGAGTAGGCGGTGGCTCTATGACGAACTGAAGCTGTTCAACGGCTATCGGGTTCGTCGTCGACCATCGACGAAAGCGGCCCCGGCATGATAGGTCCCATATACCTTGACATGAAGCAAACAGGAAAGCGTAGTGCGGGAAAACCGCATGCTGCGTTTGACGTGGCGGGAGTTGGAAACGTGACTATGGTCGCCGGATTGCGGGCCATCGCGAAAGCGGTGGAATCACCACCGGCACCTGAAGGTGCGCGCGCCAGTTCTCGACCCTACCTTAGGGGGCAGTGGCGCAGAAATGCGCCGCTGCTACCCGACGTCGGCGTGGATGCGGCCTCTGGGCTGGTGCATAGCGTGGTGGGCACAGCGGCCAAGAGTCGGACGTGTCGCAGGCCCATGCCTTGCTGCATGGCCACGAGGAGCATGCGTTTGGCGACGCGGGCTACACGGGCGTGGACAAGCGCGAGGAGATGCAAGGCAAGACCGTGAAGTGGCAGGTGGCCGTCAAGCGCGGCAAGATCAAGGCGATGTGTGACGGAGCCGTCAAGGACTTGCTGATCGCCGTCGAGCGGGTCAAGGCACAGATTCGGTCGCGGGTTGAGCATCCGTTCCACGTTATCAAGAATCTGTTTGGTCATCGCAAGGTTCGCTACAAGGGCCTGTTCAAGAACACGGCGCAGTTGTTCAGCCTGTTTGGTTTGGCGAATCTGGTGTTCGCCAGGAGGCTGTTGTTGTCCTTAGAGGGGAGCAATCCGTCCTGAGCGCGCAAAAGCGCGACCAGGAAAGGTGCGAAACGCGAGAAAGACGGCTTGAATCGGCCCATCTCTCCCGGATTGCGAAAGCTGAAGTCCTTGGCTTGTGCAACATCAAGCGCAAACCTCATTGATCAGCAATTCCTTAGTGACAACGGTGCCGCTCATTATCGTCACAGCAGCAAATTCGCCAATAAAGGACCTGCGCCAACTAGTCTCGATGGCAAAGGCTAGGCCAGGGCAGATCACCTTTGGATGCGCCGGCAATGGTTCGGGCAGCCATCTGGCCGGGGAACTCCTTAGTACCATGGCTGGCGTCAAGATGAACCACGTTCCCTATAAGGGAGACGCGCCTTCGCTCACAGACGTGCTCGGTCAGCAGATCAATGTTGCCCTTCCCACCTCGCTCGCGGGAATGCCGCAAGTCAAGAGTGGAAAGCTCAGGGCGCTCGCGGTCACGAGCAAGACTCGATTACCGTCACTGCCCGATGTGCCCACGGTAGATGAAGCACTCGGGATAAACGGCTACGAAGCCGTTTCCTGGGGCGGGTTCATGGTCCCGAGCGGGACATCACAGGCCATCATTGCTAAGATGAACAGCGAGTTCAACAAAGCCCTTCAGGATCCGGAGGTCCGCGACAAGCTGATGGCTCAAGGAGCGCAGATCGCAGGCGGCACGCCTGAGGCGTTCAATGCGTTGCTTCGCGCCGAAGTTTCGAAGTGGAAGCGAGTGGCAGATTCAGCAAAGGTCCGGCTCGACTAGCCTCACCAGGGATGTCGATCCGTCTTCGGGAACCCTCCAACGACGGGAACTGCTTTCGACTACCAATCGTTACAATGGATGGCAGACGGCCGTCATTCCGGCTGAAGATAACATCTGACCCGATATGGTGAATGTCAAGCAAGTCGCCCTCCTCGCCGGCGTTTCCTCGGCAACAGTCTCCCGTGCACTGACATCGCCGGATAGGCTGCGACCTGACACGCTGGAGCGAGTGCAGAACGCTATTGCAAGCCTCAACTACGTTCCCTTCTCGGCGGCTCGCGAACTACGTCAGGGGCGCACGCGATCGGTGGGCATAATTGCGCCGACACTGATGAATGAACTTTACGCCAAAGCAGTAGATACCTTGGAGGCCCAGCTCGACCGGCTTGGATATACCGTTCTGTTGACTTGCCATCGGGACGACAGTGAGACCGAATTGCGCTGCGCCCGCGCCCTATTGGAGCGTAGAGTGGACGGGATCGCAATAATCGGTTCACAACATCATCCCGAAGTCTTCTCGCTGATACACAAGCACGCTATCCCGTATGTACTAATGTGGGCCGTGGACCGCGAAGGGATGCATCCGACGGTGGGGTATGACAACCGCTTGGCTATGCGCAGGCTAACCACCTACTTAGTCAAACAAGGACACCGGCAGTTTGCAGTGCTCCCAGGTCCTCTCGAAACTCAGTTTCTATCGTCTCAACGGCTTCTGGGGATCCGAGACGTCCTCAGCGAGAACGACATTTCCTTACCCGATAACCGCATTTTTCCGACCCCTTACGATGCATCTGCTGTGCGACAAGCGGTGCGCGTCTGCCTGCAGCGCAAGGACTTGCTGTTGCATCGGGAACAGCCGACCGCCCTGATATGCATCAATGACTTCATTGCTGTGGCGGCGATCGCGGAGTGCCGCACATTGGGACTTTCGGTTCCGAGCGACATCTCTGTCACAGGCTTCGGCGACTGGCAGATGGCGGAACTGGTAACACCCGCGCTAACGACAGTGCACTCGAATCCCGTTCTGATTGGCGAGCTTACTTCGCGCAACTTGATTGAGCAGATCGAAGGAGGAGCCAAAAACATCCAGACCGAGTTCGAGCCTGACCTAGTAATTCGCGAAAGTACTGCGCCACCTCGACATAAATGGCGGCCTCAAATCAAAAGTGCAACACCTTGCCATCATGCATTACTGTCCTGATCGTCCCAAGGCTTCCCATAGCCGCATGATTTCGCGAGCCTTGGTCTGACGGTCGATGACGTTGAACGGTCTTCCATCGAGGCCCATCGCCTCACGAGGGAATTCCGCACATCCTGCTGGTGCAAGTTGGACGATCGAGATGCCCTTTCAAAACGGCATAAAGCTGCCTTGCGGCAGCGACGCATTCTTGTGGCGTTGTTGCTTGTGACACGACCCCGGTCCCCTTTGATGCAGTGGGTAGGATTTTATCGCGCGAGACCTATGTGCCACACGAGCAAATGGGGCACGAAGCAACTGTAGGCGCAGGCAGGACATGGTTCCAGATGGATCGCGGCGATCCAATCGGGTTACATGGCGGTTACATAGACCGCAAAATGCACAAGGGTTTACAGGAAAACCCCTGTAAACCCTTGATTTTATTGGTGCGGCTGCAGGGCTCGAACGCGCCGCCCGATTTCCCGACACAGCGCAGGCAGCGCCACTATGGATTCAAAGATCCATCGCGCAGGCAGCCCAATGAGGCCCGCCACATCAGCTCGATTCGGTCTGTGCAACTTGCGCAATTTGCTCCTTCAGCCATTGCAGACCAGACATGTGTTGTTGTTGACGGTGCCATATCAAGCTGACCTGCACCGCAGGCGTTTCGAAAGGAAGCTCCGCGAGCTGCAAGCCATAGTTGTGCACGAAATGCCTGGCCAAGTGCCAGGGCACGGTACCCAGCAAATCGGTGCTGGCGACGATGGCTGGAATGGTCAGGTAGTGCGGAACTTGCAACTGCACATGGCGCTGCACTTTGGCCGAGCCCAGGACGATCTCGAGCGGACTGCCGCGGCCGGCTCGCGGCAAGAGCGAGACGTGCTGTGCGGCCAGATACGCCGTCTTGTCGAGGCCTTCCCTGAATGCAGGGTGGCCCGGTCGGCCGATAACTGCGAGGCGCTCTTCGTGAATCGGTTGGTAGAGCAAATCGGCGTCGTCGAAGTACAGGTAATCAATCGCCAAGTCCAGATCTCCGCTGGCCAGTCGCTGCGGGATCAGGGCACCTTCGTCCGACAGTACCTGCAGCTTCACCTGCGGCGCCAGCGCCATCAGCCGGGTCATCAGGCTCGGTAACAGCCGTAGCTGCCCATAGTCATTCATCGACAGTCGGAAGGTTCGCTCCGTGTCCGGCTGAAAACTCTCTTGAACGGCAAGCCCTGCCTGCAGCAAGCGCAGGGCTTGCCGTACCGGCACGTTGCGGATTTCGGTGAAGGTGATCAGCGGTTTCGGCGAACGTGATCAGGGAAGGAAGGTGGTACTGCGCGGTCAGGAGATTGTAGCGTAGGTGATCACGATGCCCGTTTCTTGACGTCGGTAGCCGAGCGCTTGCGCATGGATTCGCCTTTGAGCGATACCTTGTGCGCCTGGTGGACCAGCCGGTCCAGAATGGCGTCAGCCAGCGTCGGATCATCCAACCACTGGTGCCAATGCTCGATCGGGAGCTGGCTGGTCACGATGGTCGAGCGGGTGCCGACGCGATCGTCCAGAACTTCCAGCAGATCGCCGCGTGCGCTTTTAGAAGGCTCCTGTAGGCCCCAGTCGTCCAGCACCAGGACATCGATGCGCGCGAGCTGTGCCAGGCGGCGGGTGAAGCTCCCGTCGCCGTGGGCGATCTGCAGTTCCTCGAACAGTCGCGGCACCCGCAGGTAGAGCGCAGAGAATCCCTGCCGACAGGCCTGCTGAGCAAACGCACAGGCCAGCCAGGACTTGCCGGCACCGGTCGCCCCGGTAAGGATGAGACTCTGAGCATTGCGGATCCAGTCGCAACTGGCCAGGCTGGCGACCAGCCGCTGGTCAAGACCGCGGCTGCCGTCATAGACCACATCCTCGAGGCATGCCTGGGCGTGCTTGAGCTTGGCCGAGCGCAGCAGCCGCTCCAGGCGCCTGGTGTCACGCCAAGCAATCTCCCGGTCGACCAGCATGGAGAAGCGTTCTTCGAACGGCAGGCTGGAGCTGGCGGTCAGGGCAGACTGTTCCTCGAAGGCCCGCGCCATCCCGTCGAGCTTCAGGGCCTTGAGCTGGCCGACGGTGTGTTGCATCAGCATAGTTTTCCTAATGGTAGTAGTCGGGTCCGCGCACGTTGTCGTGCATGGGGAATGCCACTCGGTTTGCGATACCGGCAGAGTGGCTTGCCGGTCCAGATGGTTTTCAAGGATGGAGACCACAGACTTACGCGTGAGCGAGCCAATGGCGACGGCGCGGGCGCAAGCGGCTTCGAGCCGCTCCTTGCTGTACTTCTTGGCCAGACTCAGCAGACCCAGGCAGGCGCGATAGCCCATCTCGGGATGGCTCTTGTGGGTGAGCTGGTATTCGACGATGACGGCGACGTTGGGCCCAATCGAGGCTGCCCAGTTGAGCAGCCGGCCGGGCGTCCATTCGAGGTGCGCGCGGTGGGCCACCGGCATGTGTTCCTTGACCGTGCTGTGGCTGCCCTTGCGGGTATTGCGCGCGTGCAGCGCCACCCGTTTGCCGCCGTACAGGATCTCGATGGTGTGGCGAGTTACGCGAGCCTCCACCGCCTTGCGCACCAGGGCATGCGGCACGCTGTAGTAGTGGCCGTCGATCTCGACGTGGTAGTCGACGTTGACGCGGCACTGTTTGAACGTTGCAACTTCGTAGCGCCGCGGCGGCAGCGGTCGCAGCACTGGCCGGTCCAACCGCTCGAACCACTCCCGGCGCGTGCCAGGCAGCTTCTTGAACGGTCGGTCGTTCAGGTCGGCGACGAGCTTCTTGATAGCCTTGTTGAGCTCGCCCAAGCTGTAGAAGCGGTGATTGCGCAGCCGCGCTAGGATCCACCGCTCGACGATCAGTACGCCAGTCTCGACCTTGGCCTTGTCTTGCGGCTTGCGTGGCCGTGCTGGCAGCATGGCCGTGCCGTAGTGATGAACGAAGTCTTCTGCAGTTCGGGACAGCACTGGCTCGTATCGGTCAGGGCGAGCCACCAGCGCGCGCGGGTTGTCCGGAACAAGCAGCTCGGGCACGCCGCCGGCGAATTCCATCGCGCAGACCATTCCCCCGATCCAGTCGGCAGTGGTCTGCCCCCGGGTGGCGCACGCGTACGTGTAATTTGAAGCGCCGAGCACAGCGACGAAGATGCTGGCTTCGAAGGCAATGCCGCCCTCCGCATCCAGAATCGGCACCATCTGACCGGCGAAGTCAGCAAACAGCTTCTCGCCGGCGCGGTGCTGCTGGCGCATGGACCGCTTGAGCGTCGCTGCCCAGTCCCGGTAACGGCAGCAGAACTGCGTGTATTGGTAAATGGGGACGTTTGGATTCGCCTCCAGGTATTCCTCCCACAGCAACTGCAGTGTCACGCCCTTGCGGCGCAACTCGCGATGCAGATAGGGGAAGTCCGGCATCACCCGCCCGCCCGGGCTGTTGGCCGGCTTCTGCGCGCCGAACAGCCGCTGCTCCAGCGTATCTTCGTTCAGGCTGTCCGCCTGCGGCCAATCCAGCCCCGCTGCCTTCGCCATTGCCGCGTACTGCGAAACGGCGCCAACACTCACACCCGTCGCCCTAGCGATCTGCCGGTGCGAAAGGCCACACGCCCACTTCAGGCGAAGCACTTCCTTGATTTTGCGCATGGTCATCCGGTTGGCCGGCATCAGCTTGCTTCCTTGAAAAAGGAAGCAGCGTATCGCCGGCGTTCTAGTCCATGCGCAGTCCCACCCCTAACCCCGGCCCCATTGCGGTGCGTGATCACCCATTTCGGCTGCTTGATCACCTATTTCGGCAACGTGATCACTCGTTTCGGGAAGCTGATCACCGATTTCGGCGGCATCGCCGAAGTGATCACGTTCCGCCGAAACCAGCGATCAGCATCCGCCCGAAACAGGTGATCACGTTCCCCCGAAATCGCTGATCACGCGCCCCGAAATACGCAGGCACGTGCAGCGTCATCGCCCCGGCAGTGGGCTCGAGTCCCTTAGCGGTACGGCGGAAAAGAGGTTGCCCCAGTTGCTCGCGCAGACGACTGAGCGCATTGCTCACCGCCGGCTGGCTCTTGTGCAGTCGCTCGGCCGCGCGTGACAGGTTGCGCTCCTGCATCAGCATGTCGAACACGAAGAGGAGATTGAGATCAATCTGCTGCAAATTCTGATTCATCAATAATTCTCATCATCAATATCCATTGGAATGAAAATGATCGCACCAATAGACTACAACACCAAGCGACCTACTGGCGCCAGACGTCAGAAAGGTCCGCGGGGGCTTGGCGGAACTGGCCACGTATCGCGAGCCCGACAGCGCAACAGTCTTTGAGAGCCGATCATGTCTTTTGATACCCAAACCTTCCGGAAGAAATACCGGGCGAACATTTCGCCTTACTACAACCCCTGGCTGCATGCTGGCTTCGTTCTTGTTTTCGGCGTGACCTTGATCCTCTTCTTGCTGAACAAGTTGGACCACGTCAGCGCGGTGGAGTGGCTAACTGTGCCGGCCACCTTAATTTTCTACAGCAGTGGCGAGTACCGCACCCATAAGGGTCTCGGGCACAACAAGAAGCGATTCGCGAAGGCGTTCTACCAGCGCCACACGGGCGACCATCATAGTTTTTTCGCAGATGACCAGATGCGCTACGAGTTCGCCAAGGACTGGCGGGTGATTCTGTTCCCGGCATGGCTGATCGTTGTCTACAGCATTGGCGCGCTGCTCGCTTGGTCGATCATCGGCCTGGTCAATGCGAACGTCGCTGCGCTGTTTGCCGCCACGCTACTGGGCGGCTATCTCAGCTACGAGATCTTTCATGCCTGCGAGCACCTCCCGCCGCAGAATCCGATCTGTCGCCTGCCGTGGATTCGCCACATGCGGCGGTTGCATGAGTTGCATCACCGCCGTGACCTGATGCAGACCAAGAACTTCGCCGTAGTGTTTCCACTGTGGGACTGGATCTATGGAACCCTTCATTGGGAGCCCGAAGAAGCAAGCGAGAGCCTGGTCCCCACCGTCAAGATGCAGCATTCCATTGATATCGCCCGGACGCCAAGCCAGGTACTGGCCTACGTGAGTACTCCGCTTCGTTGGCACGAGTGGCATCCTTACCACGTAGCGATCACCGGGCAGGGAGGGTCGCTGCCGGTTGGGAGCCACTTTGCGTACGTCGGCGGCCGTGCAGGCAAGTTGCAGTGGGAAGTCGTGGAAAGTCTTCCGGATCGGCTCTGGCGAACCCGGGCCCGTGGCAACCGGGGTCTTGAGATGTTCGTCACGTATGAGTGCATCGGCACAGCCACTGGCACGCGCTTCGTGCGGACGCTGGAGTATCGGTTTTCCAGTGTGGTGGCCCGCATGGCTGATCGGCTGGTTTTGCGTAAGCGAATTGAGCGCGACTCTGTTGCCTTGCTTCACAAGCTGCGCAGCGTCTCCGAGAGTGTTCTTCCCGCGGCAGAAACGGATTGTGCTTCCAAACAGGCGACATGAAGGGCATGGGGGCATGCAGGCTCCACCGCGCGTGTCAGGCTGCAATGGAGCAATGGCCAGACGGAGGGTCATGTCAACAGGCTCAAGCTCCTCAAGCGCCAAATGTATGGCCGCGCCAATATCGAGCTTCTGCGGCTGCGGGTTGTTACGTCCCGCGCAATCTGAGGTTTGGGGAGGGCCGTTTATCCCGCGAACGGCTGGGGCGATTTTCTGAACATCTCCGCAATCAGCGCGAGACGCAACGGACATAAGGAAGGCCAGTACTGCTCTGATATCGTGCGATGTTTTCCAGGCGCCACACGACAACCAGAACAGACTGGCCTATGCATCGCATTGTATTTGCGTTTCTCACGCTCGAACAACATCTTCTCGCTATCCGTTGGAGAGCGTGCAAAGGTTGGGGAGGACACCAAGAAAGTGCCGCTTAGGCACCGCGCCGGTTGTATGTGAACTAGGCTGATCGGTATCGCAACGGTGGGAGCAAGCCATGCGGTTGATCATCGAAGCCAGGTTGGCGGACGAGGGCAGCGATATTGGCCATGCCGGTGAGGGCGTTTTGGCAGTGATCGAGCGCCGTGACGGTAGTCTTGCGGATCTGGGCCTGACCCTCGCGGAGGGCCGCTCGCTGTTGGCCAAGGTTCAGACCGAGCTGGTTTCGAAACAAGTCGCGGGATGGCTTTCGGGCCAGACTCATTGCAGGAGTTGCGGGGCGGCTTTGAGCCACAAGGACCAGCGCTCGACGGTGGTGCGCACGGTGTATGGCAAGGTGATGGTGAACAGTCCGAGGCTGTGGTCGTGTGCTTGCCAACGGACTGTGCCGACGCCACGATCCGTGATCCATCCCTTGTCTAAAGCGCTGACTAATCGCGCCACGCCAGAGCTGGAATACCTCCAGGCGAAGTGGGCAAGCCATCTGCCATATCGGCAGGCCACGGCGATGCTGAAGGAAATACTGCCTCTGGACAAGGGCATTTCGTTCAGCGGCACTCGAAATCGGATTCGTGCTATCGGAAAGCAACTCGACGCTGACATCGAGCGTGATATTGCGAAGCTGCCCCCTTTCGACGGAGGCGTCCAGGTTCGCGAATCCAGCCATGTCGCGACCGTGAGCGTTGACTCGGCGTGGTTGCGGCATTGCGACTCGGTGAGGGGCCTTGGCCGACATGTCAACCTCATCGCTGGACGAGCGACGTTCACCGACAGGCCGCCAAAGTTCTATGCCTATGTGCACCGGGAAGTTACCTCGGCAGTAGCGCGGCTGGATCAATTTCTCACTCGAAACGGTGTGGCGACCGACGAGCGCGTTACCGTGATCAGCGACGACGCCGGTGAATTTGAGAAGACCATCCGGGGCAGTCAGCTCGCACGCGGCAGGATTCTCGATTGGTTCCACATCGCTATGAAGTTCAAAGCGGCGCAGCGTTCCGTGTTCGGCAGTAAGGTTATCGATTCACTGGAACGAGAGTCGATAGAGACCGAAATCACGCACGCCAAGTGGCTCGCGTGGCATGGCAAGGGCCGCAAAGCGTTGGAGCGCATCAAGGCATTGGACGCGCAGCTCCTGACCAGAGCGGGGTATGAATTCAGTACGCTGTGGTGGAATCTAGATAAGGTCTGCGGGTACCTGCGGAGCAACGCGTCTACGTTGGTCAACTATGGCGCCCGGCATCGAAAGGGCTTGCCCATCGTAAGCGCCAGTTTCGGCACACCTTGAGTGCGACGAGCGTATTCAGGCAGGATGCGGCGGGGCGGCTTTCGGCGGGGCGAAGCTGAACGGCAACAGGTCGCTGATGTCGGCGTCTGGCGTTCGCTGTGGCAACTCTGTGAGCACGTGGAGCAGATAGGCATATGGCTCGACGTCACAGGCCCGGCACGTCA
The DNA here is from genome assembly GCF_018729255.1 of Cupriavidus sp. EM10. Taxonomy (NCBI): domain Bacteria; kingdom Pseudomonadati; phylum Pseudomonadota; class Betaproteobacteria; order Burkholderiales; family Burkholderiaceae; genus Cupriavidus; species Cupriavidus sp. EM10. Next base: position 1,725,536 of record NZ_CP076060.1, read on the forward strand.
GCATCAGGCTATAGATCATGGCGCTTGCCTTGGCGCCGGCCACGGTGTCTGCGAAGAGCCATGCCTTTCGATTATGGAAGCCCTTCCATAATCGAAATTATCGTAAGTTCGCAATTATGGAAGCTTCGCGGGAGCTATATCGAACGAACACGCGTCGATCCATGCCGCGGCCCTGCATTTGCTGGGCTACGGCATCGATGCGGATGCATGTCCCGCCGCGCGTCAGCTATCGACTGCCGATAACTAAAGCGCCTGTGCGTCGGGACGGCGACAACTTCCAGGCCCGGATTTTCTGGCGCAAGGCCGTTTGCCTGCTTGACCCTAACAGCCCCGTCATTCGCGTGGGTTTCGAATCCGGTCCCAAAGGCTTCGACGACGTATGGGTGGAATATGACCCCAGCCGTGCACCAAATGACCCAGAAGGAAAACCAATCCTGCGGGAGTACACGCAATGCAAGTGGCACGTTTCGGTAAGCGACTTCGGACATAGCGACCTCATAGATCCCGAGTGGATCAACGCCAATCGTTTTTCCTTTCTTCAGCGGGCCCGAAATGCTCAGCACGCCCACGCGAAAGACGGGATCGGGGTCCGATTCAAATTGCTAACCAACTGGCGGATCGCGCAGACCGACCCGCTCCGACCCCTTATCCATCAGCGTCACAAAGCCATTCGCCTGGAGCAGTTGTTTGGCACGAAGACCGATGCGTCGGCGACAGGCCGGATCCGGAAACTGTGGCGGGAACATCTGGGCATCGACGATGCCGAATTGCGTCTACTGGCCCGCACGCTTTCGCTCGACACCGACTCCACATCGCTGGATGACCTCCGCGAACTGTTGGACATGCACTTCGAGAACCGGGGACTGCTTCGCATACCGCTGAACGAGAGTAGCTTCCGGTATGACGACATCGTCTTCCAATGGCTCGCCCAGGGTCGCCTCGAGTTCACGCGGGACACCTTTCGGGACGCCTGCCAGCGCGAGAATCTGTTTGCGAAAAGGAACTCTCCAAGGACACTAGTGGGTGTCAAGTCGTTCGAGCACGCGTTCGACCGACTAGAGGAACGATGCAGCACCGTCCTGGACTTGATACCGTATTTCAACGATCGGGCCATTCGCGACCAGCAAGATTGGACCGGCAACCTGTACCCCGCGCTCAAGCGCTTTCTCATTGACGCGGCGCGCGAACCGCAACCGTTACTCCTGGCGCTAGACGCCCACTTGACGCTGGCGTTTGCCGCTGGGTCCGTCGTCAACATCAAGTCTGGACGGCACGTGGAAATCGAGCAGCGTACGATCGACCGGCAAAGCTGGAGCGCGACGGACACTTTCACCAATCCAGACTGGCCGACGTGGAACTTTGAAGTGGAAGACTTGACGTCAGAGTCAGGAGAGATGGCCGTGGCTGTTGCGCTCACCCACGATATTCCCGACGCGGTGCGCGGCTATATTGCCACCGCCTTGCCTGGCGTCAGCAAGCTATTAGTCGCGAAACCGTCGTGCGGATCGGGAGCGCAGTCGGTCGCAAGCGGCAGGCACGCTTTCGAACTCGCCGAAGCCTTGGTTCAGCGCATCAATATGGAGCGGAAGGACGTGAAACCTCCAATGCATATTTTTATTGCGGCGCCCAACGCCTTTACGTTCTTCCTGGGCCAGCGTCAGCCGGGTATGGGACGAACAACCTTGTATGAGTATGACTTCGAGGGCGCGTTTGGCGGCGGCTATCAAGCCTCCCTGACGCTCCCGACCTAGCACGCGCGTCAGGCATTGCCGAATGACTGGGCCGATGTGGCTTTGGTGTGGGACATATCTGGCGAAAGTGATGGCAAAAAGCTACCGAACGGTGAGCCACGTCGATGGCTGGACTGGCCTCCCGCAATACGAGATTCGCGACAACAAGGTCTACCGGGCGGTGTCCCATGTTAGCGGTTGAACTGGCCTGCCTCAGTATGAGATCCGTGGCGATAAGGTGTACCGTACCGTGTCGCATGCAGACAGCTGGAGCGCAGTTCCTCAATATGAAATCCGAGGCAACAAGTTGTATCGCACGTGCTCCCATGCACAGGGTTGGACCGGCTCTGCACAATACGAATTACGCTAGCGCAACCAGCGCGTACGCGGAGTGGCTCACGTCGCATGTACCGTCAGCTTTCTTAGAATCACTCGTATTGGAGCGTGCGGCGGCGTTCCAGCCATTGAAAGCGCCGATCAATGTCCAACGTTGGGTCAGTTGCCGAGAGTTGATCGGGCACTCGGCCTACTGGTCGGTATGCCCTGGAGAAGCTGGCCCGCACAGAATCCATAACAGTTCGAGGCAAGACATCGCTGCCGATCGGGTGACATTCGCTACCTCCGGAACTAGTTTTCGTTCCAGCCTGCCTCCAACGAAAACAAAGTGATGGCGGATACCCGCCAAGGAAGCTCGAAACGCTGCAGCGGCACTGACGCAAAGCCCGGCGAGTTCATGAGAAACGGCCGGACGTCTAAACTGTGCTTCCTTCGGCCACACAGCCTCAAATATCGGCCCGTTGAAGGTCCGACCACGCCCTCTCGGGATCATAAGGGGCGTGCTGGCTTTCCCGCTTTCAAGGTGCTTTCGCTGCTGGCGAGTTGGCGCATGACTCCGACCACCACCGTGCGATGCCCGATTTCAGATTTCTTACGCAGAAATGCGGGGAAGATTCGGCAAAGGCCGAAACGGAGCCAAAGGCATTCCCACGGGCATCCGGAATACTACGACTCCCCGCTCGACAGTCTCCGAGTATTGATGGGCCATGACGACACCTTGTACCAGTTCGATCAGACGATCCCATTTCACAAATCCGGAGGTCGCTGCTTCTCGAATCGCACGATGCATTGTCGCATACGCCAATAGAATTCCTGCTCGGGTCGATGCTCTCGAGTTCTCGTCCCTGGAGAGAAACCATCCCAAATCTCTACTTGGCGACACCTGTTCTACTGCTGAATCAAGCGCGATAACACTATTGGCAGGTTGTTCCACAAAATAGCGTAGCAGCAGGTAGGCCTGTACTCGTGCATCCCCTGTGCTGACTTGTATTCCGTCGCCCTTCCTGAAGACGACAAATTGCTTCAGCGGAACCCTCCCGGAGCTCGCAATACCCGCAGCATAAGAACGCAGAAGCCGCAAAGTGCAGCAATAGACAACGCGTATAAGCTCGTCTTCGCGCCGTCTAATAGTAAACAAAGGCACGAATGACATATTTCCCGCCAAATGTCGTTGCCAGAACAGGGCTACGCCGTTGCATGATGGCCGTTCCAATATCTCCGGAGGCTTTGCCAGCGCACATGCAATCGCAAAGGCACATTCCGCATCCGCGGCCCATATTTCGACGTTGGAGTAGGCGATCCAACTGTCACCGCGAGCGGAGACATCCTCTACCCACTCATTCAACGTAGAGAATGCTTGTCGATATATTTTTACGTGGGTTCGATGTTCGTGGAGGTAGCTTTCGACAAAACTCCTGGACTAAGGGGCGCCCCCGATAATGCACAGTGACATACCGGACAATGAAGCGCCTCTCTGAAGTTTTCCAAAATACCTATATCGGAGAGAAGGCTACTACACTTCATGCAACGATCATGTATATCAACATTGTGAATCGGGCATCGCGCTAACTTGCTACACTGAAACCAGATCGAGTGATATCCGGACTCCAAACAAACGGGACAAATCTAAGGCGACTAGTAAAAATGGCGCCCAACAAATTTGAAACCTCCCCAGCCACCAGCGAACGCTCCTCTGGAAACCTAGTACTATTGAAGTTAACTCGCTCTATGACATGGCGGATTCGTTTCAGCTTGCCGAAAAAGTCTGCGTGCGCGTGGGAAAATTCGGAGCATCGAGTAACCTCATTGCGGCTTGCATGCCAACTGCATTCAGCCAACACAACCGATGAAATACCCGAATGAAGACTCATTTGGTATCGAATCTAATCCACCACCGCACCAGTGAGCGTCTTTCATGCCTAAGCTTGAGAGCAGTCTGGTCTATCCGTGGCATCCGGTTTTTCATCCCAGGCCGATTTAGCTGCAAACTTAGCGGCACTCTGCCAATCTTCCTTTGGAAACTCGAAGTTTGGGCAATCTTTATCCATACCCTTAAACGCTAAAAACCCAAGAGCATCGAAAATACGCCTCGAAAGCAATTTTCCATTTTGACTTGGTTCTGATATTTATCGTCTCTTATAAGATGTACCTCCTTCATTGCCTGCCAAAATAAACTGGCTTGATTAGCTAGGCGAAAGCCAGAGGCATATCCGAGTGGAAAACAAATTCTGTCCATGTTGGTCCAAATCCGTCGGCCATCTTTTCACGTCGATCACCTCAAGCAGATCTTGCAGCTCTTCCAATCCATATCCGCTGAGTCTCAGCCGATGCCTAAAATACCGATCCAGGCAGCCTATTTGCTGCTCACTGGATAAGGTTCTGAATAATTCACGAATTTTTGGAGACTCGCCACAACAAATCACGACGAAATCAATCCTCACCTCTTCTAATTCATTATGCAGATCTTTGATAAACCGAAATCTATAGGACGAAGGGCCTGCGCTTCGTCAACCAGCATCACAATTAGCTTCCAATTAGTCTCCAGTGCAGAAGCCACAATGTCATTAATCAATCTCCGACTTAATTCGTATGAATTTCCATCAAGAGCAGCATGATTAACCGTATAAAGCAAATCCCTCACAAATCCACCATGAGAAAATATTTCCCTATTTAAGCCTCTATAAGAGAGTACGTGAATTTCGCTGAGATCTCTTGGTAACCGCTCACGAAGGACATTCATCATGATGGTTTTTCCCTCGCCAGCGATCTCTTCTATGAAAAAACTTTGCCTGAGAAACAATAAAGTTCTGGCGTTGTCATAAAAATTCGATATCGGGAGTGTCCATAATGGTGATTCCGCTCTGCTCTTCTTGGATATAATCGGGTGCTGCAGCATTAATGCTCGAAGATGACCCTCATCCATTTCTTTCTCCACGATCGCACGCAATCATTTCTTATTCCCCGAATCCAGCTTGAATATTCCGCGCGGATTTATATTTGGAAGCAGATCGTTATCACTCCCAACATTATTATTGTGGTTATCTTCTTCGGCCGGCTTTAGGGATGCTGATTTCGAACCAGTAAAGCTATCCCGAGCTACTTTCGCTATCGCAAGCGCAGTTTTTTTCCGATATTTTCGCCGCTATTTTCGCTCGTTACAAACTCATAATCTACTTTTCCGGATCTAGCATAAATATCGGGGCTCCGGCCTCGGGGCCGTCCCTTTGCTTTTGCGCCTACCAGTTCTCTGACCCGCAATGCACATCGCCAGTTTTCCCATTTTTCCTCACCGTATAGCTTGCCCAAATTCTCGCCAGTTTCCGCGTCACTTGCCCATGCCTCTCTCGCATCGAGACGATTGATGTAGACAAACACTTTTCTTCCTATCATAGAAAAATCAGAAGCGATACGAGGATTTGTATATCGGCAGTATGCCGTATTAATGTACGGCCTACGCGTATGGACGCCCCATTCTCCCCTAACCTCCACCTTTCGTCGGTGCATAAGGAGTCGATCATTTGAATTGATAGATCTTGGTAGAGGCTGTGGAACCCATAGAAGCTCATGCTTATCTACGAATCTTTGCAGAACATTAATTACAGTTGCACCATTAAGTCGATCACCGGTTGAGATAGTATTATGTTCACGGACAACGGCATTCAACATATCGACCACAAAATCAAGGTCGATTCCGTCATTTAAACCGAGCTGTTCGACATCGGGGGGCCGGCGAACATCGTCGGGGCCCGACGCGTATGTGGCCTTCAGGCGATGCTCTCCGCGTTCTTTTGAAACCCCAATGATCCTTTCGACTAACGACCTTCCCCACCAGGCACGTGGGGGCCGAACTCAATGGCACAACCAAATACATCAATAACGTTATTTACAAAATCATTTGCAATATTGCACCAACCGTTATCCACCCTAAGCAAACTGAATGCTTGCCCTGCCAACTGCGGTATCAACGAGCATATCAAGGTGGGGCCGCGTGCAACAAATCCATATTGGTGCTACGTACCTCAATGCGAACGTCACCAGAATTCCGTGCGTCTAACACGACAGGCACACTGCTCAACATCGTCTGCAACGCACAATCGGCGCTCGGGTTAACTTCCAGAGAGATATGTGCGCCCAAAATTGCGCTTGTTTTTACCTCGACCAGCAACCCTAGATACCAACGAGATATAGGTATCAAATGCCCTGTACCGTTGGGATCAATCACCCTAACATGAGTGGGAATATCAATAACTGTGTAATCAAGCTCTACGACTGCAAACGGGAGAAGTGGCGATATGAGAGCATTAGGACCCATACCATGTCCTAGATTGTTAGTCGCCTCAGCACCCATTCTGGCTTTTACCGCACGCTCTGATCTTTCATTCTTCAAAGAATGAAGGAAGCGCAAAAGGGATCGTCTACCCTTGTCTTCCGTCAGGAAGGGCCATTCATTCTCTCCAACCCCTTTTGTCCGTAATTCAGAAAGAAACTCGCCATGTATTTCAATATAAGGCTGCGGCCCTAACTGCGGCGAACGGCTATTTTTTGACTTCTTTTGTTTATCCGGCTGCAGAAAGAATTTTTGTATTAAATCTTTCTTGACATCAGGAAACTTTTCGAATAACTGCGCCAGCGCGCCAGCGTAACCACTAGAGCGTTGATCGGCCAATGGATGCTTCGCAATAATGGGTTTCGTTCTGAAGTAAGGCTTAATGCGAAAACTCGGAAGCAACGCATAAAATCCTACAATACACCCCTCCCCTGCTGATGCCACGCATCGTCGGAGCAAGCGCCTCACTTCGTTTGGCGAGAATTTTGTCTGTTCTTGAATCTCACCGTAGGGAATATCGGCAGCATATAACTCAACGGCAAGCTTTCGATTCAGAAACGTTCGACGAGTCGCATCGTCAAGAACGGTGATATCGGGATGGGGCCAGTCGACAAGCTCACCGTGATATTGTTGAATCAACGATCTCCGCGCGCCCCCGCCCATTATTCAACCCGTTCTAGAAGGGAACGTCGGTGAAATGCGCTAGTACGAAGTTCGGTTTTAAGTTTCCCGTTTGCCAAGTAGCGCGCCACACTAGCAAGTAAGTGTGCGGGATCACAATCTTCTAGTGCGAGAACCTCCTGGAGCGTGAAGCTACTTCTGGCGCTAATTAATCCTGGGAGGGCCCTGGGATTCGGGTCTATAGCTCCTCTAACGCGTGTTCGATAGGAACATAGCAACATCCAATTATGGGGCAGCCATTGCGCCATTCGGATTTCGCCTTCGGTCTTGGTTATCCTATTCTTGTGTCGCGTGGGTTCCCCGTTCCTAGAGTGATTGAAGTGCCAACACTCCGTCTTGCCAGACTGATATAAAACATCAACTGTTTGTTTGTATTTTTTTCAGATTTTCTTTTGGTGGCCTGGATGGAAGATACGACAGTATTTCAGGATTTCCTTCGGCTAGCAATAAATGCGAAAATGCAACCACGCCGAAAATGCCAAAGCGACGATCATTTTTTGGGGAATCAAAAAATAGACCGACGCGTGGCCGCGATTTGGATTTCTAACAAATTCAGCCGGGCTCAATCTGTGCTGGTCTGCGGCGTGATACATGATGAGTCACAACGGCGAGTCTTGGAGAATATATGGTAGAAAATTTTGTGAGTAGATAACGGTATCAGTAACCCTATGAAACTGGTTGCATAGTGCGCATAATTTTAATATTTTTATTATCAGAAAATCGCAAAATTCGCATTTAAACCCAAGGACTTTCCCCAAAAAATACTTTCGGTTGCGGGGACAATGTGTGGAGTGGAGCGGAATGAACTCCATGAACTGCAGGCGATTACTAGGAGCTCTGAGACAAGAGCGCAGAACCAAGGCTTTCGCCGTTTGCCTGCAAGCTCAAGGGAGGTAGGGGCGGGTAGGCGGCGCTCACACGCCAGCGGAGACATAGGCAGCATGACAACGGCTGCGGTCGCTCCCGAAAAGACACACAATTACATCTTCGGCGTAGAACCGATAGAATATTTCATCCCCAAAAAGACGAAAATATGTGTTGAATGCAGCGACAAAGTCTACGTAAGTAGATAATTCTTATCAGATTTTACCCCATCACTTTTCTCGTCGTCTGACTCTCTGACCACACCCTTCATCCGCACTACCGCTACAAATCCGTATGATGCTCCACAACCCTGGCGACTGTTTTCAGGGCGAGCCGCAAAGTGTCCAGGCTTACCGAGCCAAGCGCCAGGCGGATCGCGTGAGGCACGTGTTTGCTAACGGCAAAGGGATGCGCCGTCGACACCGAGATGCGCTCGTTCAGCAACGCCTTGGAGACGGTATCCGCCCGGACTTCCTGCGGTAGCGGAAGCCAGACGAAGTACGACGACGCGTGGCGGACGGGGTGCCGATGGCCCAGCGTGTCGGTGACTACGTTCTGGCGCTGGGTGGCATCGCGGCGTCGCTCCATCTCCAGCCTGGACACCGTGCCGTCTTCCACCCAGCCGCAGGCGATGGCGGTCATCGTGGTGGGCGTGTTCCAGGTGGTGGCGCGGATCGTTCGCTCCAGTTTGGGGATCCAGTCGCGCGGCGCGCTGACCACGCCTATGCGAAGTCCTGTTGCGACGCTCTTCGACAGGCTGGCGACATACACCGTCAGCTCCGGCGCAAGCGCGGCCAGCGGTGGCGGCGGCCGCTTTTCCAGGAACGCGTAGGCCGCATCCTCGATCAGGATCAAGCCGTGCTGCCGGGCGATGGCCACCAGGTCGCGTCGCCGGCGGGCGCTCATTACCCATCCCAACGGATTGTGCAGGGTCGGCATCGTGTACATGGCACGGACCCGGCGCCTTTTGCATATGGCCGTCAAGGCATCGAGGTCGGGGCCGTCGGATGTCGAGGGTATTGCGACGAGTTCGAGCCGGCAGGCGTCGGCGCTCAGCTTGAAGCCGGGGTATGTCAAGGCGTCCACCGCCACCACGTCGCCAGGCTCCAGCAAGGACAAGGCTGTCACGGTCAAGCCATGCTGGGCGCCGCTCACCAGGACGGTATTGTCGGACGATGCGGCGAGACCCCGGCCGGCGATATGCCTGGCCATGATCTCGCGTTCGTGCATGCGGCCGCCATGCGGATGGTAGCGAAGCAGCGCATCCAGGTTGCCGGCCCCGGCAAGTTCGCGCAGCGCGGCTCTCAGTAGGTCGCCCTGCCCTGGCATCGACGGATTGTTGAAGCTCAGGTCGACGGTATCGTCCGTCCAGGGCTGCAGGTCGATGCCCTGGCCGCGCGGCAAGACTTCCTTGACGAAGGTGCCGCGGCCGGTTTCTCCGCTCACCAGGCCCATCGCGTGCAGTTCCGCGTAGACACGCGAGGCGGTGACCAGCGCCAACCCCTCGCGCGCAGCCAGGTCCCGATGCGTAGGCAGCCGGGTGCCCGGACGCAGCCGCCCTTCGTGGATATCGGCCGCGAACCGGTCTACCAATTCCTTGTAGCGGAGTCGGGACATGGCGCACTCATGACATGGTTCGGAATGTACTGATTATGGCGCCACGACAGGAAGCGCCGGGCGCAAGCTTGAAACAATCCGCGACGATGGCTTGAGTGCCTCGACGCTGCCTGCGCTTGAGTCGATGGTTGACGCGGGTAGAATCGACCACCATGCGTGATGGCGACTATTTTCCAGCGGCACGAAATGCGGTGAGCCGGGCATGAGCGACCGCGCCCTGCGCCGCATGCGCACGACCGCCACCGGCTTGCTGCTGGCCATGTTGGCCCTGCTGGTGGCGAGCGTGCTGGGCCAGCCCCACTACCCTGGCTGGCCTGGGTTCGGGCCTTCGCCGAGGCCGGCACCGTGGGCGCCGTGGCCGACTGGTACGCGGTGGTGGCCCTCTTCCGGCATCCGTTTGGCATCCCCGTTCCCCATACGGCCGTGATCCCGCGCAACCAGCAGCGCATCGCGGAAAACCTGGCCACGTTCGTGGAGCGCAATTTCCTGGCGCCCGACCTGGTCGTCGATCGGCTGCGGACGCACAATTCCGCGCAGTCGGTGGCGGCGTGGCTGGCGGCTCCCGGCAACAGCCGTGCGCTGGCCGATCCGGCCGTGGACGCCCTGCCCGCGCTGCTGCGCGTGTTCGATGATGACGAAGTCGCGCGCCTGATTCAGCGTGGCGCATTGCCGGGGCTCCGGGCGCTCGATGTCTCTGGCATCGCCGGCCATCTGCTGCAGATCCTTACCGAGACCCAGCGGCACCAGCCGTTGCTGGAGCGGGCCCTGACGGCGCTGGAAGCATGGCTTGCCGACAACGCGGGGCTGCTGCAGGCCAAGTTCAGCGAGGCATCGCGCTACACGCCGGTACGGCTCGATGCCTATATCGTCAACAAGTTCATGCAGGGCGTGATCGCGTTGCTGCACGAAGTGCGCACCGAACCCGAGCATCCGCTGCGGCAACAGTTTGACGACGCCGTGCGGGACGTCATCCTCAAGCTGCGCACATCGGACCGCTACCGGCGCATCGGCCGCCTCTGGATGCGCGACTTCCTGCGGCACCTGGAGCGCGAGGACAGCTACCGCGCGCTATGGCAACGGCTGCGTGACTGGATCAGCGCCGACGCCGTCCGTCACGATTCCCTCGCGCGGGCCATGCTGGCCGATCTGCTGGCATCGCTCGGGGCCAGCGTGCGCGACGATCCGGCCTTGCAGGCCGGGCTGAACGAATGGTGGCTGCGCGGCGTCCGGTTCACGATGAGCCGCTACCGGCATCTGGTGTCGAGGCTGATCGCCGAAGTGGTCAAGGGCTGGGACGCCGACGAGATCAGCCGCAAGCTCGAACTGGAGATCGGCAGCGACCTGCAGTACATCCGCATCAACGGCACCTTTGTCGGTGGCATGGTCGGCGTGCTGCTGCATGCGGCGATGCTGCTGATTGCAGGCTGATCTGCAGCCACGAAAAGCCCGCCCGAAGCCCGCCCGAAGCCCCCCTCGCCTGTTGCGCCGCGTCATGCCGCGCAGGTCGATCGCATCCGGGAAAGCCCCATACCGCATATTGGTAATACCACTTTACCTGTCCAATACCCTGACCTAGACTCGGTTCAACTCGGCATGCGTGCGGCGCGGGATTGGGTCGCGGGCATCCGGATCTGCACCCCTACAAGAAGCAGAACGCAGGAGACCCGAGTGAACGACGACAATCCGCCGGGGCCGCCCAAAAGGCGCAGCCAGGCATGGTTTGGCCGGCTGGACCGCGATGGCTTCATCTACCGGTCATGGCTGAAGAATCGTGGCATCCCGCATGACCAGTTCGATGGCCGGCCGGTCATCGGCATCTGCAATACCTATTCCGAACTGACTCCCTGCAATTCGCATTTCCGCACGCTGGCCGACCAGGTCAAGACCGGTGTGTGGGAAGCCGGCGGCTTTCCGCTGGAGTTCCCCGTGATGTCGCTGGGGGAAACCATGCTGCGCCCCACCGCCATGCTGTTCCGCAACCTGGCCAGCATGGACGTGGAGGAGTCGATTCGCGGCAATCCCATCGACGGCGTGGTGCTGCTGATGGGCTGCGACAAGACCACCCCGGCGCTGATGATGGGGGCGGCATCGGTGGACCTGCCCACCATCGGCATCTCCGGCGGCCCGATGCTCAGCGGCAAGTTCCGGGGGCAGGAGCTGGGCTCCGGCACCGATGTCTGGAAGATGTCGGAGGAAGTGCGCGCCGGTCATATGTCGCAGGAAGATTTCTTCGAGGCCGAGGGCTGCATGCACCGGTCGCACGGCCATTGCATGACGATGGGCACGGCTTCGACGATGGCCTGCATGGTCGAGTCGTTGGGCATGGCCCTGCCCGGCAACGCCGCCATTCCGGCCGTGGACGGACGCCGCAATATCCTGGCGAGGGCCTCGGGCCGGCGCATCGTCCAGATGGTCAAGGACAACCTGGTCATGTCGCAGATCCTGACGCGCCAGGCCTTCGAGAATGCCATCAAGGTCAACGCGGCCATCGGCGGGTCCACCAATGCGGTGATCCACCTGCTGGCCATCGCCGGGCGCATCGGCGTAAAGCTGAACCTGGACGACTGGGATGCGCTGGGCCACGCCCTGCCCTGCCTGGTCGACCTGCAGCCGTCGGGTCGCCACCTGATGGAAGACTTCTACTACGCGGGCGGCCTGCCGGCCGTGATCCGCGAGCTGGGTCCGCTGCTGAACCGCGACGCGCTGACCGTCAACGGCAACACGCTGTGGGACAACTGCAAGGACGCACCGAACTGGAACCGCGAGGTCATCCACGCGTTCGATGAACCGTTCAAGCCCCACGCCGGCATTGCGGTGCTGCGCGGCAACCTGAGCCCCGATGGCGCGGTGATCAAGCCGTCCGCCGCCACGCCCGCGCTGCTCAAGCACACGGGCCGCGCGGTGGTGTTCGAGGACAGCGAGGACATGCACCGGCGCCTGGACGACGAATCGCTCGATGTCGACGAACACTGTGTGCTGGTGCTGAAGAACTGCGGCCCGCGCGGGTATCCGGGCATGGCCGAGGCTGGCAACATGCCGCTGCCGCCCAAGGTGCTGCGCAAGGGCATCACCGACATGGTGCGGATTTCCGATGCCCGCATGAGCGGCACCGCCTACGGCACCGTGGTGCTGCACGTCACGCCCGAGGCCGCCGCCGGCGGCCCGCTGGCGCTGGTGCAGAACGGCGACATGGTCGAACTCGATGTCGAGGCCCGCAAGCTGCACCTGCATGTATCCGACGAGGAACTGGCCCGGCGGCGTGCCGCGTGGCAACCGCCGGCGCCACCCATGGAGCGCGGCTGGACGCGGCTGTACTTCGAGCACGTGCAGCAGGCCAATCTGGGCGCCGACATGGACTTCCTGGTCGGCAAGAGCGGCGCTGCCGTGCCGAAAGACAACCACTGACGCATTACCCCCGGGGCACGGCGCCGGCGCAAGACAAGGAGACGCAACGCATGGCATCGGTTCAGATCCGGGATGTGCAGAAGTCCTTTGGCGGGACGCAGGTCATACGGGGCGTCAGCATCGATATTCCCGATGGCGAGTTCACGGTGCTGGTGGGCCCGTCCGGCTGCGGCAAGTCCACGCTGCTGCGGATGCTGGCCGGCCTGGAAGAAATCTCCGGCGGCGAGATCGCCATCGGCGAGCGCGTGGTGAACCGCCTGCCGCCCAAGGAGCGCGATATCGCCATGGTGTTCCAGAACTACGCGCTCTACCCGCATATGTCGGTCTACGACAACATGGCGTTCTCGCTGAAGCTTGCGGGCGTACCCAGGGACACCATCAAGGAAAAGGTCGACAAGGCGTCCGGCATCCTGGGCCTGGGCCAGTTGCTGGACCGCTACCCGCGCCAGCTGTCCGGCGGGCAACGCCAGCGCGTGGCCATGGGCCGCGCCATCGTGCGCGATCCGCAGGTGTTCCTGTTCGATGAGCCGCTGTCGAACCTGGATGCCAAGCTGCGCGTGCAGATGCGCGCCGAGATCAAGGAATTGCACCAACGGCTGCGCACCACATCGGTCTACGTCACGCACGACCAGATCGAGGCCATGACCATGGCCGACCAGATCGTGGTGATGCGCGACGGCCGCGTGGAGCAGCGCGGGCGCCCGCTGGCGCTCTACGACCATCCCGACAACCTGTTCGTGGCCGGCTTTATCGGGTCGCCGGCGATGAACTTCGTGCCGGGCGTGCTGCGCCGGCAGAACGGCGAGGCGCGGGTGGCGTTTCCGGATGGCACGCTGCTGCCCGCCCCTGGCCGCCTGCAGGACGGCGCCGGTACCGACGGCCAGCGCGTGATCTACGGCGTGCGGCCCGAGCACCTGGCCTACGGTGCGCCGGGCCAGGGCTTTCCGACCACGGTGACGGTGGTGGAACCGACCGGCGCCAACACCGAGGTCTACTCGCGCTTCGGTGAGACCGATTTCATTTCGGTGTTCCGCGAACGTCACGACTTTGCTGCTGGCCAGGCGCTGCATCTGGTGCCCGACCATCACCACACGCACCTGTTCGACGCCGAATCGGGACAGGCCCTGCCTCGCCAGACCGCACGGCAATAACCACCCTTGGCATGACCATGGAGGAGACACAGCAATGAGCCATTCCGGAAACTTCACAAGGCGCGACTTCCTGGTATCGACGGCGGCCGTGGCTGCCACCACCGCGCTGGGCACTCCGGCGTACGCCGCCACGCAGCTCCAGTACAAGCCCGAGGCCGGCGCCAAGCTGCGGGTGCTGCGCTGGAAGCGCTTCGTCCAGGGCGACGAAGACCTGTGGAACGCCAACGCGAAGAAATTCAGCGAGCTGACCGGGGTGGAGATACGCGTCGACAACGAAGGCTGGGAGGACGTGCGGCCCAAGGCGGCCGTGGCGGCCAGCGTGGGCACCGGGCCGGACATCGTGCTGGGCTGGTTCGACGATCCGCAGCAGTACCCCGACAAGCTGGTCGACGTGACCGACGTGGCCACCTATCTGGGCAACAAGCACGGCGGCTGGTACGACGTCTGCAAGAAGTACGGCATGCACGGCGGCAAGTGGATCGCCGTGCCGCTGGGCGTGGTCGGCAACGCCTTGGTCTACCGCGAAAGCCATGTCAAGGCCGCCGGCTTCGACAGCATCCCCAAGGACACGGCCGGCTTCCTGAAGCTGTGCCAGGCGCTGAAGGCCAAGGGCACGCCTGCCGGCTTTGCGCTGGGCAAGGCCGTGGGCGACGGCAACAACTGGGCCCACTGGCTGCTCTGGTCGCACGGCGGCATGCTCGTCGATACCAAGGGCAAGGTGGTGGTGAACTCGCCCGAGACCTGGGCCGCGCTGGAATACGCCAGGCAGCTTTATCCGACCTTCGTGCCCGGCACGCTGTCGTGGCAGGACCCGTCGAACAACAAGGCATTCCTGGATGGCCAGGTCAGCCTGACCGCCAACGGCATCTCGGTCTACTACGCGGCCAAGAATTCGAAGGAACCGAAGCTGCAGGAGATGGCCAAGGATATCCAGCATGCGCACTTCCCGATCGGCAAGGGCGGCAAGCCGACCGAGCTGATGCAGATCACGCAGATGATGATCTTCAAGTACTGCAAGTATCCAAACGCGGCCAAGGCCTTCCTGCAGTTCATGATGGAGCCCGAGCAATACAACCCGTGGATGGAGGCCGCCATCGGCTACGTGAGCCAGCCGCTCAAGGAGTACGAGGCCAATCCGATCTGGACGGCGGATCCCAAGCACACCGTGTACCGCGATGCGGCGTCGCTGATGCTCGACAACGGCCACGCCGGCCCGCTGGGCACGGCCTCGGCGGCGTCCATGGCCGACTACATCGTGCTGGACATGGTGGCCGAGGCGGCCAGCGGGTCGAAGACGCCCAAGGAAGCCGCGGCCCGTGCGGCACAGCGCGCCGAGCGCTACTACAAGGCCTGACGCCATGCAGAATACCGCTGCGACGCCGCCTGCCTCGCAGCGGCCCCTGCCCAGCCGGCCCCGCGCTCGATGCTGTCCCGGCTGTCGGACAACCGCCAGGCGCTGGGCCTGCTGTTCATGCTGCCCACGGCGCTGCTGCTGCTGATCTTCCTGACCTACCCGCTGGGGCTGGGCGTCTGGCTGGGCTTCACCGATACCAAGATCGGCCGGCCCGGCGCCTGGATCGGGCTGGACAACTTCACCTACCTGGCCAGCGATTCGGTTACCCAGCTGGCGCTCTTCAACACGATCTTCTACACGCTGATCGCCAGCGTGCTGAAGTTTGCGCTGGGGCTCTGGCTGGCGCTGCTGCTGAACCGCAACCTGCCGTTCAAGTCGTTCTTCCGGGCCGTGGTGCTGCTGCCGTGGATCGTGCCGACGGCCTTGTCGGCGCTGGCTTTCTGGTGGATCTACGATGCGCAGTTCTCGGTCATCAGCTGGACGCTGGTCAAGCTGGGGCTGATCGACCGCTATATCGACTTCCTGGGCGACCCGTGGCTCGCGCGGTTCTCGACCATCGCGGCCAACGTCTGGCGCGGCATCCCGTTCGTGGCGATCTCGCTGCTGGCCGGGTTGCAGACCATCTCGCCCACGCTGTACGAGGCGGCATCCATCGACGGCGTCACGCCCTGGCAGCAGTTCCGCTACGTGACCCTGCCGCTGCTGACGCCGATCATCGCCGTGGTCATGACGTTCTCGGTGCTGTTCACCTTTACCGATTTCCAGCTGATCTACGTGCTGACGCGCGGTGGTCCGCTCAACGCCACCCACCTGATGGCTACCCTGTCGTTCCAGCGCGCCATTCCGGGCGGGTCGCTGGGCGAAGGTGCGGCACTGGCCACGATGATGGTGCCCTTCCTGCTGGCGGCCATCCTGTTCTCGTATTTCGGGCTGCAGCGGCGCGCGTGGCAACAGGGGGGCGACAAATGAAGACCCGTGCAAAGGCGGCGGAGAACGAATCGCAAGGCATGGAGTACCTGCAATCGGTGCCGCGCCGCTGGGTGACGCTGTATATACCCATCGGCATCTTCCTGTTCGTGCTGCTGTTCCCGTTCTACTGGATGGGCATCACGGCGTTCAAGCCCGATGGCGAGTTGCTGATGCAAAGCGCCAATCCGTTCTTCGTGATGGCGCCCACGCTCGCCCATTTCAAGAAACTGCTATTCAACACGCCCTATCCGTCCTGGCTGCTCAATACGGTCATTGTCTCGACGGTGTCCACGTTTGCGTCGCTGGCGGCTAGCGTGCTGGCCGCCTACGCCATCGAGCGGCTGCGCTTCCAGGGCGCCAAGCAGGTTGGACTGGCGATTTTCCTGGCCTATCTGATTCCGCCGTCGATCCTGTTCATACCGCTGGCATCGATCGTGTTCCAGCTCGGGCTGTTCGATACGCGCTGGGCGCTGATCCTGACCTACCCCACGTTCCTGATCCCGTTCTGCACGTGGCTGCTGATGGGGTATTTCCGCTCGATTCCGTACGAGCTGGAGGAATGCGCGCTGATCGATGGCGCCACGCGCTGGGAAATCCTGGTCAAGATTATCTTGCCGCTGGCCGTACCGGGGCTGATCTCTGCCGGGATTTTCGCGTTCACGCTGTCGTGGAACGAGTTTATCTACGCGCTGACGTTTATCTCGTCATCGGAGGTCAAGACCGTGCCGGTGGGTATCGTGACCGAACTGGTGGAAGGCGACGTCTACCACTGGGGCGCCTTGATGGCGGGCGCCCTGCTGGGCTCGCTGCCGGTGGCCGTGGTGTATTCGTTCTTCGTCGAGTATTACGTGTCGGGAATGACCGGGGCGGTCAAGGAATAATCGGCCGGCCCCGTCTTGCCCGAGTATCAGCCGATTTAGCGGGACGTCGGCGCGCGGGCTGCCACGATTTGCGTGGCGTCGGCGACATTCCCCGTATCGAGCTTGACGCAGCGTGTCTGCAGCAGTTTGCCGATACGCCACCACTGGATGTTTTCCACCCAGGAATGCCCGGGGCAAAACAGCTCCGCATGCACGGGCATACGATTAATCAGGGATCGAACGATTCTCAGGGTGTAACCCTCGTTCAGCAACTGGACGAGGCGTTTTTGTTGTGGGGATAGTGCCATGGTAATGCGGACAGAAAAATGCGGGCAACGTGCGGGAAAGCCGTTGCCCGCACGTGAAATCGCTTGCGGGTTCAAAGCGATGTCACATTCACGCCAGATTATGCCGATTGATTAAACAACAGGCACTGCACGAAATCCGCACATTTCGGACATCTGTGTGCCGACGGCCACGCTGGCCAACGTGTCAGTCAAATGCCTGCTCCGTTCGGGGTATCAGATGTGGCGTATGCGTCCTGCCCAGAAATGCGAATGCGATCTGGATCAGCCCCATGGTAAGACCCAACGCGGCCCCCACCTTCCACGCCAGCGCATAATCGTGCATCAGGTCATACAGCCAGCCGCCCCCGAAAGCGCCGATAAAGCTGCCGATCTGATGACTGAAAAACGCCACGCCGGCGATCATCGCCTGCCAGCGCAGCCCGAAGGTCTGGGCGATCCACCCCTGCACCAGCGGCGACACGCCTAGCCACAGAAAACCCATCACGGCGGCAAAAACCATCGTGGTTTCTGGGGTCGGCAAGGCGTGGAAAAACCAGATAAATCCCATCGACCGGCAAATATAGATACCGCCGAGCAACAGTAACTTGTTGACCCGCCCGCCGGCCCATCCGAAAAACAGGCTGCCCAGGACGTTAAATCCACCAATCAGGCCCAGCGCCTTGGCGGACAGCATGGGGTCCATGCCGCAGATATCCAGATAGGCGGGCAGATGCGTGGTCAGGAATACCAGTTGCATGCCGCAGACCGTGTAGGCCAGCGCCATCACCACGAACGGCGGGTGCCGCAGAGCGGCCACCAGCGCCTGCCGGCCGCTCTGCTCCGCCTGCGCGGGGGTTGGTGCCGCGCGTACCTGGTCGACGCGTCCGCCAAACCAGGCAGCCGGCAGCATGATCAGCGCCAGGATCACGAACGACGCCAGGCCCATGCGCCAGCCCCCGCTCGCCCGCAATGCTCTGGCCCAGCGGCGCCGCGATCATCGCGCCGAGCGACCCCGATGCCGAGACACAGCCCAGCACCAGACTGCGCACCTGCGCGCTGACCGCGCTGGACGCGGCGGCCATTGCCATGGCCGTGCCGGTGCTGGCCATCGCCATGCCGATCAGCACCCCGCCGCCCAGCACGATCGCCCACATGCTGTGGGACGTGGCCAGCAGCACCAGACCGACGATATAGAGCAGCGAGCCGCCCACCATCAACGGCCGGAAGCCGCTCCGGACCGCCAGTGCGCCAGCGAACGGCTGCAGCAACCCCAGGTCAGATTCTGGACCGCCACGGCAATGGTGAAGTCACCCACCGAGATGCCGATGTCGCGCGTCAGCGGCGGCACGAAGATGCCAAGGCTCTGCCGCAGGCCCATGGCCAGCGACAACATGACAGAGGCGCCGATCAGGATCGGCATGACGGGGCGCAGCGAGGATAGGCGAGACATGCGTGGGCTCTTGTTATCAGGGCGGCATGCCGGAGCGCCGCCGTCCTGGCCATTTTCGTTGAATCGTCAAGGGTTTTGAATGCTCGGGAACACTGAGTCGGCGCTGCCCTGCAGAAGCCCGGCGTCCTGCCGTGACGATTCTGGAGCGCATCGACCACTTTTGCCCGCGCCGCACAGGCAGCGTCGTGGCCATTCCGCCGCCCTGCCCCGTTTGCGCCCTCCCTTCGGCACCCGCACATTGCGCTGCCAGCTCATGCGATTGCGATAACTTTTGTTATCGCAATAGATGCGCGTCCAACTCAAACCTTTCGGCCGACAATCATTGGCCTCGCAGCTCTGGCGCCCTTGCTGCCATCGCCGACCTGCTACGCATCGACTTACATCACGGCATGATGTATGGAATTCCGCGCTTACCGCGCGTTCAAACCGCGCCGTCACACTCTGATACACAGTCGTTCATCTCGTTTTCGTTGCACTGCGCCAACCGTTGATCCGCGCAAGACAAACGCGAGCGTTGTACTTCTCGCCGCGCAATGCCGTCCTGCACTGCGCATCGCGTGCAAGATCTACCTGCGGGCGGCGGCGTGGGCTTAATGTCCTCTTAATGTCCCGTTAACGCTCACGATTTCTGATGCAGCCGCTCACTACATCCAACCGTTCTGGCGCTATTCCGACGTAGAGAAGTAAGTGGACCGACATACAGCCCTTACAAGTTCTTACAGCAAGCAAAGTCCAAACTGACTAACTTTGAATCGCTCCGGCGTTGCATCGCATCAAAGCGGCGATGTTGTGCTGTGGGCTTCCATGGCGCGTCGCGTCTCGTAGTACCTGTCTGCACGGGTCCGTTCTGGGCGCGCGTCGACAGTTCAATGGATCGGTTCACAGGATCCACTCGCCTGTCCCGGCGGCGTAGCAACGGCCCGGGGCAAACGGCGCATAAAAATTGTTGGGGGACGTCAGCACTGAACCAACCGAACGAGCGCTTTTGCTCGCGCGGCGGGACAGCGCTTGTCTGCGAAATATCAACCGCGATCGACGTTGGCGATCGTGGAAGGCCACCTTTTACCCGGGAGCTCGCATGGACAACAATTCCGAACGAAAGCCGACCGTGCCAACGCGGTTGCCACCTGCACCTTCGCAGCGCCCGCAACAGCCGCCCAACGACGCCGTCGCCAAACAGGGCAGCCCGCTGAGCCTGCGGCCCGTCTGGCAGGCCATTCCGCGCCTGGCCAGCTATGGCATGGTGGGCTTCATCATCTGGATCATCCTCTCGGTGATGTTCCCGTACATCTTCGTGCGCTCGTCGGAACGCGCGATCGTCAACAGTCCGGTGAGCCTGATCACCACGCCCGTCGAAGGCGTGGTCACCAGGCAACTGGTGCCGGTGGGTACCACGTTCCAGCCGGGCCAGTCGCTGATGACGCTGCAGAATCCGAACATGGATCGCGCGCTGCTGCTGGAACTGACCGGCAAGAAGCTCGATAACGAAAAGCGGCTCGAAGCCGCCAGGTCGAAGCTGGAGATCAGCCTGGCGCGGCTCGCATCGACCAATGGCGACGTCAAGCGCTACACCTCGGCGGCCCAGCAGCAGAACGATGCGCGCGTGCGCGGCATCGAGGCCAGGCTGAACGCGGCGCAACAGCAGATCGATGCCCAGGCCAGCGTGGTCACCCGTAACGAAGCCATGCAGCAGGCCGGCGCCGTCAGCCAGGCCTTTACCGAGACGTCGCGCAACCAGCTTGCCGTGCTGGGCGGCCAGCGCGACGCCATCGAGGCCGAACTCACCAGCGCGCGCAGCAGCAGCGCCGCCACGCGCAACCGCGTCTATGCATCGAACAACGATAGCGCCGTGGGCGCGCTGTCCCAGCGTTCGGACGAGCTCAAGGCCGAGATCACCGGGCTGCAGGCCGAAATCAAGCAGCTGGAGGACTACGGCAAGGAAGTCGACAAGCTCGTCGACACCGAGCAGCAGCGGCTGGACCGCGTGTCGAACCTCGACATCAAGGCCTACGCCGGAGGCATCGTCGAAGACGTGCTGGCGCCGCCCGGCACGCATGTGGCGGCCGGCTCCACGCTGATGCGCGCCACCAACTGCACGACGCCGAGCGTGGTGGCAGTGTTCCCGCGCAGCCTGAGCAAGGATCTGCTGCCGGGCGCGCCGGTCACGGTGATGGTCGACGGCGTGGCCACGCCGTTGTCCGGCAAGGTGGCCGAAATCCTGCCGCGGGCGCCCGATGGCGACCAGGCGCGGTACTTCGTGCCATTCCCGCCCATCGAGAAAAACGAGCTGTACCTGATCGCGAAGCTGAACAAGCCGCTGCCTGACCTGCCCGGCGCAGGCAAGACGGACCGCTGCGCGCTCGGCCACTGGGCCAAGGTCAGTCTCGACCGCCCGTGGTTTCGCCGGCTGATCTGATCGGAGCCGATCGCCAGTCATGTACCCAACGCCCGCAGGAAGGAGACTACCGTGCAGCGTACTACCGCAGGATTGCCACACCGGGCCGCGCGCAAGCGGCTGATCGAAGTGCTGATGACCACCGTCCTGGCCACGCCGCTGGCGCTGTCCGCCGCCCCGGCGGCCCCGGGGGATGCAGCGCGCGACCAGTTGCGCGATGCCGGCTGCCAGACGCTGACGCAACGCGTGGCCGCCATCCCCGGCAACGGGCCGGTCATGCTGGCCAGCTACGAACCCGCGCCAGGCGGCGAGCCGCTGCCCGGCCCGCTCAAGGAATCGGCCTTCGTCTATGACAACGCGCTGGCCGGCATCGCGCTGATCGCGTGCGGCCAGAAGGATGCCGCGCGCCGCATTGCCGATGGCGTCGTGGCCGGTGTCACGCGCGACCGCCACTACCACGACGGCCGCCTCCGCAACGCCTATCGCGCCGGCGCGATGCCCGCCGACGGCCCCGTGCCGCTGCCCGGCTGGTGGGACGCCAAGGCCAACAAGTGGTTCGAAGATCGCTACCAGGTGGGCACCGCCACCGGCAACGTGGCCTGGGCCGCGCTGCTGCTGCTGGCCGCCTACGACGCCACGCGCGCGCCGCGCTACCTGGATACGGCCCGCACGATGATGGGCTGGGTCGACAAGGAGACGTACAACGCCGACGCCCCCGCCGCCTTTATCGGCGGGTACTTCGGCCACGAGCCGTCGCCGCAGCGCCAGGGCTGGAAGTCCACCGAGCACAACGTCGACACCTACGCGGTGTTCCGCTGGCTGTCCCGCTACGACAGCGATCCGCGCTGGCGCACCGGCGCCGAACGCTCGCGCAAGTTCGTCGAGACGATGTGGCAACCCGCCGAAGGCCGCTTTGCCATCGGCACGCGCGACGACGGCCGGTCGCTCAATGGTGGCCCGTCGGCGCTGGATGCCTCGCTGTGGCCGCTGATCGCCGTGCCCGACGCGGCCGGCAACTGGCAGCGCGCGCTGGCCTGGGCCCGGACCAAACACGGCGTCAAGGGCGGCTACGGCTTTAACGCCAATCCGGATGGCATCTGGACCGAAGGCACCGGCCAGGCCGCGCTGGTGCTGCGCGCCACGGGCCGCGACGGCGAGGCCGCGCCGCTCTGGCCGCTGCTGGCGTCGCAGCGCGCGCCATCGGGCTACCTGTTCGCCACGCCCGAACAGCGCGTGCGCACAGGGCTGCAGATCGGCCCCGATTCCAGGACTGACGACTTCTACTACTTCCACCTGCCCCACCTGGGCGCCACGGCCTGGGCCGTGCTCGCCGCCGCCGGCTGGAATCCGTTCCAGCCGGGCGGCTGCCGGGGCGCGAACTGCGCCACGGCGCCGCCCGACAATCCACCCAAGGAGTAACGATGCCCGCCGCGAGTTTCGCCAGTTTTTTCGATAGCAGCATGCTCGTGCAGATCAATGCGGGCGCGCTGCTGGTGGCCGTGCTGTGTCTGCGCGGTAACCGGCAGCGCGCCGCGGACCGATGGCTTTTTGGCCTGGCGGCGGCGGTCCTGCTGGTCGTGTACTACATCTGGCGCGTCACCGAGACACTGCCGGACTGGCGCCTGGAATTCCCGAGCCTCTGGGCCCATGCGTTCCTGGCCTTCGAAACGCTGACCATCCTGTACACGCTGATCTCGATCATCACGCTGACGCGCACCACCGACCACTCGGCCCAGGCCGATGCGGGCGAACTGCGCCTGCGCGGCGACCGCGACGCGCCCGCCGTGGACATCTTCATCGCCACCTACAACGAAGGCCTGGACGTCCTGGAGAAAACCATCGTCTCGGCCAAGGCCATCGACTATCCGAACTTCCGCGTCTGGGTGCTCGACGATACCCGCCGCGACTGGTTGCGGGACTTCTGCCGCCAGGTAGGCGTGAACTATGTGACCCGGCCCGACAACACCCACGCCAAGGCCGGCAACCTGAACAACGGGCTGTACCACAGCGCCCAGGGCGACGGCGGCGCGCCGTACATCATGGTGCTCGATGCCGACTTCGCGCCCAACCGCAACATCCTGCTGCGCATCATCGGCCTGTTCGACGACCCGCGCGTGGGCGTGGTGCAGACGCCGCAGTTCTACTACAACGCCGACCCGATCCAGTACAACCTGCGCTCCACCGAATGCTGGGTGGACGAGCAACGCGCGTTCTTCGACGTGATGCAGCCGGCCAAGGACGCCTGGGACACCGCGTTCTGCATCGGCACGTCGTTCGTGGTGCGGCGCGAGGCACTGGCCCATATCGGCGGCTTCCCCACGGGCACGGTGACCGAGGACATCCACCTGACCTACAAGCTGATGCCATTCGGCTATGTCACGCGCTGGCTCAACGAACGGCTCAGCGTGGGCCTGTCCGCCGAGGGGCTGCCCGAGTACATCAGCCAGCGCAGCCGCTGGGGGCTGGGCACGATCCAGGTGGCGCTGACCGGCGACGGCCCGCTGCGCGGCCGCGGCTATACGCTGCGCCAGCGGCTGCACTATGTGCACGGCCTGCTGCATTGGCTCAGCCGGCCGTTTACGCTGATGCTGCTGGCCGGGCCGCTGCTCTACTGGTTCTTCAACGTCCCGACGCTCTACGGCGATCCGATGCAGTTCCTGGCCTACGGCGTGCCGGCGCTGCTGCTGTACTGGGCCTACAGCATCTGGATCACCGGCTCGCGGGCCATGCCGATCTTCACCGAAGTGACCCAGATCGTGGCCGCGATGGCGGTCACGGCCACGCTGGCCAGCGCCATGTTCAAGCCGTTCGGCCGGCCGTTCAAGGTCACCAACAAGGGGCTGGACCGCTCGAAGCTGACCGTCCATGGCAAGTTCGCGGCGCTGTACGGCGGGCTGTTCTTCCTGTCGGCGATGGGCCTGGCGCGCGCCGTGGCGGCCGACGGCAATGCGCCGGGCACCGTGTTCAACGTGGCCTGGACGCTGGTGTCGATGGTGCTGTACCTGGCGTCGCTGCTGGTGTGCTTCGAGCTGCCGCGTCCGCGCAAGGAGGAGCGTTTCCCGTTCCGCGTGGCCGCGCGCCTGCAGTTCTACGGCGCCGACGGCGTCTCGCGCGAGGTGGACGGCGTGACGCGCGACCTGTCCTGCAACGGCGTCGCGCTGGAATCGCACAGCGGCACGCCGGTGCAGCCCGGCGCCGTGGGCGCTTTCTGGCTCGCGCCACTGGGATGGGTGCCGTGCCGCGTGGCACGTACCGACGGCCAACTGATCGGCATCTCGCTGACGCCCGACATGGCGGCGCGGCACCGGCTGATCCGGCTGCTGTTCAGCGAGCCCCCCACAACATCGCGCATCGCGGGTTGCCTGGCACGGCCATCGTGCAACTGCTGCGCCGCGCATTTACAGGTTGATCCACAAATGAAGACGATAACAATGCGCCTATTTCCCGCACGCCTGCCGTCTCCGCGCTGGAGCGCGGGCGTCCTGTTGCCCCTGGCACTGGCCGCCTGCACGCTCGAACCCAAGTACGAACGCCCGGATTCGCCCGTGCCCAACGCCTGGCCCGACGGCGCGGCTTACCAGACCTCCCAGGGTCAAAACGGGGCGCCGCAGTCCCAGGTGCAGGCCGCCAGCCTTGGCTGGCAGGACTTCTTCACCGACCCGCGCCTGCGCAGGCTGATCGAACTGGGCCTGGCCAACAACCGCGACCTGCGCGTGGCCACGCTGTCGATGGAAGAGGCCCGCGCGTACTATCGCATCCGTCGGGCGGCCCAGTTTCCGGCCGTCGACGCCAACGTGGGCTTCAGCAGCACGCGGCTGACCGGCGACCTGCGCGCGCCGGGCCAGGATGCCGTGATCAACGCCTGGGGCGCCGGTGTGGGCTTTTCGTCGTTCGAACTCGATATCTTCGGGCGGATTCGCAGCCTCAAGCATGAGGCGCTGGAGCAGTACCTGTCCATCGCCGAAGTGCGGCGCAGCACGCAGATCAGCCTGGTTGGCGAAATCGCCAATGCGTACCTGACCTGGCAGGCCGACCAGCAACTGCTGAAGCTGTCGCAGGACACGCTCAAGATCCAGGAAGACGCCGCCGAGATGGTGCGCAAGAGCAAGGCTGCTGGCGGCATGGCCGCCATCGACCAGCACCGCACCCAGACCCAGGTGGAAACCGCCCGCGTCGACGTGGAGCAGTTCACGCGCCAGGTGGCACAGGACGAAAACGCGCTGACGCTGCTGATCGGCGGCCCGCTGCCGGCCGACCTGCCGCCGGCGCAGCCGTTCGACGACAAGTCGTTCGTGGCGGAATTGCCGGCGGGCCTGCCGTCGCAACTGCTGGAGCAGCGGCCCGACATCATGGCCGCCGAGCACCGCCTGAAGGCCGCCAACGCCAATATCGGGGCCGCACGCGCGGCGTTCTTCCCAAGGATTTCGCTGACCGCGGGCGTCGGCCTGGCCAGCACGACGCTGGCCGGGCTGTTCACGGGCGGCGCCGCGTGGGCGTTCGCCCCGCAGGTTACGCTGCCGATCTTCAACGCCGGCGCCAACCAGGCGAACCTGGACGCATCGAAGGTCCGCAAGGAAATCAACGTCGCGCAGTACGAACGCACCATCCAGGGGCTTTCCGCGAGGTGGCCGACGGGCTGGCTGCGCGCGGCACGTACGACCGGCAAACCGCCGCGCAGCGGTCGCTGCAGAACGAAGTGGCGGAGACGCGGCGGCTGTCGGAGATGCGCTTCAAGAACGGCGTGGACGACTATTTCCCGGTCTTCGACGCCCAGCGCCAGCAATACGAAGCGCAGAAGAAACTCGTGACGATCCAGCTGGCCAGGCTGACCAGCCGCGCGCAGCTGTACAAGGCACTGGGCGGCGGGTGGTCCCAGCAAACCGTGGTCGATCAGGCGCCGGTGGCTGGCAAGACGGCGCCGGCGCGCGCAATGGCAAACTCGGGACCTTGAAATCCAGCCCGGTTTGCTCCCTCTCCCATAAATGGGAGAGGGGAGCACCCAAGCCGCACCATCGACCCCATACCCGCTTTCCCCATCCCCTACCCCACGAACGCCCCCGGCACCGGATCCTCGCCCAGCGCATGCAGCAACACCGCCCAATGCATGGCCTCATCCCCAGGATACTGCCGGCGGCCTTGCTCAGATCCCGGTTGTAGAAGCCAGGCAGCGCGCCCAGATAAGCCGTCGTAGCGCCTTTTTCCAGCCCCGCAGCGAACCGCAGCACGTCAGCCTGCGTCTTCAGCGACTCGGTGGGGAAACTGTAATCCCGGGCGGCCCGGGCCTTGACCGGCGTGCCGCCGAGCTTTTCCACGGTGCTGGCCAGCACCTGGGCGTGCGCCTTGTGGTGGGTCTGGAACTTGACCGCCGTATCCAGCACGGGCTTTTGCAGCAGACCGCTTTCCGCGCCCACCTGATAGGCGGCGATGGCCTGGTATTCCAGCCCCAGCGCCGTGTTCAGGATATTGATGTCGTCGCGCGTACTGCCTGATTGCGTCTGCCCCCACGCCGGCATCGCCTCGCCCAGCGCCACGGCCGCCAGCGTGCCCAGCGCAAAGGCGCCCGGCGCCATCAGCCAGCCACGGCGCATCAGGTCCGGCGCCAGCCGGGCATCATCGGCCGCCTTGACCGCCGCAGCCGCCTCCGCCCCGCCAACCGGCGGCACGCGCACTTTCGTCTTTGTTTCCATGCGAACCCTCCATTGATTCGACGATGATCCACGCGGCTTTCCTGACCGCGTCATCGGCTTATACGCAGCGGTCTGCCTTCCGGATGCAGGCGCGCTGCCTATAATCGGTACGTCCCGCCAAGCCCGGAGTCCCCAGTGGCCCTGCCCTCACCGCTGCCTGACGATCCAGACCCGCTCGAAGCCCTGCTCGGGCGCGTGGCCATTGGCGACCGGCAGGCCCTGCGCGCCGTCTACGATCTCTCGGCCGCGAAACTGTTCGGGCTCGCGCTGCGTATCACACGCAAGCGGGATCTGGCGGAGGACGTGGTGCAGGAGAGTTTTGTCAGCATCTGGCATCACGCCGGCGACTATCGGCCGCAACTGGCCGCGCCGATGACGTGGATGACCACCATCGTCCGCAACCGCGCGCTCGACGCCTTGCGCCGCACGGCCACCGCCCGGCTGGCCAGCGCCACGCCGCTCGATGACGCGCCCGAGTCCGATCTGGCCGATACCGCCGCCGGCCCCGCCGAACTGGCCCAGGCCAGCCAGCAGGCCCGTGCGCTTAACCGCTGCCTGCAGCGGCTGGAGCACGGCCAGCGCCAGGCAATCATGCTGGCCTACCTGCAGGACATGAGCCATTCAGAGTTGGCAGAACGCATGCACGCACCGCTTGGCACCATCAAATCGTGGATCCGGCGCGGCCTCGAACGCCTGCGCGCCTGCCTGGAGTCCACGCCATGAACCTGGCCCGCAACCCCGACCTGCTGGATCGCATGGCGGCGCAGTACGCGCTGGGCGTGTTGCGTGGCGGCGCGCGCCGCCGCCTGGAACATCTGGCGCGGCAGGAGCCCGCCGTCCATGCCGCCATCGCCCACTGGCAGCGGCGGCTGGCCGGCGTGGCGGAACTGCACGCGCCCGCCGCGCCCGTCGAGGCGGTCTGGTGCGGCATCGAGCGCCGACTTGGCTGGAAGGCCGAAGACGAAGCCGCGCCGAACAAGGCCACCGCAGCGCCCGGCCCATGGTGGCACCGATGGCATGGCCTGGCGTTCTGGCGGGCCAGCTCGGTGATGTTCGCCACCGTCGCCGTGGTGGTGGTCGTCGGCAGCCTGGTGCGCTGGCAGGCCACGCCGCCGTCGCCGGGCGTGGTGATGGCCGTGCTGCAGTCGCAGCAATCGCAGCCGGCCATGCTGGTGAGCTGGGACGCCGCCGGCCGGGCGCTGGTGGTGCGCCGTCTCGACGATCTGCCGCTGACTCCGCAGCAGGCGCTGCAGCTTTGGGCGCTGCCCCAGGGTGGCAAGCCGATATCGCTGGGCGTGCTCGGCCATGCGCGCGAAGCCCGCCTGCCGCTCGAAGCGATACCCGACAACGTGGCCGCGCTGGCCGTCAGCGTGGAGCCACCCGGCGGATCGCCCCATCGCGATGCCCCGAGCGGGCCGGTGGTATTCCAGGGCGGGGTGCTGAAGACCCCTGCCTGACCCGACTCCGCTAGAATCCACGCCAGACATCCCCCAAGGTTTTGCAGCGTGGCACTTCAGCAGGGCTTTATCCTGACCCGACACTGGCGCGATACCCCGGCCGGCACCGAGGTCGAGTTCTGGCTCGCCACGGACGACGGCCCGCGCCGGCTGCGCCTGCCGTGGCAGCCTTCCACCGCCTTTATCCCCGAGGAACACCGCGCCGCCGCCGAAGCCCTGCTGCGCGGCGAGCGCGACGTGGAACTGCGCCCGCTGGGCCTGCAGGACTTCCAGCACCGCCCGGTGCTGGGCCTCTACTGCCAGCAGCACCGGCAGCTGATGCAGATCGAACGGTCGCTGCGAGACGCCGGCGTGGACGTCTACGAGGCCGATGTCCGCCCGCCCGAGCGCTACCTGATGGAGCGCTTCATCACCGCGCCGGTGTGGTTCGACGGCGATCCGGGCGCCGACGGTGTGCTGCGTAATGCCCAGATGAAGCCGGCCGCCGACTATCGGCCCACGCTGCGCCTGGTGTCGCTGGATATCGAGACCAACGCGTTTGGCGACCTTTATTCGATCGCGCTGGAAGGCTGTGGCCAGCGCCAGGTCTATATGCTCGGGCCTGCCCCGCAGGACAACGCCGCCGAGATCGACTTCGCGCTGGAATACTGCGCCACCCGCCAGCAGCTGATCGAACGGCTCAACGACTGGATGGCCAGGCACGATCCCGATGCCATCATCGGCTGGAACCTGGTGCAGTTCGACCTGCGCGTGCTGCGCGAGCATGCGAAGCAGTACCAGATTCCGCTGCGGCTGGGCCGGGGCGGCGCCGAGATGGAATGGCGCGAGCACAACCGTCAGCAGCACTACTTTGCGGGCGCGGCCGGCCGGCTGGTGATCGACGGCATCGAGGCGCTGCGCTCTGCCACGTGGAGTTTCCCCTCGTTCAGCCTGGAATCGGTGGCGCGCACGCTGCTGGGCGAAGGCAAGGCCATCGACAATCCATACGACCGCATGGACGAGATCGACCGGATGTTCGCCCAGGACAAGCCCGCGCTGGCCCGCTACAACCTGCGCGACTGCGAACTGGTGACGCGCATCTTCGCGGCCACCGAACTGCTGCACTTCCTGCTGGAGCGCGCCACGGTCACCGGCCTGCCCGCCGACCGCAACGGCGGATCGGTGGCGGCGTTCACGCATCTCTACATGCCGCTGATGCACCGCCAGGGCTATGTCGCGCCGAATCTGGGCGACAAGGCGCCCGAGGCCAGCCCCGGCGGCTTCGTCATGGATTCCCGGCCCGGGCTGTACGAATCTGTGCTGGTGCTCGACTACAAGAGCCTGTATCCGTCGATCATCCGCACGTTCCTGATCGACCCGATCGGGCTGGTCGAGGGCCTGGCGCATCCCGACGATGCCGATTCGGTGCCCGGCTTCCGCGGCGCGCGGTTTTCCCGCACGAAGCACTGCCTGCCGGCCATCGTGGCCCGCGTCTGGCAGGGCCGCGAGGCCGCCAAGCGCGACAGGAACAAGCCGCTGTCGCAGGCGCTGAAGATCATCATGAACGCGTTCTACGGAGTGCTAGGGTCCAGCGGCTGCCGGTTCTTCGATCCCCGGCTGGCGTCGTCGATCACGATGCGCGGGCACGAGATCATGCGCCAGACGCGCGAGCTGATCGAGGCGCGCGGCTACGAGGTGATCTACGGCGACACCGACTCCACCTTCGTATGGCTGCGCCGCGCCCGGACCGAGGACGACGCTGCGCAGATCGGCCGCAGCCTGGTTGCCTGTGTCAACGACTGGTGGCGCGACCACCTCTGGCAGACCTACGGCCTGGAAAGCGCGCTGGAACTGCAGTTCGAAACCCACTTCCGGCGCTTTTTGATGCCCACCATCCGGGGCACCGACCAGGGCAGCAAGAAGCGCTACGCCGGCCAGGTGGTACGCGCGGACGGCCAGGCCGAGATGGTGTTCAAGGGGCTGGAGACCGTGCGCACCGACTGGTCGCCGCTGGCCCAGCAGTTCCAGCAGACGCTCTACGCGAAGATCTTCAACCGCGAGCCGTACAAGGACTATGTCCGCGACACGGTGCGGCGCACGCTGGCCGGCGAGCTGGACGACCAGCTGGTCTACCGCAAGCGCCTGCGCCGCCAACTGGACGAATACCAGCGCAACGTGCCCCCGCACGTGCGCGCCGCGCGCATCGCCGACGACTACAACGAACGCCATGGGCGCCCCCGGCAGTACCAGAACGGCGGCTGGATCAGCTACCTGATGACGGTGGCCGGCCCCGAACCGCTGGAAACCCGCGCCGCGCCCATCGACTATGACCACTACGTCACGCGCCAGCTGCAGCCGATTGCCGACGCGATCCTGCCGTTCCTGGACGACGATTTCGAGACATTGCTGACCGGCCAGATGGCGCTGTTCCCGCAGTAAGGGGGCACAGCACGGTAATTGCTGCATCGCGGCAATGCGGCAACCCGCTAGAATGGGCCGGATCTGCCGATAAGAGAATCCGAAGAGACTTCGCCCCGCCGCACATGTCCGCCATCCCCACTTCAGCCGCCCAGCCGTCCCCCGCCGACCCCCTCCGCTCCAAGGCCATGCGCTTTGCCGCCAGCATGCTGGTGCTGCGCGATGGCTCGCAAGGCATGGAAATCCTGATGATGCGCCGCCCGCAGCGCGACGACGACCGCAGCGCCGGCGCCTTCGTTTTTCCGGGCGGGGTGCTCGATGCCCAGGACGCCGCGCTGCATCCGCTATGCGCGGGGCTGGACGACGCGGCCGCCAGCGTGCGCCTGCAGGTGCCGGCCAACGGGCTCGACTACTACCTGTGCGCCGTGCGCGAGGCCTTCGAGGAAGCCAACCTGCTGTTTGCCTACGATGCCAGCGGCCAGATCGTGCGGCTGGACGACCTGGGTCCGGAGATCCACCAGCAACTGCGCGAGGCGGCCAGCTATGGCGGCAAGGGCCTGGCCCACGTCTGCGAGATGCTGGGCCTGCGGCTGGCGGTCGACCAACTGGCCTACTGCGCCTATTGGCTGACACCGCCGGGCCTGCCCAAGCGGTTCGACACCCGCTTCTTCATGACCGTGCTGCCCGCCGGGCAGACCGCGATCCACGACGGCGTGGAGGCCGTGGAGCACCGCTGGATGCGCCCGGCCGACGTGGTCGACCCGGCCAACAACCTCACGCTGGTCAACGCCACGCGCAAGATCCTGCAGTCGATCGCCCATTTCGAGACCGCGCAGGCGTGTTTCGACTACGCGAAGCAGCAGCGCAACATCGCGCTGGTGATGCCGCGCCTGGCCCACGGTCCCAAGGGCCAGCGGCCCGTGATGCCCGAGGAACCGAGCTATGCCGAGATCGCCCGCATCGACCCCGAAGGCGCCGGCCATGGCCGCTATACGCTGGAGCCCGGCCTGGCGGTGAAGCTTTCGGAGCGGGTCTGGCGCGTGACGGCCAACAACGGCAATGTCATGACCGGGCCCGGCACCAACACCTATTTCGTGGCCGGGGCGGACAACCAGTGGGCCGTGATCGATCCGGGCCCCGCCGATGCCGCGCACTTCGACGCCGTGATGGCCGCCGCGCCGGGCCCGGTAAAGTGGATCCTGGTCACGCATACCCATCTGGACCACTCGCCGGGGTCGGTACGGCTGCGCGAGGCCACGGCCGCGCCGGTCTGGGGCCGCACCACGGAGGTGATCGACCGCCAGGACCAGACCTTCCGGCCCGATCACCGGCCCGAGCACGGCGACCGCATTGCGCTGGGCCGCAGACCACGCTGCGCGTAATCCACACGCCGGGGCATGCGTCGAACCACCTGTGCTTTTTGCTGGAAGAGGAAAAGACGCTGTTCACCGGCGACCACGTGATGCAGGGCTCCACAGTGGTCATCAACCCGCCCGACGGCGACATGCGCGCCTACCTGGCGTCGCTGCAGGCGCTGCTCGACGAGGATCTCGACTGGATCGCCCCGGGCCACGGCTTCCTGATGCCGCGCCCGCACGACGCCATCCGGCTGCTGATCCGCCATCGCATGCAGCGCGAGGCCAAGGTGCTGAACGCGCTGCGGGCGCTGGAGGCGGTGGATACGTCAACGCTTGTGAAGAGCGTCTATGACGACGTGCCGGAGAGCAAGCATCCGATTGCCTTGCGGTCGCTGGTGGCGCATTTGCGCAAGCTGGAGGCGGACGGGGTGGCTGGGGAGGCAGGAGGCGTCTGGAGGCTGCTGTAGCCTGTGAAATATCTGGATACCTTGATGGCCTTGGCGGGGTCCCGGCGCACTGCCTAGAGTGACTAGCATCGAAACCCCGCGAGCCGCGCCATGTCCAGACTCCTCTGCGCCTTCCTGCTGACCGTGGCCGCCTCGGGCGCGGCGCAGGCCGTGACCAAGTGCGAAAGCGCCCGCGACACGCTCTACACGAACGGGGCCTGCCCGACCGGCTACCAGAACGTTACCGGTTCGATGCGGGGCAATGTGACCACCGTCACCAAGACCCCAAGGTGCGTCAGGATGAGCAGGCCTACCTGCAGAACCGCGCCCGGATGTCCGCGCAGATCCAGAACTGGGACGCCCGTCAGGACGACGCCGACTGGCGCAACCAGAATGCGTTCTGGAACCAGTGCCGGGCACTCGAGTACCAGGCCCGCGCCGCAGAACGCGCAATGCAGCACACCGAGTACTGGAGCCATGCCGACCGCTATCGCGATGCCGCACACGCGCTGCGCGCCGAGCAGTACAGCATGGGCTGCTATTTCTGACAGCGCAGACGATGTTGGATGTCCGGACATAGCACAACCTGCCGATATTAGTTGCGCTTAGATCGGCATACAGAAAATTTCAGGCGAAATCGGGTCGGCATCACGTCTGCTGTCACATACAATCCGTTCCCATCCGGCCCGCCACGCGCTGTCCTGCATCATCCCGGCTCCCGACGTGGCAACTGCGGTCGCAACCTACTCCTGTGATAG
This sequence comes from Cupriavidus sp. EM10, assembly GCF_018729255.1. Lineage (NCBI taxonomy): Bacteria > Pseudomonadati > Pseudomonadota > Betaproteobacteria > Burkholderiales > Burkholderiaceae > Cupriavidus > Cupriavidus sp. EM10. The sequence goes on from NZ_CP076060.1 coordinate 1,759,065, forward strand.
AAATATGCTGACTCTCACTGCGATCGTTGCGTATATGCTGGCCTGCATCGTCGCCCTGGTTTTCGGTGTCCGCTGGATGATCAAGAACGACCCCCTGCTCAAGCAGCAACCGTTTCTGGATACCTCGTCAGGCGCACGCGACGATTCATCGCGCTAGGCCAACACGCGCAAAGCACACAAGCAATCCGCCAGGCAATCCCATCGAATCATTGCTTCACGCGAAACGCCGGTCCACGAGACCGGCGTTTTGTTTTGCGGGCGCGGGTGCCTCGGCCGTTACGTGAATCCGTCCTACATCGCGACCCGCTGCGCGCCGACACCTTGCCGGCCCGGCCGACACTATGCTCGGGGAATGACCCTCATTTGCGTGCCGCCATGTCGACCGTTCCGCCTTCTCCCGCCCTGCGGTCCGCGCGGCCGCCAGAACCCAGCACGCTGACGCCCGACGCCGAACCTGTCGCTGCAGAACCACTCGCCGCCGAGCCGATGGTCGCCATGCCGCTACCGGCGGCCGCCGCACCCATCACCTCGCCCGACTACACGCCGCCCGCCTGGACCCAGTCCCTGCGGCGCGCCAGTACGGCGCTGGTCGTGCTGGCGGCGCTGGCGGCGCTCTACGCGTTGCACGTTGCGGCTGCGTTCATCGTGCCCGTGGTGGTGGCCATCATCCTGGCCTATCTGCTCGATCCCGTGGTGGCGCTGCTCCAGCGCCAGCGCATTCCCCGTGCCATTGGCGCAACCATGGTGCTGCTGGGCCTGCTGGCGCTGGCCCTGAGTTGCGTCTACCTGCTGCAGGGCGAGGTATCGTCGATCGTCGACCGGCTGCCGGAGATCGCCAGCAAGCTGTCGCGGTCGGTGGGCGCGCTGATGAGCGGCGACGATTCGGTGGTCACGAAGGTGCGCCGGGCGGCCACCATCCTCAACGGCACAGGGCAGCCTCCCGTTCCCAAGGGCGGACCGGTGGTGGTGGAACGCGCTGCCGACAATTTCAGCGAAATGCTATGGGCGGGCTGGGTCGGCGCCTTTGCGCTGATGGCGCAATCGGTGGTGGTGCTGTTCCTGACGTGGTTCCTGCTGCTGGCCGGCGACATGTTCAAGCGCAAGTTCATCAAGATGGCCGGCAAGACCTTGAGCCAGAAGAAGATCAACGTCCACATGCTGGACGAGATCAACCGGCAGGTGCAGCGCTACATGCTGATGCTGCTGGTGACCAACGCGTTACTGGGCTTCTGCATCTACCTGCTATTGAAGTATCTGTCGTTCGAGAATGCCGGCACCTGGGCCGTGGTCGCCGCCGTGCTGCACCTGGTGCCGTACTTCGGCTCGCTGGTCGTGGCCGTGTGCCTGGGGGTGGCCGGCTTCATGCAGGCTGGCACACTGGCCGTGGCAGGCGCCGCGGCGGGCGGGTCGATGGTCATCGCCACGCTGATCGGCAACGGCATGACCACCTGGATGACGGGTCGCCTGGCGCGCATGAACCCGGTGGCGGTGTTCGTGTCGCTGCTGCTGTTCACGTGGCTGTGGGGCACCTGGGGCATGCTGCTGGCGATACCGCTGGCGGTCATCGCCAAGGTGGTGGCCGACCACGTGGAAGGGTTGGAAGTCGTGGCCGAATTTCTTGGCGAATGAGCGATGCCGAATTGTCGCCGTCTTATCATTTCGCCGCCGCCTGGCGGCAGCCGGTTCGCCCGTCCCATCCACAAGTACAACAAAAGGGGAGGTGGCGTGACGGTTACGGGCCTCCATGGCGTTGGTTGGCGCCACGGGACTCGGAAGTCCTTTACCGATGACTGTTAGCCCGTGGCGACTTTGGGGCCTGAAACCCAGCGAGGTCATCTGCCCAACCTTCGACGCCGTTGTCACATTCGATATAGGTGGCGGGCGGCTGTTCCTTGGCAATCACCCTTGTCCGGCGGCATTTTGTCCCGGGCCCCACTGCAATTCCTTGATTCCGTGCGCCCGACCGGTGGCGGGGTCGCGGATCGTCGCGCCGTACACTTTGACTGGCGCAACAACCGCATACTCAGTGAAATCAAGGATATATCCGGTAAATAGCGCGTTCGCACCCAGCAGTACCGCGCAAGCAATCAAAGCGAGGATGATTGGGATCTTCACATACTTCACGGACGGCGCCCGAAGAGTCTGGATAACCAACCGCGTTGTCGGCTGCGAGGCTTCGCTTCGACTTGCGGCTTGTGCCTCGTCGGCTGCGCCGTGTACGGATCGTTCTCAGCGACGCGCCTTTCCAATTCATCGCGGAGCACAATTTCTTCCGAACGGGTGATCCACAGCTCCACGCCGATTACCTCCCTGAATGTCCGATTGCTACGCAGGTACTCATTGAAGTTGCCCCTCATATACCGGGCAGGCGCACGGCTGTACACGACGTCGTCGCTGCGGAACGCGATGGACGCATGGCCGAACTGCGATCCCATTGAGACGATCCGACTGTCGAAGATACTTACCTCGATGAAGTGCCGATCGTCCTGAGTGGCCTTCGGCGCGCCAGTTTCAGAGAGCGTCGCATGACGAGCGTTCACCGAAGCAAGCGTCTGCGCCATCGAAGACGACCGCCGGGCCTTACCTTGGCCTTCATCTTGGCCTGATTCGGCAAGGACCTCGATAGTGAAATTGCTTTGAGATGGATTAACCCACGGTGGCTCGGCGCATTTGCAATACACCCGTGCCCCGCTCACCAGCAATCGCCTCCCCATGAAGACGAAGTTGGGGACGCAGTCGTTATGGACTGGGCCATGTGACTCGCAGGCGGGACATGTCGCGGTGGCGCCCTCCAGCGCCACGGTCTTGCCGTGATGGGAAAACAAGAAGCTGCTGTCGGCAACAAGGATGCCGCCCGTCGAGGTGCCGTCGCCATCCCGTAATGCATATCTGACCTGAGCCATATCGCCTCCATCAAGAAAACCTGCCCATTCTTGATAGCTGCCGATGGCCACGCAATCGCCAAATGCTGAAATCGGATCGCGGCATGAACTGCCGACCCGATTGTCCACACCCCAAGACAAACTGTCAGGCGATTCACTCTTCTTTGCTTCGACACCAATCGTTACATTTCAGGCGCCGCATCGCGTCCGAGCCCGTACGGAGGCGCGCGTGCGCGCGTCTCACTACAAGGATAACGAAGCATGAAGACCCGTCTCGCCTGCCTGGCCGCCATGGCCGTCCTGCCTGCCCTGCCCTCGGCTGCGCAGGCCCAATCGAGCATCACGCTGTATGGCGTGGTCGACGCCGGTGTGGAGTTCCTGACCCACGCCCCTAATACCGCCACCGGCGGCAGCAACAACGTTGTACGCATGTCGGCCGGCAACTTGTCGACGTCGCGCTGGGGCCTGCGTGGCGCCGAAGACCTGGGTGGTGGCCTGAAGGCGGTCTTCACGCTGGAAAGCGGCTTTGACCTTGACACTGGCAGCCTGAACCAGGGCGGCCGCCTGTTCGGCCGGCAGGCCTTCGTGGGTCTGCAGAACCAGTACGGCACGCTGTCGCTGGGTCGTCACCAGACGGTGCTGTATGACTTCTCGCTGGCCTATGACCCGATGGCCATCGCCACGCGCTACTCGGTGCTGATGCACGACAAATGGATGTCGGGCCGTGCCGACAACTCGCTCAAATTCACCGGCCAGACTGGCGCGTTCTATTATGGCCTGTTCTACAGCACTGGCTACGACAGCAGCGCTGGTGGCGAAGTGCCGGGGACTACAAGGCCGGCCGCAACTGGTCGGTGTCGGGCGGCTACGATGCCGGCCCGGTGTCAGCCCGCGTGGTCTATGACGAAGTGCGCGGCAGCACCATCGCCACCGACGACAACCGCGAGCGCCGCGCCACCATCGGCGCCAGCTACAACTTCGGCCGTGGCCGCGCGTTTGCCGGCTATCGCTGGTACTACGGCGACTTTGCCAGCAGTTCGCTGCGTACCAACCTGTACTGGGTGGGCGCCACCTACCAGGTGACGCCGGCCATCGCCGTGACCGGCGCGGCCTACTACACCGACGTGCGCAACAGCGGCGGCGATCCGTACAGCTTCGTGCTGTCGGGCACGTATTCGCTGTCCAAGCGCACCGACCTGTACGCGATCACCGCTTACGCGCAGAACCGCGACGGGTCGTCGATGGGCCTGTCGGGCTTTGGTCCGTCGCTGAACGGCAGCGCCACCACGCTGACCGCCACCAGCGAACAGGTGCGTGCCGGCCAGAGCCAGTTCGGCGCCATCATCGGCGTGCGGCATCGGTTTTGATGGGTTTGCTCCCCTCTCCCGCCATGCGGGAGAGGGGTCGGGGTGAGGGATTGGCGGTTCAAGTTGCGTCGTGTCGGCAAGCAGAGCTGCATTGCCCTCACCCCAGCCCCTCTCCCGCTGCGCGGGAGAGGGGAGCAAAACAATGGGGAATCCAGCGCCTCAGCGCAATCCCAGCGCCTTCAATGCCGCGTCGAGCGATGCTTCTTGCTCGGCCGCGTAGAGCGCCAGTTCATCGCTGACGGTGGCGCCCAGTGCCTGCTCGAAGGCCGCGCGGTTGGGGGATGCCTGCAGGTCGTCGCGGTTCTCGTCGCCGAGGTTCGACTGGAAGATGCCGGCGGCGCTGACCGGCAGGAAGTCTTCATACGTGATCGGCTCCGCCACCAGCGCGCCGGCGGCGATCAGTGCTTCCACATCGCCGCCATCGGCTGCCGCGTTGCCGACCGCATACCGGTAGTACGCCAGGCCCTGCTGACGCAGCGCCTGGTGATCGTCCGGAAATGCCCGGAACACATCGCCCAGCGTCTTCCGATAGGTGTCGGCGTTCGAGCCGTCGCCGGCCGGCGTGATGAGCTTGCGCACGTCGTTCAGCAGTTCGTCGTACAGTTTGCGGCCCTTCGGAGTCAGCGCCACGCCGCGCTGTTCGATCTCGCCGAAGCGGGCCGTATGGGTGCCGGCCTCGCCGCCATCGCGGAAGGTCACCGGTTCGCTCAGGGCCAGGAAGCTGGTCTGGCGCAGCAGGATCGGGCAGCGGCGCGTGGGCGGGCCTTCCACCACGGCCTTGGGCTGGATGCCGCGTGCGGGCATCTGCGCCTGGACGATATCGATATCCAGCGTGCGCGGCGTCAGGTGGTTGATATGCGGGCCGGGGAAGCAGACGATGTCGGCAATCAGCGGATGCGTCTTGCGCAGCTTCCAGTACAGATCTGCCTCGACGGTGGACTTGCCGTGCCAGCGGAACGTCTCCAGCGCCTCGGCGACGAAACGGGCCGCGTCGTCGTTGCCCAGCCCGCCCTGCTGCTCGGCGCGCTCGATCAGCGCCAGGCAGCCCGGCGTGAAGATCGTCCGCGTGGCCAGCACCGACGCGGCGGCGTCGCGCAGCGCGGCGTCCTGGATCAGGTCCAGGCGCAGCAGCGACGTGAACACGCGGAACGGGTTCTCGGCCAGGCCAGCGATGTCCTTCGGCCGGAACGCCGTGGAATGGACCGGCACGCCCGCCACCGACAGGTCGTAGTAACCCACCGGGAACATGCCCATCACGGCAAACAGGCGGCGGATCGTGGCCAGTTCTTCCGGCGTGCCCACGCGGATGGCGCCGTGGCGCTCCACCTCGATGCGCGATTCCTGGCCGGCCGCACCGGCGGCCGCGGCGCCCACGCTGGCCAGCACCTCGGCGTTGACGTCCGATACCAGCGACATCAGCGTGCCGTATTGCGGCACCTCGGCGCGGTACATATCGGACATGGCGCGCGAGAACTGGGCGCGGATCTGGCTGGGGGACATGAAGGCGGTAGACATATTGTTCTGGGGAACGACTCGGTGACTGAAAAGAGCCGCCAAGTCTGGACATACGGGTACCCGCGGGCAAGCGATTTTTCGGGGCGATTTGATGCAGTTTTGGCATCAACTTGATGCCCGGCCTGCGATACGGATCAGCTACCCCGGCACTCCCGTAGCAGCCAGTCGGCAAACAGTCCAGCCTTGTTCCGATCGCTACCGTCGCCGGTTTTGGCCTGCCGATAGGTCAGGAAATAAGCGCCATTGCGGCCCGATCCGGGCGCCCCGGCAAACGGCAACGCGGCCAGCCGTCCGCCTTCGATCTCCGCGCGCACCATCATTTCTGGCAAAACGGCGATGCCAAGCCCGCAGATGGCGGCGCCAGTGACCATCGTGAACAGGTCGTAGCGCGGCCCGAGGCGCGCCTTGCGGCGGATCGTCTCGTCGTCGCCGCCGAACCAGTCGGGCCACGCATCCGGACGGCTGGCCAGGTGCAGCAGCGGCAGGTTCAGCAGGTCTTCGCGCTTGCGCAGGCGGGCGCCCTGCAGCAACTGCGGGCTGCAGACCGGAATCGACGGGCCCTCTTCCAGCAGCTTGGCGGACGGATGCCCGTCCCAGGCGTCATCGCCAAAATAGATGGCGGCATCGAACAGCGAGTCGGCAAAGTGGAAAGGTTCGGGGCGCGCATGGATATTGACGACGACGCGCGGATGCTCGGCGCGAAAGCCGGCCAGGCGCGGAATCAGCCACTGGGTGGCGAAGGTGGGCACCACGGCCAGTTCCAGCACCTCCATGCCGCCGGCGCGCGACGCCAGGTCCTTGGTGGCGCGCTCGATGGCCTTCAGTTCGGCGCGGATCTCGCGCACGTAGCGGTCGCCGTCGGGCGTCAGCACCACACGCTGGCGCACCCGCTCGAAGAAGCGCACGCCTAGCCGTTCCTCCAGCGCCTGGATCTGCCGCGAAATCGCGCTTTCGGTGACGTTCAGTTCGGCCGCGGCACGGGTAAAGCTGCCAAGGCGGGCAGCGCACTCAAGCATCTGGAGTGCGATCAGGCTGGGCAGGCGCATGGTTCAGTCGAGGCAATCAGGGACGTGAAATGGTGGCCAGGATACGCTGGAGCTTGTCCGGGTTGCGCTGGGCCTGGATGCCGACGATGCGTTCGCCGTCGGTCACGTAGGTCTGGGCCGATTCGAGCTGGCCGTCGATAAAGCGCAGCAGCGACCACTGGCCGTTGAGCACCACCATCTGCACATGCACCGTCTGGCCGCGCCGCTTGGCCGTGAAGTACAGCTGCGCGATCTTGCCACCGCCGACCAGCGGCTTCGGGAAGCTCGGCACCTTGCCGCCGCCATCGCCGATCAGCGTCGCTTCGTCGGCCAGCAGGCCACGAATTGCGTCGAAGCTGCCCTGTTCCAGCGCCTGGGCAAACCGGCGCACCAGGTTCTGATGGGCGTCCGTGCGGACGGGCTGGGCTGGCCGCCCGTCGCGCAACTGGGTCCTGGCGCGGCTGACCAGCTGGCGGCAGGCCGACTCGCTCTTGCCGATGATCGACGCCACCTCGGCATAGTCCGCGTCGAAGACTTCACGCAGCAGAAAGGCGGCGCGCGCTTCGGGCGTCAGGCGTTCCAGCAGGAAAAGATAAGCCACCGACACATCGTCGGCACGCTCCTGGATGGCCTCGGGGCTATCCGTGCTGTCGCTCAACAGCGGCTCGGGCAGCCAGATGCCGGCGTAGTGCTCGCGCTGCAGCTTGGCCGCGCGCAGATGGTCGATGGCCAACCGCGTGGTCACGGATACCAGCCAGGCCTCGGTATTGTCGATTGCGGCGCGATCGGTGCCGTGCCAGCGCAGCCAGGCATCCTGCACCACATCCTCGGCTTCGGCCACCGCGCCCAGCATGCGATAGGCGATGCCATGCAGGCGGGGGCGCAGCTGGTCGAACGTCTGGGTGGAATCCGAGGCAGGGGCTGGTTCAGGGGCGGGTTCGGGCGCGGCCATGGCGTGAGTGTGCTGCGGTGGATAGCCATTGTGGCATTCGCGCCCCATCCGCGTCTCGACTTCCGCCTGACCGAAACCTTGAAATTTCCGAAGCACTGTATATATTTACAGTGCACTGTATGGATGAACAGTGTCCAACCCCATCGAACCTTCGGAGCCCTGTATGGAACACATGATCCGTGTGCAGAACGACTATGACCGCCAGGTGCTGATCTGGCTGCGCGGGCGCATCGGCGACGCCGCCCTGATGTCGGCCGCCCGCCGCACCGCCGCGGACGGAGAAAAGCCTTATCTGTCAACGATTTGCCGATTGCTGAACATCCGGCCGCCGTCACGCCGAAGCTTCGCCGAGGAAGCCCGCAAGACCCATCGCGCGGTCGGTGAACGTTATCTGGCGCAGATTCGGCAGATCCTGGCCAAGCCGGTCAGCCATCGTGAAACAGCCAAGCAAGAAGCCCGGCCGCAGGGGTCGCTGTTCTAAGGCGGTCATCGGAACCACCTGACGTTTAGTCCGAATTATTGAAATCCAATAATTCGGACTAAACCGCGCTCAGGTCACTTTTCTTCCAACTACTTGGGCAGTTCGCTGACCCGCATTGCCGGCGTGATCTGTAGCGGATCGGTCACCAGTTCCAGCACCGCCGGCTTGCCTGCCTGCTGCGCACGCGCGAAGGCGGCGGCGAAGTCCTCGGTCCGCTCCACGCGCTCGGCCCAGGCGCCGCACGCCTTGGCCATCTCCACAAAGTCCGGGTTGACGATGGTGGTGCCGCTCTGGCGCCCCGGGTAGCGGCGTTCCTGGTGCATCCGGATCGTGCCGTACATGCGGTTGTTCACCAGGATCACGATCAGGTTCACGCCGTGGGCGGCGGCGGTGGCGATTTCCTGCGGATACATCAGGTAGCAGCCGTCGCCGGCAAAGCAGACCACCGTCTTTTCGGGATAGCGCAGCTTGGCGGCGATGGCGGCCGGCAGGCCGTAGCCCATCGCGCCGCAGGTCGGGGCCAGTTCGGTGCGCGGGCGCTTGTAGGCATAGAAGCGGTGCAGCCAGACCGTGTAGTTGCCGGCGCCGTTGGACAGCATGGCGTCCTCGGGCAGCACCTGGTTCAGGTGCGCCATGGCGGCGGCCATGTCCACGCCGGTCAGTTCGGCATGCGGCTTCGGGGGCGTGACAAAGGCTTCATGCTCGGCGCGGGCGCCGGCCGTCCAGTCTTTCCAGGGCACCGAGGCCGGCGCGGCCAGCGATGCCAGCATCGCGGCGCCCGGCTCCACGCCGGCGTGAATCGGCAGCGCGGCCTGGTAGACGCGGCCCAGTTCGAAGCTGTCGGCATGGATATGCACGAGCTTCTGCGTGGGCTGGGGCACCTCCAGCAGCGAATAGCTATCGGTGGCGATATCGCCAAGCCGCGTGCCGAACGCCACGATAAGGTCGGCCGTCTTCACGCGCTCGGCCAGCTTGGGGCTGACGCCCAGGCTCAGGTGGCCCACGTAATGCGGGTCGCGGTTGTCGATCACGTCCTGGCGGCGGAAGGCGCAGGCCACGGGCAAGTCCCAGGCTTTGACGAACGCGGCGAAGTCGCGCACGGTCTGGTCGGTCCAGTTGGCGCCGCCGGCAATCACCAGCGGACGCTGGGCGGTGGCCAGCGCGGCGGCCAGTGCCTTGGCATCCTCGGGGCGCGGCGCGGCGGCCACCGAGCGATACGGCGCGGCATCGGCCACGTCGACCAGTCCATCCAGCACATCCTCGGGCAGCGCCAGCACCACCGGACCGGGCCGGCCAGACGTGGCCACTGCGAAAGCGCGGGCCACCATCTCCGGGATGCGCGCCGGATCGTCGATCTCGGCCGCCCACTTGCACATCGACCCGAAGACAGCGGCGTAATCCACCTCCTGGAACGCTTCCCTGCCCTTGTGCTCGCGGGCGATCTGGCCGACGAACAGGATCATCGGCGTGGAGTCCTGCTGGGCGATATGCACGCCGATGCTGCCGTGCGTGGCACCCGGGCCGCGCGTGACGAAGCAGATGCCGGGGCGGCCCGTCAACTTGCCGTCGGCCTCGGCCATGTTGGCGGCCGCGCCTTCGTGCTTGCAGACCACCAGGTCGATGGCCGGCTGGTCGTGCAACGCGTCCAGCACATCGAGAAAGCTCTCGCCCGGCACGCAGAAGATGCGCTCGGTGCCGTGGATTCGCAATTGATCGACAAGTACACGGCCGCCGGTGCGGGCGGTCTGGGGAGTGTTGGTGGTCATGTTGGGTGTCGGGCGCGTGGTCGGGCGAGTTTGCGGGCAGGTTCAACGGCGATATCGCAATGTCTGCAATTGTTCCGTTTGACGTGCACGGCTGCGCGGCCTATCGTGCATTTCTGTTATGCGAAATCTGCAAGTCGGCGCGGCGATAGCGCGTGTAGATTTGCGAGCGAGGCGCAGCACAAGACGCCCGGCCCGGCCGGCTTTCCACAGGAAGACTGCCCGGCAGAACGGCGGCCCGCCACGGGATCGCCGCACACAACCGTTCGCACTACGGAGACATGACATGAATTTCCCCCATCGCCTGATGCGGCCGATGCTGGCCGTGCTTTGTACCGGATGCATGGCCGTCGCCGGCCAGGCCGGTGCCCAGGGCGCCGATCACTACCCGACCAAGCCGATTACCTATGTGGTGCCGTTTGCCGCCGGGGGCACGACCGACCTGCTGGGCCGCCTGATCGGCCAGCGGCTGTCACAGGTGCTGGGCCAGTCGGTGGTGGTGGAAAATCGCGCCGGTGCCGGCGGCAATATCGGCTCGGACTACGTGGCCAAGGCCCCGGCCGACGGCTACACGCTGCTGGGCGGCACGATCAGCTCGCACGCCATCAACGTGAGCCTGTACCCGAAGATGCCTTACGACCCGGTCAAGAACTTCCAGCCCATCGCGCTGATCGGCACGCTGCCGAACGTGCTGGTGGTGAATGCCAACAGCCCCTGGAAGAGCGTGCAGGACGTGGTAGCCGCCGCCAAGGCCAAGCCGGGCACGGTCAACTTTGGTTCGTCGGGCAACGGCACGTCGCAGCACCTGGCCGCCGAACTGTTCGCCAACATGGCCGGCCTGAAGATGACCCACGTGCCCTACAAGGGCAGCAGCCAGGCGGTGCAGGCGCTGCTGGGCAACCAGGTTGACCTGGTGTTCGAGAACAGCGTGGCGGCCATGCCGATGATCCAGTCCGGCAAGTTCCGCGCGCTGGCCACCACCGGCGCCAAACGGGCGGCCGAGTTGCCCGACGTGCCGACCATGGCGGAGTCGGGTTTGAAAGGTTATGAAATCGTGTCCTGGCAGGCGATCTTCGCGCCGGCCGGCACGCCCAAGCCGATCGTCGACAAGCTGTCGACCGAGATCGGCAAGATCATTCAACAGCCCGACGTGCGCGCCAGGCTGGCGTCGATGGGCGTGGAACCGTCGGGCGCCGGCCCCACCGAACTGGGCAATTTCCAGAAGAGCGAAGTCGCCAAATGGGCCAACCTGATCAAGGTGGCCAATATTCACCTGGAGTAAGCATGAGTGATCACCGTATCCCGACCGCCGGCCTGCACCAATGGGTAGTCGACCTATGGCTGGCGGCGGGCTCCGACGCCCGCGAGGCCAGGCTGACTGCCGATCACCTGGTGGGCGCCAACCTGTCCGGCCACGATTCGCATGGCGTGGGAATGATTCCGAAGTACGTGATGTCTTGGCAGGCCGACCAGCTCCAGCTGAACCAGCAGGTCAGCGTGGTGCACGAATCGGGCGGCATCCTGAGCCTGGACGGCAATCGTGGCATGGGCCAGGCCGTCACCGAACAGGCCATGGGCCTGGGCATCGAACGCGCGAAGGAACACGGCGTGTGCGTGCTGGGCCTGCGTCGGTCGCACCACCTGGGCCGCGTCGGGCACTGGGCCGAACAGGCCACGGCGGCCGGCTTGATCTCGATCCATTTCGTCAATGTGCTATCCAAGCCGATCGTGGCACCGCATGGCGGCTACGATCCGCGCTTCGGCACCAATCCGTTCACGATTGGCGTGCCCGTAGCCGGCCAGCCCCCGCTGGTGCTGGACTTTGCCACCAGCGCCATCGCCCTGGGCAAGGTGCGCGTGGCCAACAACAAGGGCGTGCCGGTCCCGCCGGGTTGCCTGATGGACCCACAGGGCATCCCACCGACGATCCGTCCGTGATGTTTCCGGCTCCGGGCACGCCGCAGGGCGCGCTACGCACGTTCGGCGAGCACAAGGGCTACGTGCTGGCCGTGATGTGCGAACTGCTGGGCGCCGCCGTGACCGGCGGCCATACCATCCGCCCCGAAACACTCACGCACGAGCACGCGGTGTGGAACAACATGCTGGCGATCATCTTCGACCCGGCACGGCTGGGCAGCAGCACCACGTTCGGCCACGAGGTGGAGTCGTTCGTCGAATGGATGAAGGCGTCGCGCCTGCAGCCCGGCAATGACGAAATCCGCCTGCCCGGCGACCCCGAACGCGCCTGGCGCCGCGCCCGTGCCGAATTCATTCCCGTGGACAGCAGCACGCTGGCCCAGCTTGACGATGCCGCCGCCCGCGTGCTGCAGGCCCGCGGCCAATCGCCGGGCCCGCTGTCCGCGCTGGCGGCCGATTGATCCAGGAGATTGACGATGTCCACCACCCCTCACCTGCCCCAGATCCATCCGCTGCCGAACAAGTTCCGGGCCGACGTGCTGGCGCGCAAGCGCCTGATCGGCCTGTGGAGTTCGCTGGGCCAGCCCGTGACCAGCGAGATCGTTGGCCTGGCCGGCTTCGACTGGCTGCTGCTGGACGGCGAGCATTCGCCCAATGACGTGCTGACCTTCGCGCCGCAGTTGATGGCGCTCAAGGACAGCGTCAGCGCCCCTGTGGTGCGTCCGCCGTGGAACGACCCGGTGATGCTCAAGCGCCTGCTCGATATCGGCTTCTACAACTTCCTGATCCCGTTCGTGGAATCGGCCGAGGAAGCCCGCCGCGCGGTGCGCGCCACGCGCTATCCGCCCGATGGCATCCGCGGCGTGTCGGGCGCGCAGCGGCAGAACCGCTATGGCACGCTGCCGGACTTCTTCAAGACCATCAACGACAATATCTGCGTGCTGGTGCAGATCGAAAGCCGCAAGGGCGTGGAAGCGGCTGCCGAGATCTGTGCGGAGCCGGGCGTGGACGGCATCTTCATCGGCCCGAACGACCTGGCAGCCGCTTACGGGCACCTGGGCAACCCCAACCATCCCGATGTGCAGGCGGCGGTGCAGCAGATCTATGATGCAGCCAACAAGGCCGGCAAGGCCATCGGCACGCTGACGCCGGTCGAGGCCGACGCGCGCCGCTACCTGGACATGGGCGCGCACTTCGTGGCGGTCGGCATCGACCACGTGCTGCTGCGCGATGCGGCACGCGCGCTGCGCGACCGCTTTGGTTCCTGAAGCCAATTTCAACAGGAAAGAATCATGAGCAAGCTCGGATTTATCGGATTGGGCGTCATGGGCAAGCCAATGGCGGAGCATCTGCAGGCCGGCGGCCATACCGTCTACGCCCACACGCGCAGCGGCGTGCCGCAGGAACTGCTCGACAAGGGCATGCAGCAGTGCGCCAGCGCCACTGACGTGGCCACGCAGGCCGACATCATTTTCCTGATGCTGCCCGATACGCCCGACGTGGCGCGCGTGCTGTTCGGCGACAACGGCGTGGCGGCGGGCCTGAGCCAGGGCAAGATCGTGGTGGACATGAGCTCGATCTCGCCGATCGACACCCGCGAGTTCGCCGCGAAGATCGAAAAGCTCGGCTGTGACTACGTGGATGCGCCGGTGTCTGGCGGCGAAGTCGGCGCCAAGGCCGCCACGCTGTCGATCATGGCCGGCGGCAAGCAGGACGTGTTCGACAAGGTGCTGCCGCTGCTGCAGCTGATGGGCAAGAACATCACGCTGGTGGGCAACGTCGGCGACGGCCAGGTGGCCAAGGTGGCCAACCAGGTGATCGTGGCGCTGACCATCGAGGCCGTCAGCGAGGCGCTGGTGCTGGCCGCCAAGGCCGGTGCCGATCCGGCGCGCGTGCGCCAGGCGCTGATGGGCGGTTTTGCCAGCTCGAAGATTCTTGAAGTCCACGGCGAACGGATGATCAAGCGCACGTTCAACCCGGGCTTCCGCATCGAACTGCATCAGAAGGATCTGAACCTGGCGCTGTCCACGGCGAAGCAGCTGGGCCTGGGCCTGCCGAATACGGCATCGACGCAGCAACTGTTCAACGTCTGCGTGGCGCAGGGCGGCGCGGGCTGGGACCACTCGGGGCTGGTCAAGGCCATCGAGCATATGTCGTCGTTCGCCATCGGCGACACGCCCAAGGGCTGATGACAACGATGTCGGCCGCGCTGAATTCCGACGACCTGGCGTGCTTTGTCTGCGTGGCCAACACGCAGAGCATCTCGCGCGCCGCACTGGAACTGGGCGCGGACCAGTCGACGGTCAGCCGCCAGATCGCCCGGCTGGAGGCCGCGCTCGATACCCGCCTGTTCCATCGCAGCGGCCGTGGCGTGGTGCTGACCGAGGCCGGCACCACCTTGCTGGGCTACGCGCGACAGGTGGCCGTGACCCTGACCGAGGCCCGCGCCGCCGTGCGGGCATCCACCGCGCAGGGGCCGACCCAGCTGGTGATCGCCGCGCAGCCGACCATCGCCAATACGGCATTTGCCGCCATCGGCACGGCGCTCAAGGCGCGCTTTCCGGCCACGAAGATCCGTTTTGTCGAGGGCCTGGCCAATCCGGTACTGGCCTGGCTGGCCGCCGGCGACATCGACGTGGCCCTGCTCTACCTGCCGGAACAGCAGGGCGCGCTGAAGGTTGACGTGCTGCTGGAAGAAGACCTGACGCTGGTGACACCCACGTCATGGAGCCACCTTGGGCCCACGTTCCAGGCCCGGCGCCTGGGCGAGGTGCCGCTGATCCTGCCCAGCACATCGCACGGCCTGCGCGTGCTGGCCGAATCGCTGGCAGCGCGCGTGGGTACCACGCTGAACATGGCAATGGAATGCGATGCCTCGAATACGGTGGCGATGCGGCTGGTAGAGGATGGCTGCGGCGCGACGCTGCTGCCGTTTGCCGCCGTGGCGGATCGCGTGGCCCAGGGCCGGCTGCATTCGGCGCGACTGGTCGATCCGGTGGTGACGCGCCAGGTGGCAATGACCACGGCGCGCAATCGGCCGGTGGTGCCCGAGTTGTGGGACATCATGCAGACAATGCGGCAGTCGGTCCGGAATATCGTGATGTCGGGGGCGTGGCCGGGGGCGCGGCTGGTTTGAATTATTTCTGGGTGGGTTACTCCCCTCTCCCGCTCGCGGGAGAGGGGTTGGGGTGAGGGCCAAGCCGCTAAATCCACGACAAGTCGCAATTTGAACCTCATCGCCCTCACCCCCAACCCCTCTCCCATTGCATGGGAGAGGGGAGCAGAGACAGTGGTCGAAGGCAGCCTTACTGCTTCGTCGTCCCGTTCTGCAGTTCTGCCTTGGCCGTCTCGTCGGCGGCCTTCTTGGCGTCCGAGCGTTCCGACTTGGCGCTGTTCACGTCCTTCTTGTATTCGCCCTTGGCGGCCTTCTTCTCGGCCTTGTACTGGTCGTTGGCGGCCTTGCGTGCTTCGCGGCGCTCCACCAGCGGGTCCTTCGGCGGCTGGATCTGGGTCGTGACCGGCGGCGCCGCGTTGACGGTATCGGCCGGAGCGGCCGGGGCGGTCTGGGCGATGGCGGTGACGGAGATCATGCCGGCTGCCAGGGCGCCAATCAGGGACGTGGTGCGAATGGTTCGTTGCTTGGACATATGAGACCTCTCAGGTGGTTGTTGTCGAATGCTGTTGAAAACGACGGGTGTTGTTTCCCACCGCGTGCCTAGTTTAGAAGCCACATGGTGCCCCGCGTGCCGCATTCACACATCTCCTTACAAAACCTCGCGGGCGCTGACAGACAACGCCTGACAACACCACAGTTTCTGACGATTTCTGTCACTTCTGGCGCTTGAATGAGGCCGTGACGTCGACCACACTGAACCGCATCGACTCACGTTTTGAAGGAATCGCCATGCATCTCGAAGGTTCGTGCCAGTGCGGCGCCGTGCAGTTCAGCCTGGAGTCCGATTCGCCCTACCCGTACATGCACTGCCACTGCTCGATTTGCCGCAAGACGGGCGGCAGTGGCGGGTATGGCATCAATCTCGGCGGCGATGCCCACACGCTGCGCGTGGCCGGACAGGAACACGTGGCACATTTCCATGCGGTGATCCGGGAGCCCGGCCAGCGCCCGAAGCGCTCCAAGGGATACCGTCATTTTTGCAGGCAGTGCGGCAGTCCGCTGTGGATGTGGGACCCGCGCTGGCCCGACCTGGTCCACCCGTATGCCGGGGCCATCGATACGCCCTTGCCCAAGCCGCCCGATGTGGTCGAGGCCGGGCTCGATTACGTAGCCCCGTGGGTCGATGTGCCGCGCGGCAAGGGGCATCGCCATGAGGGCACCTGGCCACAGGAATCGTTGCGCGACTGGCACGCGCGGCACGGCCTGCTGAAGTAGCCCCCGACCAGCCGGGAACCCGCGCAAGGGTTATCGGACGGCCCCCGACAGGGCCTTGCCAGCGCGCCGACATACAGCGCGCAAGTGGCGCCCTATGCTCCAGATAATCAAGGCATCTCGGAGCCCGCCATGCGCGAATATCGCCCATTCCTGATCTATCCGGTGGCCTCGCTGTTCGCGATCGTGGCGGTGACGCTGCTGGTCGGTTGCGGCGAGTCGGCCAAGCTTCCTGAAACGGCCGGCATCGGCCCTACGCCGCAGTTGCCCGCGCCGCAGAAGTCGATGATCCCGACCATCCATATCGCCCCGGCCGAAGGCTGGAAGGACGGCAAGATGCCCGTCGCAGCCGATGGCCTGCGCGTGGCCGCGTTCGCGGACAAGCTCGACCACCCGCGCTGGGTCTATGTGCTGCCCAATGGCGATGTGCTGGTGGCCGAAACCAATGCCCCGCCCAAGCCCGACGACAACAAGGGCATCCGGGGCTGGGTCCAGAAGAAGACCCAGGAGCGCGCTGGCGCGGCGACGCCCAGCGCCAACCGCATCACGCTGCTGCGCGATACCAATGGCGATGGCGTGGCCGACCAGAGATCGGTGTTTCTTCAAAATCTGAATTCACCATTCGGCATGGTGCTGGTCGGCAACGACTTCTATGTCGCCGATACCGACGCCGTGCTGCGTTTCCCGTACACGCCGGGCCAGCCTACGATCACGGCTCCCGCCCAGAAGCTGGTGGACCTGCCCGCCGGGCCGATCAACCACCACTGGACCAAGAACATCATCGCCAGCCCCGATGGCAGCAAGCTGTATGTCACGGTGGGGTCGAACAGCAATGCGGGCGAAAACGGCATCGAAAAGGAAGCCGGACGCGCGGCCATCTGGGAAGTCGACCGGCAGACCGGCCAGCATCGTATTTTCGCCAGCGGCCTGCGCAATCCGAACGGCATGGCGTGGGAGCCGACCACCAAGGCGCTCTGGACATCGGTCAACGAGCGCGATGAAATCGGCAGCGACCTGGTGCCCGACTACATCACGTCGGTGCGCGACGGCGGATTCTATGGCTGGCCGTTCAGCTACTACGGCCAGCATGTGGATGATCGCGTGAAGCCGGCCGCGCCGGACATGGTGGCCAAGGCCATCGTGCCCGACTATGCGGTGGGCGCGCACACGGCCTCGCTGGGCATGACGGGCGCCTCGGGCAACAGCCTGCTGCCGCAATTTCACGACGGCATGTTCGTCAGCCAGCATGGATCGTGGAACCGCAAGCCGCTGGCGGGCTACAAGGTCATCTTCGTGCCGTTCGACCAGGGCAAGCCCCGTGGCGCCCCATTCGACGTGCTGACTGGCTTCGTCGATCAGGACGGCAAGGCACAGGGCCGCCCGGTGGGCGTGGCGGTCGACAAGACCGGCGGACTGCTGGTGGCCGACGACGTGGGCAATGTGGTCTGGCGCGTGAGCGGGGCCCGCTGATTCGTCGAACCAATCAGAACCGGTGCTGCAGGCCCGCCAGAACGCCGACCTGATTGCCGCCAAAGCCGGCGACATCGCGCGACACGCTCACGGCCTGGCCATTGCGCGCCCGGGCATATGCGGCCGACACATACGCCAGCGTGCGTTTCGAGAAGCTGTACTGGGCGCGCAGCGACACCATGACCGGGTCGGCGTTGGTGTCGCCCTTGATGTTCTGCTTGTAGACCGCGCCGTATAGCGCGAAGGCGGGGGTGAAGTCATAGGCGGCGCCTACCCAGTACATGTCACTCAGTTGCTTGGGGGCCGTCGTGGCAAAGATTTTGCGGTAATTGCGATAGCCGGCGTAGAGGGTCAGCGCGCCAAAGTCGTAGTTGGCGCCGGCGTGGATGCCCTGGACATAGTCGGTCGGGTCTCCCGCTGCCCCATGGACGCGGTCCCACGCGACCACCGCCGCGAATCCGCCGGCCGAGTAGCCCGCCGCTACATCGTATTTCAACGAAGATCTGAAGCTCCCCGGTTCCTCGCCGAAGCCCAGCGTGCCGCCGACTTTGACGGGCCCGAACTGGCCGTCATAGCGCACCACATTGGATGAGCGCACGAACATGCTGTCCTGCCGGTTGCCGGAGCCGGTCGAGGACATCGCCCAGGAGTAGTTCTGCGCGTAGTCCATGGGGTCGAATGGCGCCATGAAGTCGAATGTCGTGGAATAGTCCGCGCCCATCCGGAGGCTGCCCAGCGTTTCGTGCTGCATGCCGACCCACGCGCGCCGGTTGAACAGGGGCCGGTTGCCGTAGAACTGTCCGGTATCGGCATCGAAGCCCGACTCCAGCCGGAAGATGGCCGTCAGGCCGTTGCCGAGCGACTCGGCGCCGCGCAAGCCCCAGCGCGAGATATTCTTGCCACCCGAAATCAGTCCCACTGTCGATTTGCCGTCGGGACCGGCGTTGCTGACGTACTCGACGCCGACGTCGAGCAGCCCATAGAGCGTGATGCCAGACTGCGCATCCGCTGCACCCGAGACCAGGCCGCTTGCGGCCAGTACCATCGCCTTGCGTTTCATGCCAGACCTCCTTTCACGTTCCTCTTTGGACGTAAAGCGTCTGGCCGGGTGCCGGCATGACGGCGCGCTTTCGCATGCCTGTTTGATCCACGGCATGCGCAGCTCAGTTCAGCGGCGCAATGCGGCATCCGGAAATGAAAAACCGGCGGCGCGAGCCCCTCGCACCGCCGGAAGGCCACCCACCACGGCAGCCTGAAAACAACGATCAGAAGCGGTGCTGCAGGCCCGCCGTCACACCGACCTGATTGTTGGCATAGCCAACGAAATCGCGCGAGACACTCACGGTCTGACCGTTGCGCGCCTTGGCGTACGCTGCGGACAGGTACGCTGAGGTGCGTTTGGAAAGATTGTATTGGGCGCGCATCGAGATCATGATCGGATCGCCGTCGGTGTCGCCCTTGATGTTCTGCTTGTAGACCGCGCCGTACAGCGTGAAGGCCGGCGTGAAGTCGTACGCGGCGCCCACCCAGTACATGTCGCTCAGTTGCTTGGCGGCCGTCGTGGTGAACGTCTTGCGGTAATTGCGATAGCCGGCGTAGACCGACAGCGGGCCAAAGTCATAGCTGGCGCCGGCGTGGATACCCTGGATGTAGTCGGTGCTGTCGGCCGGCGTGGTGCTGGCGCCCGCCCCATCTGGCGATCCCATGTCACGGCCGCCGCGAAGTTGCCGGCGTTGTAGCCCAGGCCCAGATCGTATTTCGACGAACTCTTGTAGCTGCCCGGCACTTCGCCGAACGCCATCGTGCCGCCCACCTTGATCGGACCAAACTGGCCGTCGTAGCGCACGATATTGGTAGAACGCGAGAACATGCCGTCCTTGCGGCCGCCCGAGGCCGTCGACGAGGTAGCCCACGAGTAGTTCGGCGCGTAGCCCATCGGGTCGAACGGCAGCATGAAGTCATAGGTCGTGGTGAAGTCACGGCCCATGCGGAGGCTGCCCAGGTTCTTGTCCTGCAGACCCACCCAGGCGCGGCGGTCGAACAGCGTGTTGTCGGTGTCCAGCTTGCCGGTGTCGACGGCGATGCCCGATTCCAGCGTGAAGATGGCCTTCAGGCCGCCGCCCAGGTCCTCGGTGCCGCGCAGGCCCCAGCGCGACGTGTTCTTGCCGCCCGAGGTCATTTTCACCACCGAATTGCCGTTGGCGCTGGCATGGTTCACGTACTCGATGCCCGAATCGACCAGGCCGTACAGCGTCACGCTGGATTGCGCCACGGCGCCGCCAGATACCACGCAACCCAACGCGGCCAGGGCTACTGCCTTCCGTTTCATCCTCAGTCTCCTTTGTTGTTCTGGTTTGTGTTGAACGGAGCGGATGGTATGGGGGCTCACTTTCAGTTCGCTTTCGAAGCGCTTGCGATTTTTGCCGTGGGGCATGCACCACGATTGGGAGTTTCCCCATCTAGGCACCGGCGCCGGTAACGGGTATCACTCCAGCGCGATATCCGTAGACCCCCTGTTGCCGTAGCCCCCATGCGTATCCTGCTTGCCGAAGACAACCTGAAACTGGCCGCCTCCCTGACGGAATCGCTGAGCCAGAGCGGATTCACGGTCGACTGCATGCATGACGGGGCCAGCGCCGACCACCTGTTGACCACGCAAGACTACGCACTGGCCATCCTGGACATCGGCATGCCCCGCGTGGACGGCCTGGAAGTGCTGCGCCGCCTGCGCTCGCGCCGCAATCCGCTGCCGGTGCTGATCCTGACCGCCCACGGATCGGTGGAAGACCGCGTGCGCGGCCTGAACCTGGGCGCCGACGATTACCTGGCCAAGCCCTTCGCACTGACCGAACTCGAAGCCCGCGCCCGCGCGCTGATCCGGCGCAGCCATGGCCATGACCGCACCGAACTGTCATGCGGCCCCCTGCACTACGACAGCGTCAGCCGTGCGTTCACGCTGAAAGGTGAACTCCTGCAGCTGACCGGCCGCGAACGCGCGGTTCTGGAGATTCTGCTATTGCGCGATGGCCGCGCGGTCAACAAGGCGGCCCTGTCCGAGAAAATCTTCGGCATCGACGAGTCGGTCAACGCCGACGCCATCGAAATCTACGTGTACCGCCTGCGCAAGAAGCTAGAAGGCTCAGGCGTCAGCATCGTCACGCTGCGCGGCCTGGGATACCTGCTCGAAGCGCAGGACAACGCTGCGGTGGCCGGCGCGAGCGCGCGCGCATGAAGACCGGCAGCCTGCGGCTGCAACTGACGCTCTGGTTGCTGTTACCCCTGCTGGGGCTGCTGGCGCTCGACGCGTGGCTGACGGACCGGCGCGCCATGGCCGCCGCCCATCAGGCCTTCGACCGCACCCTGGCCGCTTCGCTGAAGGCCATGCGCGAAGGCGTGAAGCTGCGCGACGGCCGCGTGGAGGTGGAAGTGCCATACCTGGCGCTGGAAGTCTTCGATGCCGAGGCGGGATCACGCGTTTACTACAAGATCCGCGACGAACACGGCACCACGATCACCGGCTATGACGACTTGCCGATGCCGCCCGGTCCGGCGGGTTCGCTGTATCGCACGCAGTTTTACGATGCCGAATTCCGCGACACGCCCGTCCGCATGGCTGCGATGGCGCTGCCGCTGCACGATGTGCGCTCGGCGCGCACGCAGATGGTCTGGGTGCTGGTGGCCGAGTCCACCGAGCCACGCGAGCACCTGGCCAACGAGATCCTGATCGGGTCGTTGCTGCAGGAATTGATGCTGGTCAGCCTGGCGCTGGTGATCGTCTGGTTTGGCGTGCGACGCGGCCTGCGGCCGCTGCAGCGCCTGTCCGATACCGTGGCCGCACGCGGGCCCGATGACCTGGAGCCCATCGCCGAACCCACGCTGCCGGTGGAAATCCGGCCGCTGGTGACCGCCGTGAACCAGTACGTGGCGCGGCTGCACCGCATGGTGCAGGGGCGCAAGCGCTTCTTTGCCGATGCCGCCCACCAGTTGAAAACGCCGCTGGCGGTGATCCAGGCCGAATCCGAACTGGCGCTGCGCGAAACCGATCTGGACGGCGTGCGCAGGCATGTGGCGCGGCTCAATGGATCGGTCCGGCAGGCAGCGAAGGAAGTGGCGCAATTGCTATCGCTGTCGCGGCTCGAAACCGACAGCGGCTACACGCCAACGCTGCGCGCGCTGCGCCTGGGCCCGCTCGCGCAACAGGTGGCGCTGGACTGGGCGCCGCTGGCCCGCCAGCAGGGCGTCGACCTGGGCTTCGATGGCGGCGTCGATCCTGGCATCGCCACCGAGATCGCCGGCCAGCCGGAACTGCTGCAGGAACTGATCGGCAATCTGATCGACAACGCCGTGCGCTATGCGGGCGCCGGTGCCATCGTGACGGTGCGCGTTGCCGGACGCAGGCTGCTGGTGGAAGACAACGGCCCCGGCGTGGCGCCATTCGAGCGCGAATCGGTCTTCAAGCGCTTCTATCGCGGCGAAGCCAGCGCCAGCCGCGAAGGCAGCGGCCTGGGCCTGTCCATCGTCCGCGAAATCGCCCGGCTGCACGGCGCCACTGTCGCGTTGGCGGATACACCGGGTGGCGGGCTGACGGTGGGGGTGGCGTTTCCGGGTACCGAGGTGGCGTGAAACATGCGTCGCTATCCCCGCTACGGCCGCAACAGATTGGCGCGGGCGCGTCGCAGGAATTCTACGAATTGCTCGGTTTCGGCGTCAGTAAAGCCGTCCAGCGCCTGACCGGTGACCACATCGCCGACGTGCTGGGCGGCATCCAGGGCCTGGTCGGCCTTTTCCGTCATGCGCACCATGCGTTCGCGGCGGTCGTCGGGGTTGGGGCTGCGCGCGATCCAGCCGCCCTCTTCCATGCGGTCGAGCAGCCGGCCGGCCGAAATAGGGGCCACTTCCATCAGATCCGCCAGCGCCGCCTGGTTCATTTCGCCGTGATGCGACAGGTAGGCCAGCGCGCGGTACTGGGCACGCGTGAGATCCAGCGTGGAGCGCGACAGGTCGTCGAACCGCTTGCCGGACAAACGGCCCACATCCGCCACGAGAAAGCCGAAGCGCTTTTCGAGATTCTTTTCCATGCGCGGGATTATAGGGAGTCGCGTGCTTCGGTTTGGTGTCGAAAACCCTGAATCGCGCCCTGAATCGCACAGGCGACGCGCACGGTGGGCGATCCCAGGCCCAGCCCGAAAACCCTGGGTTTGCGATAAGCTGGTGGCCAGCCCGGCCGCGCGCTGGTCTGAATCTGACCCCGAAACTGAACCCGAATCTGGCCCGTCCCTGGAGCGGCAATGCCGACCTACGATTACCGTTGCCCAACCTGCGGCGACTTCTCCGAACTGCGCCCCATGGCCCGCCGCGACGATCCGGCCGTCTGCCCCGCGTGCGGCCAGAACGCCACGCGAGCCCTGGTGGCTGCCCCGGGACTGGCCGGCGGCAGCGCGGAAGGCGGCGGCGCTAGCCACGGCGGGTCATGCGCCTGCTGCGGCCCCGTGAAGTTGGCCGGGCGCGCGAGCGGGGGTGGGTGGAGCCGCTGAACTTCGGAATGCGGCTTGGATGCTTGCGCAGCACGAGCTTTCCCGTACGTTCGGCGGCAAGTGCATCGAACCCGTCCCGCAATTCGGCAAAGATGTCGCGAGTCATATTGGCTCCGCTTCCCTGGTGGCGATAGCAAATTCTATGCGCCCATCCCATCACAAAACGTGTCCGGTTGTGCCCAAAAAGTTAAACGTTGTGTCCACGGTGCCAAGCCGAAATCAATCCCCCGATTAGGCAAAGCCAATTGGGAACAATTCTCAACAAAGTCCTAGAATGCAGCATGGGGTCTTCTCTGGCCCTCGTGATCAAGCCTCGACACCATGCCGCCACCTATCGACACCGCTACCTTGCCCGCCGCGCAGCCGCCGCAGCGGTCGCGCCTTGTGTTCCTGGGCGCGGGTGCGCTTGTGGCCGTGGGGTACATGGACCCCGGCAACTGGGCCACGGCTATCGCGGGTGGGCCAAGTACGGCTACAGCCTGCTGATCGTCATTGCGCTGTCGAGCCTGGTGGCGATGCTGCTGCAGTGGATTGCCGCCCGCGTGGGCGTGGTGACGGGGCGCGATCTGGCCCAGCTGTGCCGTGAGCGGTTTCCCCGGCGCGTGACCATCGGCCTGTGGATCGCCAGCGAGATCGCCATCATTGCCTGCGATGTGGCCGAGGTGGTCGGCAGCGCGGTGGCACTGCAGTTGCTGTTCCACGTCAAGCTCTGGGTGGGCGTGCTGATGGCGGCCGTAATCACGCTGGTCATGCTCGCCGTGCAGCGTTATGGCCAGCGCACCATGGAGGCCATGGTGGCCGGGCTGATCCTGCTGGTGGCGCTGTGTTTCGTGGCGCAGCTGGCGATGGCCCAGCCCGAGTGGGCGGCCGTGCTGGGCGGCATGGCGCCGTCCGCCGACCTGGTGCGCGATGCGGGCATGCTCTGGCTGGCGGCCGGCATCGTCGGTGCCACGGTGATGCCGCACAACCTCTATCTGCATTCGTCGCTGGTGCGCCGCTTCACGCCGCCGCCGGGCAGTCGCACGGCGCGGCGCCGGTCCTTCGCCGAGATCCTGCGGGGCATGAACCTCGATACGTTCGGATCGCTCGGCTTCGCCTTCCTGATCAATGCCGCCCTGCTGATCCTGGCCGCCTCGGTGTTCCACGCCAACGGGCTGACCGATGTGGAAGACCTGGCCGATGCCCACCGCCTGCTGGCCCCGCTGCTGCACTCTGACCTGGCCAGCCTGCTGTTCGCCGTTGCGCTGCTGGCCTGCGGGCTCAATTCGACACTGACCGGCACGCTGGCCGGCCAGGCCGTCATGGAAGGATTTCTCGACCTGCGGATGTCGCGCATGCGCCGCGCGCTGCTGACACGCGCCGTGGCCATCGTGCCGGCGCTGGCCGCCGTCTGGGTGTTCGGCGAGCATGGGTCCGCCAGCCTGCTGGTGGCCAGCCAGGTCGTGCTCAGCCTGACCCTGCCTCTCGCAGTGGTGCCGCTGATCCTGTTTGGCGCCGACCGCCGCCTGATGGGCGCGTGGCGCGTACGCGGCGTGCCGCTGGCGCTGGCCGGCGCATCGGCCCTGGTCATCATCCTGCTCAATGTGGCGCTGCTGTGGCAGACGGCGCTGGGCTAGGCCTGCCCTCCTCCGCTACTCGCCCTACACCGTTTCCGTCTCGCCAACCTCGTCGCGCTCGTTGACCCAGATGCCGCGTCGCGCCAGGATGCTGGCCGGCGCGGCGGGCCGCTGGTACAGGTAGCCCTGCGCCCAGTCCACGCCGGCTTCGACGATCAGCGCGTGCTGCGCCTCGGTCTCTATCCCCTCGGCGATCACCACCAGATGAAAGTGATGCGCCATGCTGACGATGCTGCGCAGCAGCGCCTGCGCGTTGGCGTCCACGTCCTGCGTGAACTGGCGGTCGATCTTCAGGTAGTCGAACGGGAAGCTCTTGATCAGGTCCAGGTTGCTGTTGCGGGTGCCGAAATCGTCCACGGCCAGGCGGATGCCGGCCTGGTGCAGCCGGTCGAACGCGTCGCGCGTGGCGCCGCTGTCCGCCAGCAGATGGCGCTCCGTGATTTCCAGCACCAGCCCCGACCCGTCGGGCATGGCACGCTGCAGCGCGTCCAGGTCGCCCAGGAAGGTGCGCCGCCGCAGGCTCAGCGGCGCGGCGTTGACGGCCACGTGCAGCGGCGCCGACGGACCATAGCGGTTGATGTCCTCCACCACGCGGCGCAGCACGAAATGCGTGATGTCGTCGATCAGCGGCGTCGACTCCACCGTCTCGATATAGGAAGCCGGCGGAATGCTGCCCCAGCGCGGATGCTGCCAGCGCAGCAGCGCCTCGGCGCCCATCCACTGCCGCGAATGCACCTCGACGATCGGCTGGTACACCAGGTGGAATTCGCCGCGCTTCAGCGCCTGCCGCACGGCCTGCAGCAACAGCCGGCGCGGCGCGGCCACCAGCAGGAACACCGCCACGACCAGCAGCCCGGCCAGCAGGCCGATGGCGCCGTACAGCAGGTCGTACTTGCGGTGCATCGCCGCCACATAGTCGAATGACGCCACCACCTTGACCTGCATCGGCCACGGCCTGGACAGCGTGGCCACCCCACCGGCCACATCGACGGGCGCGGGCAGATATGTCCCATCGTGATAGATCGACGCCTGGCCCACGGTCAGCACGACTTCCGACGCGCCGAAGCCAAGCCCATGCGACAGCGCATCGGTGACGTAGCGCCCCTCGATCAGCAGGAAGCTGCCCCGTTCCGGCTGCCCGGGCTGCGGCAGGAACATCGCCAGCGCCGGCGCGTACTGGCGGAACGGCGTGCCCTGCACCAGCATCAGCCGATGCGCCACTCCGGGATGCGGGTCGGAGAAGTAGTAGCTCAGCGGCACGTTGACCGGGCCGCGGGTGCCGGAGCAATAGATCACCCCCCGGTCGACGATGGCCGCCGTACGGATGTAGGGAATGAAGCTGTGCGAGGTGGCCAGTGCCCGGTTGGCTTCCGGGCAGGGCTTTCCGGCCAGCGGCGCCACGTACTGGCGGCTTTCCGCCTCGACCGTTTCCGCCACGCGCTCCAGCGTCGCCACGATCTCGGCGC
Organism: Cupriavidus sp. EM10; assembly: GCF_018729255.1. NCBI lineage: Bacteria > Pseudomonadati > Pseudomonadota > Betaproteobacteria > Burkholderiales > Burkholderiaceae > Cupriavidus > Cupriavidus sp. EM10. Next base: position 1,785,440 of record NZ_CP076060.1, read on the forward strand.
CAATGCTGGCCTCGCGCCGCGTGACCAGTGCATCGGCATGCTGCCTGCCCAGCCAGACCGCTACGCCGAGAAAAAGCAGGCAGGTGGATAGCCACCCCAGCAGCGCAAGCGGTGACACATGCCAGCCACCAAAGCGCTCCTGCCAGAAATTCGAAACCACAGTCCCCTCGTTGTCGTCTTGTGCCCGATGCTGCCGATTGTGAATCGGACGGGCGTGTGAATGCTGTCGGCGGCGCGCCTACACGGAGGATGGGACCACGGCATTGTGCCGGCTAGACCACCGGCTCGAGCCTGCGGTACTGGTTGTAGTGCCGGATGGCCCGATGCGGGTCGCCGAGCGCTTCGTGCAGTCGCGCGGCGTTGTAATGGGCGTCGGCAAAGTCGGGGGCCAGTTCGATGCACGCGTGATAGCTTTTCAGGGCCTCACGCTTCGAACCGGCATCCTCCAGTGCGACGCCAAGATTGAAATGGATTAACGGTTGATACGGCAGATAACTTAGCGCCGAGCGGTATGCGGCGGTCGCTTCGGCCAGCCGGCCCTGGTCGCACAGCAGGCATCCCAGGTTGAGCCAGGCGTCAAGGTAATCGGGCGCCTGCGCCAGCGCGTGTCGATACGCGGCTTCGGCGTCACCCGGGGCCGTATGTTCCAGCGCCACGCCCCGATCGAACCAGTCGGCCGGACCGATTTCGTCGCGGCCCGGCGGCGGGTCCGGCCGTGTGGCCCGGCGGCGCATCTGCACGACTTCGGCGCCAGGCGGCAAGCTGTCGGCATCGTCGAGGTCCAGCACGAACTGGCCCGAATCCACATGCCAGCGCCCGCGCCGATCCTGCACGGCCACGTCGCCGCCCACGGCCGTCACGCGCAATCCGGTGGGCGGCCGGCCTTCTTCCAGCCCCTGCAACCGGCGCAGCGACCGGGTGACGTGCCGCGTCGGCACGCCGGCCTCACGCAGCGATTGCGCGGTGCGCAGCAGCACCACGTCCTGGAAGCTGAAGCGATACTCGCGCCGGTCGCCGCGTCTGGGGAGATCACGCCGGCGGTCATCAACGCCGTGATGACGCTGCGCGATATGCCCAGCAGGGCTTGCACGTCGCGCATCGAATAGGCTTGCATCGCGGCCCCGGGCGCCCTACTTGCGCGCCGCGCGCTTCGGCGCCTCGGCCGGGGCCGCCGTGGCCCGCCGCGCGGTCTTGCGTGCCGGGGGTGCCGCGGCTTCAGGCGCGGCAGCCTTGACCGCGGCCGCCTTGCCGGCGGACTTGGCCGCCGGCTGGCGCTTGTTGTTGCCGATGCTCTTGCGCAGCGCTTCCATCAGGTCGATCACCTCGCCACCCGCGGGCGCCGGCGTCTCGGCCGCCACCGTGATCTTCTTGCCGGCGATCTTCTTGTCGATCTGTTCCAGGATGCGCTGCTTTTCCTCGTCCACATAGGCGGTGGCGTCGTAGCCGTCCACGGCGTTCTGCTCGATCAGCTGTTGCGCCAGCTTCAGCTCGGCCGGCGCCACGTCGGCGCGTTCGACGTGCAGGTCGGCCATGTCGCGCACCTCGTCGGCATACAGCAACTGCTGCAGGATCAGGCCGTCGGCCCCGACGCGGATCTGCACCATGTACTGCTTGCCCTTCCAGGCCCACTTGGCCAGCGCACACGTGCCGGTTTCGCGCATCGCCTCGGCCAGCAGGTTGTAGGGCTTGCCGCCGCGCTTGTCCGGGCCCAGGTAGTAGGCCTTGTCGTAGTAGATCGGATCGATGGCGCCCACCGGCATGAACGACACGATGTCGATGGTCTGCTCGGCCGCGTCCTCCAGCGCCTTCAGCTCTTCAGGCGTAAAGGTCACATAGCGGTCCTTCTCGAATTCGTAGCCCTTGACCATGTCGGCGCGGTCCACCACCACGTCTTCCTTCAGGCAGATGTACTGCTGCCGCAGCCGCGATCCGCAGCCCTTGTGCAGCAGGTTGAAGCTGATGCCCGACTTGCTTTCGGTGGCCGAGTAGACCTTGACGGGGATCGAGACCAGCCCGAAGCTGATCGACAGCGAAGCAATGGAACGTGCGGCCATGGCGACATCCTCCCGCGAGAAGGAACAGGTCATCGTCCAGCCAGTCTAGTCCGCGAGACATGGGGGCCGCCAGTGAGCGCGAACGATGTGCGCTGTCAGACGCGTCCTACGCGCGCGCTGCGCAACGCCCGATGCTGGCGCCGATACGCGCCCGGGCCCACGCCGAAATGCTGGGTAAAGACCCGGCCGAAGGCGGCCTGCGATGCGTACCCGCATTGCTCGGCCACCGCGGCGGCGGATAGTCCGTCCCGCCGCAGCAGCCGCGCCGCCCGCTCCATGCGCAGCGTGGTCACCAGTTCCAGCGGCGTGATGCCAAGCTGGGCGAAGCGCCGCGCCAGCGTGGCGCGCGACACGTTGCAGACTTCGGCCAGGCTGTCGACGGTCCATGGCTTTTCCGGGTGTCGCACTACGGCATCCACGGCGGCGGCCATGCGCGCATCGGCCATCAGCGCCATCACGCCGTGCGACACCGCGCCCTGCGCGATCAGCGTGCGCAGTAGCACCGTGAACAGCGCGGTCGACAGGTCGGCGATGATCGCCGCGCTGCCCGGCCCTGGCGCGTCGGCCTCCACATGCATCATGCCGATCAGGCCGCGCAGCCAGCGCAGGCCGGCGTCGGCGTTGCCTCCCGTGTTGACGCACAGCATCTCGGGCAGTGCGCGCAGCAGCACGGCGGCCGAACTGCCCAGCACGAAGGTGCCGCAGAGGATGTCGAGCGGTTTCTCCGCCCCGGGAACGATGATCTCGGTCACCACGCCGTTGAAATGGCGCGTTTCCGGATTGGCATCGGCCGCACGCGTCCGGCCGCCATGCACCCCCGACAACGTATGCGCCGCCCCGTGCGGAAACAGCAGCACATCGCCGGCCGCCACGCGCACGGGGTCGGCGCCCAGCGAGACATCGGCCTGGCCATCGAGGATGGCGTGATACGGCACGTGCCCCGGCGCCGCCTGCGCGTTGTGGGAAGACCAGGCACCGGCCACCCGGCAATGCAGGTCGACGGTGCCTGAAGGCGCCAGCAGGCGCACCAGTTCGCTAAGGCTGTCCATGGAGGATGTCCGGGCGTGAGACGATCGAGCAAAAAGTTGAGTGGATTCTAATCCATCCGGATCTCGGCCGCGCCTACTATTGAGTCCAAGGCAGCGCTGCAACACAGCCCGGAACACAAAGCCGGATGCGGCGCCCGACACTGACCTTTCACCGGAAAACAAGGAGCCACACCATGACCACCCGCCTGCACACCATCGCCGCCCAGGACGCCACGGGCCAGACCGCCGAACTGTTCGGCGCCATCCGCAAGGCCGTCGGCAAGGTGCCGAACGCCTACGCCACCATAGGCAGCAATGCCCCGGCCGTGCTGGCCCAGGCGCTGCAGACCAACGCCGTGCTGAAGGACGGCAGCCTGTCGGCCAAGGAGCTGGAAGCGATCAACCTGTCGGTCAGCGAGCACAGCGGTTGTGACTACTGTGTGGCCGCCCATACGCTGACGGGCACCAGGCTGGCCGGCTTCAGCGTCGAGCAGACGCAGCAGCTGCGCCGTGGCAGCTTCCCGGAAGACGCCAGGATCGACGCGCTGACGCGCTTCGCCGTGGAACTGGTGGGCACCCGCGGCACCGTGCCGGCCGCCAGCGTCGAGGCCGTGCGGGCCGCCGGCTACAGCGATGCGCAGATCGTGGAAGCCATCCAGGCCATCAGCGCGATCCTGTTCACCAACATGATCAACCGCGTCAACGACACCACGCTGGACTTCCCGGCCGTGGCCTGAGCGGCAACAGATGGACGGGGCGGTGGCGCCTAGTGCCAGGCGCTGCCCACCTGGATATAGAACGCGTTCTGACCCTTGCTGTGGGCTACGTCGATGCCCATCGACAGGCCCAGCTTGCGCGCGATCATGTAGCGGAAGCCGCCGCCGACGCTGAACACGGTGGCAGCTTCCGAGAAATCGTTCCAGCGGCCATAGGCCTTCCCGGTGCCCGTAAACGCCAGCAGCGACCACCGCGGCGTCACGTCCCAGCGCAACTCGGCCTCGGCGGCCAGCGCGTTGCGGTCCTGGTAACGGCCCTTCTGCACGCCGCGCAGGTCCACATAGGGCTGCGCGTAGAACGGCACGTCTCCCGACGAGAACCTGGTATCGGCCCGCAGGCCCAGGATCCATGTGCGCGACAGCGGCAGCCAGGTGAAACCGCGCGCATTGAACATGTTGAAGCTCTGCGTGCTGCCCAGGCCGCCACGCGCGAACTGGGCCTCGATTTCGGCGTAGCTGCCCTTGTTCGGATAGAAAATGTTGTCGCGCGAATCGTAATCGATGACCAGCCCGCCCTTGCCGATGCGCTGGCTCTTGTCCACCGGCCCCACTTCATTGGCCGAAGCGCCAAACTTGAAGGTGGCCGTGGTGTCCGCGTACACGTAGCGCGGCCCGATATACCAATGCGAATCGGCCACGCGGAACAGCAGTTGCTGCACCAGCATGAAACCGTCCAGCGAATAGGCACGCGGCTGGTTCTGCACGCCAAAATACTCGAGGTTGGCATTGACCTTGCCGATCGCCCCGAGATAGCGGATGCGGTCGCCGCCCCAGGTATGGAAGTGCGCGGCGCCGGCCGCCCAGGTGCCGTTTTCGGTATAGGCGCCACCCACGACGGTGATATTGGGCGGCGCCGGCCCTTGCCCGATGCCCTGGCCTCCTCGGCCGCTTCGGCCATCGACTGCGAGAAGAACGCCAGCGCCAGCCCGAAGCCATAGCCCACCGCCGGTTCGGTAATAATCGCCGGCACCGGCAGCGCGCCCTTGTGGTGGAGCAGGAAATCGCTCATGTCCAGCATGCCGTCTTCAGGATCGAACAGCGACAGCCTCGGTTTCGACGCCGGCGCGGTGCCTGAGGACGCTGGAGCCGGCGCCGCGCCATCGACCGGCCCGGGCTCGGGCTCGGCACGCACGGGCGCCGGCGCGCAGCCCAGCCACACCGATGCCATGAGCGCCAGCACTGCACAGGCGCGTTTCATTTGCCGCGAGTCATGCCGAGACCGGCAAAAATCGATTTTCGTGTAAATCGCTGTGCAGATGGCACCCGCATTACGTGAACTCCAGGACTGGATTGGCGTGGACGTTTTGTGGCAAATCAACCCTCTGCGTCCAAATGTACCGGAGGCACCCGCCCCACGCGCGCCGCAACGTCATGAACTTTCTTGCGCACTGCGTTAAAAAATTTCGCAAAGTCAATCAGATTTATCGCAATCTCAACCGAATCTCCCATCAAAAATTGCCATAATGTCGAGTCATTCGATAACCCGTACGGGGATTATTCAATTCCCTCCAATTGCATCATCGAAAATCCTCATCCCGTATTTCGTGCATTCCATTTCGTCTAATTCGAGACACAATAAAATTGAATTCCCATTGTGCAGCGATTTTGCCAGACTACGGTCCGACGAATGCCAGCCAGACAGCATTCGCTCGGGGCGTGGATCGGTTGCTGACCGATCAACTTTCGATCAGTGCAACGCAAAGGAAACCGTCGTGAAGCACTACACACCAGACAATTTCCAGCTCACGCAAAGCATTGGCTTCCATCTGAACAAGGCCCGCAACAGCCTTCTGATGGAAATGGACTCGGCACTGCGCCCGCTGGACATCAACGGCCAGCAAATGGGCATCCTGCTCTCACTCAATCGGGGGATGGCCAGCACGCCATTCGAAATCAGCAAGCTGCTGGGCATCGACAGCGGCCTGATGACCCGCATGCTGGACAAACTCGAGGAAAAAGGTCTGCTCGAACGCAGCCGCAGCATCGACGACCGTCGCGTGGTGAATCTCACGCTGACGCAAAAGGGTCGCACCATCGCGTCGGAAATCCCCGCCATTGCCCCTGAAGTACTGAATCAGCGGCTGCAGGGATTTACTGTCGAGGAATTCGAGGAATTCCGACGGCTGCTGCAGAAGTTCGTTAGCGGCGGCTGACCCAGGGTTTCGACGGCGCCCACCGGAAGCCCCCTGCCCTCATGTTTCCGTTCGTAGCGACGCCACCGCGCGCTGCGCCTGGTCGATGGCGGCGGTGACGGACGGACTTCCGGCCACATCGGCCCCGGCAATGCGGATATTGCCGACGCCAAGCCCTGCCTGGTCCAGCGCCGCCTGCAGGCCAGCATCGTCCGGCACCAGCGGGGAAGGCATGTAGCTGTAGCCGTGGGCCCAGCGATTGAGCGTGATCCCCCGTATATCGCGCTCGGCGCGGAAGCCGCCGGGCGCCAGCATGCGGTCCAGCTGGGCGCGGAGATCGCGCTCCAGCACGTCGAACGGCGTACCCAGCAGGAACGCCCGCTCCGCCCGGAAGCGTTCACGCGCCTGCATGCCGCTGTCGGGCACCGTGGGCACGTAAAGCATATGCAGCACGACCGGATCGTCGCGGCCGCCGGCCGTGGGCTCCAGCCAGAGATCCGAATAGGCCAGCGTAGGCGCGTGGATGCGCCATGCCTTCAGCGTGTCGAAGGCGCGCCAGTTGTCGAGTGCTACCTTGGTGTAGACCAGCGGCGCCTTCACATCCGACCGCAGCGCGGCCTTGGCCGGCGCCGGCAGCGTCGGCACGATGAACGGCACCATCATCCCGTATCCGGCCACGATCACGTGCTGGGCCTCCACGCGCTGCAGGTTGCCCTGCCAGCCATAGGTGACTCGCGTGATGCGTACATCGGGCTCGACGGCGATGGCGGTGCTGTTCAGCCGGATGCGCACTGCATTGCCGTCCTGGTCCAGCTTGCCGTAGTCGATCCGGGCGTCCCCAACGGCCTTGGCCCCGGCTGGCAGCGCGCCGGGTACCAGTTGCGCCACCAGCGCGCGCGCCAGCGTGGCGTTGCCGTCCGCGAACCACTGCCGCGATGCCGGCGACTTGCCCAGCCTTGCGTCCACCACGGGATCGGGCACGCCCGCCCCGGCCGGCAGCCCGATGGCGATCGCCTGCGCCACCGAAATCCCGTCGGCATCGAGCGCGTAGGCATCCTGGCTGCGGCTGCGCAGGAAGCGCAGGCCGGCCAGCCCGATGCCGGCCTTGTCGCGCAGGAACGCCGCATAGCGCGTGGATTGCAGATACGTACGGCGGGTGTCGGCGGGCATGCCGGCCAGGAAGTCGGTCGATCCCTGTGCCAGCCTCAGCAGCGCATCGCGGTCGGTCGGCGGCAATGGCGTTTTCGCCAGAAAATCGCGCAATGCATCGGTCGATGCTGACGCGCCGCGTGCACGCGCATCGACCATGGCGCCGTAAGGATCGCCGGCCAGCCATTGATCGCGCCCGAAATGCCCGGCATCGAAGAACACGGCGCGTCCCAGGCCCCGCCGTTCGTAGTCCTCGCCCGGCAAGGCCCGGGCCTGCGCGGTGGGCGCCAGGCCAAGCCCCGCCAGCAGGGTCCGCACGGCGGCGTTGTCATTGGCCGACGGCGGCATCTCGGCGCTGCCCCGTAGGTGACCAGCGTCCGGCCCCGCACCGTGAACTCGTTGCGCTTGGCGTGGCCGCCGAAATCGTCGTGGTTGTCGACGATAAGGATGCGCCGGTTGGCGCCGAACCGGCGCTGATAGAACCACGCCGCCGCCAGCCCGCTGATGCCGCCGCCCACCACCACCAGGTCGTACGCTTCCCGGGCCAGCACGCCGGGATAGGTGGCGCCTTCGCGCGCCAGGCTGTGCGCCAGCGTGTAGGTGCCGGCGTGGTTGCCACGCAGCCCCGTCAACGCCGGCGGGTAGTTGCCCGTGACGGCGCCGGGGGCCCCCAGCAATTGGCCCGGCGCCAGACCCGCCGCGACGGTCAGCGCGGTGCCATTCAGGAAGTCTCTGCGGGTGATCGTCATGGGGTCATGGGGTGTCGGGGGCGCGCACGCCCATCGTGCGGCGGCGCTCGGCAACGGCTTCAGGGGTCACCGGCGTGGCGCGATTGCCCCAGCTGCCGCGGATGAACGTCAGCAGGTTGGCCAGTTCCTGATCGTCCAGGGTCCAGCCATAGCCGGGCATGTGATAGTCGGTGGGCGCGGTCTCGACGCGTGCCGTCACGGCTCCATCGAGCAGCAGGTTGACCAGCGACGCCGGGTTGGGATCGACCACGGTCGGATTGCCGGCCAGCGGCGGAAACACCCGCGCGAAGCCCTTGCCAGTGCTCTGGTGGCACGGCATGCAGAACGTGGCGTACTGGCGTGCGCCGGGCGTGTCGAAGCGGCCCTGATCCAGTTGCTGCGCCGCCGCGGCGTCGTAGCGGAACGGCTGCGTCTCGCCGCGCGCGCCGGCCATCGACTTCAGATAGGTGGCCACCGCGTCGAGATCGGTTGCGCTCATGTACTGCTTGGACGAGGCGATGACGGTCGACATCGGTCCGAACGACGTGGCGTGCGCATTCCGGCCCGTGTGCAGGTATTCGACCAGGTCCGCTTTCGACCAGGCGCCGAGCCCGGTCAGCGCATCGCCGGTCAGGTTGGTGGCCGACCAGCCCTCGACCACGGCGCCCGACAGGAAGTGCCGGCTGCGTTCGTCGATCCCCTTCTCGCCATACAGCATGCCGCGCGGCGTGTGGCAGGCGCCGCAATGGGCTACGGCCTGGACGATGTAGGCGCCGCGCTGCCAGGCCTCGCCCTGCTTCGCATCGGCGCGCACCGGGTTGCTACTCAGGTTCAGCCAGTTCCACGGCACCAGCAGCCAACGCATGTTGTAGGGCCATTGCAGCTTCGTCTCGCGATTTGCCTGGCGCACCGGCTTCACGTCGCTGCGCATCCACGCATACAGGGCAGCCACGTCGTCGCGCGTCATCCTGGCGTACGACGTATAGGGCATGGCCGGATACAGCCGCTTGCCGTCGCGCGCCTGGCCGTGGCGCACCGCCCGGTCGAAATCGTCCAGCGAATAGCGTCCGAGCCCGGTCTCGGCGTCGGGCGTGATATTGGTTGAGTACACGGTGCCAACGCCGGTCTGCAGCGGCAGCCCACCAGCCATCGGCGCCCCGCCCTCGGCGGTGTGGCAGGCCACGCAGTTCGCAATGCGCGCCAGATAGCGCCCGCGTGCCACCTGATCGGCCTGATTGGCCTGATCGGCCGCAGTGGGCGGCGCACCGAGCGCGACGCCGGCCATGGGCGCCAGCGTTATCGCCATCAGCCAGTATCGGAATATCTTCAATCCACGCATGGGCATCACGGACAGGTTGGCCTCAGGACGGACGCCGGCGCGTCCACCATTCCACGCCGCCGAACGCGCCCTGCACCAGCAGCGCCAGCACGGCCGCCGGAATGGCGCCCGCCAGCAGCAGCGTCGAATCGTTGAGCGCAAGGCCGGTGACGATGCGCTCGCCATAGCCGCCGGCCCCCACGAAGGCAGCAATCGTGGCCGTGCCGACGCTGATGATGGCGGCGGTCTTCACGCCTGCCAGCACAACGGGCATCGCCAGCGGGATTTCCACGTAGCGCAACACCTGCGCCGGCCGGAATCCCAGCGCCCGCGCCGCGTCGCGCATGCCTTGCGAGATTTCCTGCAGCCCCGTGCAGGCATTGCGCACGATCGGCAGCAGCGCATACATGAACAGCGCGATCATCGCCGGCCAGACGCCGATTCGGCCCAGCAGCGGAATCAGCATGGCCAGCAGCGCCAGCGACGGCACCGTCTGCAGCATGCCCACCAGCGCCAGCAGCACCTGCCCAAGCCGCCGCCGACGGGCGGCGACGATGCCCAGCGGCACCCCCACCAGCGTGGCCGCGCCCACGGCACCGCCTACCAGCGCCAGATGGCGCAGCGTCAGCCGCCAGGTCTCGGCGCTGCCCAGCACGGCAAAGAGCCGTTGACCGCCGTTGCTGCCGTCAACGGCCGCCGCCGTCGTTGCCGGACGCCCTGCCAGAAACCTCCGCGCGATCGCCGCGAACGATTTCCCGCCGAGCTCGGCCTCCGCGTTCATGTCGATCATGTCGGTAACAGTGATGCGCCCGGCCAGTTGCTGCATCGCCTGCCAGGCCGCCGGAAAGCGCCGCGGCACGTCCAGCCGGTAGACCACCACGGCCTCGTAACCGGGAAACACGTGCTGGTTGTCTTCCAGCACGCGCAGGTGGAATTTGTGGATCTTGGCGTCGGTGGAGTAGATATCGGTGCCGTCGATCTGGCCGTCGTGCAGCGCCTCGTAGGCCAGGCCGTGGTCAATGCCGACCGGCTTCTGCGGCAGGCCGTAGGCCCGCACCAGCGCCGGCCAGCCATCGACGCGGCCGATAAATTCGTGGGACAGCCCTAGCCGCAGGCCCGGCTGGTGCGCCAGGTCAGCCAGCGTACGCAAGTTGCCCGCACGGGCATCGGACACCGCGATGGCGTAGGTATTCTCGAAGCCCAGCGGGATCGCCGCGCCGAGCCCCATCGGCGCCAGCGCGGCGTTGATCTGTTGCAGCGTGGCGCGGCCGGGCAGCTTCAGGATTTCGCTGGCCAGCGTGCCGGTGTAGTCGGGATAGGCGTCGATATTGCCGGCCTTGAGGGCCTCGAACACGATGGCCGTGTTGCCCAGGCCGGGCAGATGGCGCGTATTGGCATGGGACGCGGCGGCCTGCGTCAGGATTTCGCCAAGGATGTACGACTCGGTGAAGCGCTTGGAGCCCATGCGCAGCGTGTCCGGCTTGGCGGCATGGGCGGCCGGCCCAAGCAGGCAGGCGAGCGAAATCCAGATGACGAACAGCCGGGGCATGGGGGACAAGCCGGAGTCTCCGGGTGAGTTGTCCCGACATCATACGGCCATACGAGGGCCATACAAACATCGCAGGCATGCGCCCCTCTCCCGCCGTGCGGGAGAGGGGCGCAAAACCGAGGGAGGCTAGATGGACTACCCGCCCACCCCGACTTCCACATGCACCGCCAGCCAGACCGTCGGCTGTGCGGCATCGGTCCAGGCCACGCGGTGGCGGCAATGGGCCGGAAGCTGGAGCCAGTCGCCGGCGCCCAGCTTGTACGTCGTGCCATCGTCGATGTCCACGCTGGCGCTGCCGCTGATCACCAGCACCCACTCGTCGTCCGGGCTGTCGTACCAGAAATCGGGCGGGCTGGACTGACCGTTCGAGACAATCCGCTCGATGCGGACCCGGCCCGTGGCTGGCCAGGACAGCAGATCCGTGAAGACCTCGCCGTCGGCGTGGACCGGAATGTCGTGCAGCAGGTTGCCCTGGGTGACGCGCATGGCGATCAGTCGCCCGGGCCGCCGGGCGCGATCACCTCGCGCGTGCCGTTGCGGCCCATCGGCGACACCAGTCCGGCCGCTTCCATCTGCTCGATCAGGCGCGCCGCGCGGTTGTAGCCGATACGCAATTGCCGCTGCACGGCCGAGATCGATGCCCGGCGCGACGTCAGCACGAATTGCGCGGCCTCGTCATAGAGCGGATCGGCCTCGCCGTCGCCGCCCCCTTCGCCGAACAGGTCGGCGGCGCCTTCGGGCGCATCGCCCGCCAGGATGGCTTCGTCATAGTCCGGCTCGCCGAACTGCTTCCAGTGCTCCACCACGCGGTGCACTTCCTCGTCGGCCACGAACGCCCCGTGCACGCGCTGCGGATAGCCGGTGCCCGGCGGCAGGAACAGCATGTCGCCCTGCCCCAGCAGGCTTTCGGCGCCCATCTGGTCCAGGATCGTGCGCGAGTCGATCTTTGACGACACCTGGAACGCCACGCGCGTGGGGATATTGGCCTTGATCAGCCCGGTGATCACGTCCACCGACGGCCGCTGCGTGGCCAGGATCAAGTGGATGCCGGCCGCCCGCGCCTTCTGCGCCAGGCGGGCGATCAGTTCCTCGATCTTCTTGCCGGCCACCATCATCAGGTCGGCCAGTTCGTCGATCACCACCACGATCAGCGGCAGCGTGGACAGCGGCTCGGGCGCGTCGGGCGTCAGCGAGAACGGATTCGGCACCTTCTGCTCCGCCGCTTCTGCCGCGCGGATCTTCTGGTTATAGCCGGCCAGGTTGCGCACGCCCAGCGCCGACATCAGCCGGTAGCGCTTTTCCATCTCGCCCACGCACCAGTTCAGCGCGTGCGCGGCCTGCTTCATGTCGGTCACCACGGGCGCCAGCAGGTGCGGAATGCCTTCGTAGACCGACAGTTCCAGCATCTTCGGGTCGATCATGATCAGGCGCACGTCTTCAGGCGTGGCCTTGTAGAGCATCGACAGGATCATGGCGTTGACCGCCACCGACTTGCCCGAGCCGGTCGTGCCGGCCACCAGCAGGTGCGGCGCGCGGGCCAGGTCGGTCACCACGGGGTTGCCCGTGATGTCCTTGCCCATCGCCAGCACCAGCTTGGACGCGTGGGCGTCGAACGCGCTGCCGCTGACGATCTCGGACAGCCGGATCATCTGGCGCTTCGCATTGGGCAGCTCCAGCCCCATGCACGTCTTGCCCGGGATGGTCTCCACCACGCGGATCGACGTCACGCCCAGTGCACGCGCCAGATCCTTCATCAGCCCCACCACCTGCGCGCCGCGCACGCCGACGGCCGGGTCGACCTCGAAACGGGTGATGACCGGGCCGGCGCTGGCGCCCACCACGGACACCGGCACCTTGAACTCGGCCAGCCGCTGGGCGATCAGTTCGCCGGTCTGCTGCAGCCGTTCTTCGGAAATCTGCTCGGCACCTTCGGGGCTTTCGGCGGCGGCTTCGAGCAGATCGGCACTGGGCAGTCGGTAGTCGACGACCTTCCGGGGCGCCGGGGGCGTGGGCAGTGGAGCAGCCGCCACTACGGGCGGCGATGGTTCCGCCGGGGCAAGTGGCACGATATTGCCGACCACGGCCGGCAGGACGATGCGCGGCTTTGGCGTGGGCTGGACAAACACGTTGGCGTCTTCCACCGGGGCGGGGGCTTCGGCAGCCAGCTCGATGTCGGCTTCTGCGTCGGCTTCCGAGATCGATGCGGCGACGGCAGCGTCGATGGCTTCCGATGCTGACGGCACCGGGGCTACCGGTGCTTCCAAAGACGGTTCGATGGGCTCGGCGGGCTCGGATGCCGCCCCCTCCCCTGCCGGCATCGGCTCGACTGCCTGCGCGATCGGCGCCAGGTCCGCCGCAGCTTCCAGCGGCTCAGCCTCCACCGGCACTTCAGCCGCAGCAGTCGCAGGTTCCTCCGCTGGCTTGCCGGCCAGCGCACGCAATTCAGCCAGCAGCGTCAGTGCCTCGTCGCGGATCGACGCCAGCGTGACCGGCTCATCTGCCTGCGCCGGCGCTGCATCGTCAGCGACGTCAGTGGCCGCGATCATGGCGATATCGGCGGCGATCTCCGTGGCACGCGACATCGACGGGGTATCCGAATGGATTTCGACCACGGCCGGCGCTTCGGCTACCGCCACGTCCGTATCGGCCCCGGCGTCGGCGACAGCAGCGGCACTCGCCACCACGGCGGCAGCGGCGGCGGGCTTGGCCATCGCCTCGGGCAACGTGGTGATGGCCGAGCGCAGGCCAAGCTGCGGATTGCGGAACGGGCTGCTGACCACGGTGGCCTGCGGCGCGGCCGGCTTGGCGGGCTGCCGGATCTCGGACCTTGACTGGGATTGGGATTGGGGTTGGGATTGGGGCTTCGGCTGCGGCTTTGCCTGAGGGGTCTGCGCCGCAACCGGAGATGCCGCGCGGGCCGGCGCGGCCGTCGGTTCGGTCTTCACGGCACCCGGGGCACCGGCCTGATGCAACCAGATCTCGCCCGGTTGCGGCGGCGACTGGCGCGTGCGCGGCGGCGGTTGCCAGGCCGGCTGACGGCGTGCGGATACGGCCTCGATGCCCTTGTGGCGCGGCGCCTGGCGACCCTGACCCGGCATGGACGTGGTTTCCCAGCGCTCGGCGCCGTCACGCGGCGCGGCCTGCGCGGGTGCCGCGTCGGCATGCGCGGCGTTTCGGAAATCAGGGCGGAAATCGGAGCGCGTATCCACGCGCGACTCGCTTCGCGCGGGCGCCGGGGCGGGTGCCTCGTCGACCTCCACGCGGGGCCGGCGCAGCAGGAACAGGCTGCGCCAGGTTTCGCCAAACACCATCGGTGCGGCCAGCGCCAGCACGGCCAGCATCATCAGCAGCGCGCCGGTCCAGCCCAGCATGCCGGACACCGTGCCGGCCAGCGCATGCCCGGCGGCACCGCCGGCGGTGGCGCCTTCGGTCTCGCCGCCAGTCAACGCCTCCAGCGTGGCACTGGCGCCCAGCACCAGCACCGTACCCATCCATACACGCAGCGAGCCACGGCCGAACAGGCGGCGATCGCCGGCAAGCACACGGCCCACCGTTCGCCAGACAAGCGGCAACAGCCAGAAGGTCGACAATCCGAACCAGCCCAGACCCATTTTAGATATGACACGTCAAAACCACGGGCAGCGATTGTAGCGGGTCTGGCTGTGCGGGACCGGCCCGGCGCGGAAAAACTTACGACTTTGCCACGCCTTATTGACTCGGCGCGCCAATGCCGGCGCGGAACGGATACCTGGCGAAGATCTGCCCCACCACCTGCTCCAGCATCAGCTGGCTGGTCTGCCGTTCCGGCTGGCTGGCATCGCCCTGCGCCACGCCTTCCCACACGAGCTGGTTCTTCCTGGCGTCGACCAGGTCGATGTTCAGCGTGCCTTCGGTATAGGTATAGGTGTCGCTATAGAAGCCGTAGCCGGGCCATGGCGCATATAGGCCGCCCCGGTAGGCGTAGTAGCCCATGTAGCCCGGCGGTGGCATCGGGGCCGGGCTGCTGACGATCTTCTGCTGGAACTGCATGTTGAAGTTGACCAGCAGGTCGGGCTGGCGCGGCGCGTATTCGTAGCCACGCACCGTCATCTCCTTGTGGACGGCGTCCTTCAGATATTGCGTCGTCAGGCTCTCGTAGCCCTGTTTGTCCGTACCCAGGCGCGGCAGGAAGGCAAAGGTGCGGTACTGGGAAAAGTCCGTGCTGTGGTTGTAATCGGTGCGGATATCGGGACCAGTAGCGCAGCCTGCCAGCGCAGCCGCCAGCACCGCACCAGGGCCGCCGGCCTACGGGACATCTTGCGGGACTTCATGAGGGCAGCCATGTCAGTCTCCCTGGATCGGGGTTCGCTGCTAGTTCCACTTGCCGTCGATACCGCCCACGCTCATCCGCCCCGCCCCCAACAGCGCCACGGCCAGCGCAGCGGCCAGGTACATCGCCTGCAGTTCGAGCGCCCAGCCCCCGGTCGGGGCCATTTCGCCCAATTGCTTGGCATGGACCAGCGCGAACGCGAAAAGCATGTTGATCGCCACGATCAGGGCGGCCAGGCGGGTCCAGAGGCCGATGATCAGCAGGATGGGCGCGACCACCTCGCCAATATAGACGCCATAGGCCAGCGCGGCGGGCAGGCCGGCCTGCGCCACCACCTGCATGACAAAGCCGGGGCCGGCCATGAGCTTGGAAATACCGTGCAACAGGATCAGCACGCCCAGCACGATACGAAGAATGGCCTTGCCCAGGTCCTGCGTTCCTTGCGTGCGACTCATCGCGTTGGCTCCTTGCAGTTTGATGCAGGCGCATGTGACCTGCACAACTACCTTAGATCGTGCCAGCGTGAAGGTAAAGGCGCAGCGTCGCCCCGCATGCGCCGGATTCGATTCAGTCCGCGTCGGCCTTCTGCGCGCCGGTTCGGGCGGGCGGCGGCACGGTGGGCGGTGCAGCATGCATCGGCAGGCCAGCCGTCGTCATCATGCCGACCTTGCGGGCGTGTTCCGGTAGCACTTCGGCCAGGAAATCGAGGAACCTGCGCAACGCCGGGGTGACACCCTGCCGGGACGGGAAGACCGCGTGCAGCACGCCCATCGGCAGGTCCCACTGGGGCAGCACCACTTCCAGGTCGCCGCGCTCGATATCGTCGCGGCAATACATGCGGGGCAGCATGGCCAAGCCCACGCCGGCGATGGCGGCCTCGCGCAGGATGGCGAATTCATCGGACACCAGGCGCGGATCGTAGCCAATATTGACCGGCTCGCCGGCCTTGTCGAACAGCGTCCAGACATGGCGGCCTTCGTGCGGCTTCTGGCCCACCCCCGGCATACCTTCCAGCGCCTGCGGCGTGCGGGGCCGGCCGATGCTGTCCAGCAACGCCGGGCTGGCCACCAGCTTCAGGTCGCTCTGGCCGAAGGTGCGCACGGCCAGGCTGGAATCGTCCAGCACGTTGCGCACACGCAAGGCCAGGTCGTAGCCTTCGCCGATCACGTCGACGCGGCGGTTGGTCGCTTCAATTTCCAGCTGGATGCCCGGATTGGCGCGCATGAAATGGCCGATGTTCGGCGCCAGCAGGATCTGCACGATTGCCACCGGGCAACTGACGCGCAGGTATCCGCCCGGCTGTTCGCGTGCCTGCTCGATCACTTCGCGCGCGGCATCGGCTGCCTGCAGCATGTCACGGCAATGGGCGTAGTAGGACTCCCCAAGCGGCGTCACGCGCACCTGGCGCGTGGTACGACGCAGAAGCTGCACGCCGAGATCGCGCTCCAACTGGGCAATCCGGCGCGACAGCCGCGACTTGGGCACGCCCGACGCCCGGCTGGCCGCGGAAAAGCTGCCGTGCTGCACCACCTGGGCAAACAGCGACAAATCGTTGAGATTCTGCATGGTCAGCGCTCCGTTGCATCGATAGAACAATCATTTGCATTTTGCCTCACTACCGGCATCAATGGCCAGCCTATATCTTTCAGCCATCCCAACCGAACTTAGTAGTGGAGCCAGACAATGAACATCCTGCAGATCGATTCGAGCGTACTGGGCGACAACTCCGTCTCGCGCAACCTGACCGCCGCCATCGTGGCCGACCTCGTGGCCAAGAACCCCAGCGCCAGGGTCACCGTGCGCGACCTGGACCGCGAAGCCCCGGCCCACCTGGGCAACCACCTGCTGCCCGTGCTGGGCGGCCCGAAGGACGGACTGAATGCCGCCCAGCAGGCCGAACTGGACATCACCGAGGCATACCTGGCCGAATTCCTGGCCGCCGACGTGCTCGTGATCGGCGTGCCGCAATACAACTTCGGCATTCCGAGCCAGCTCAAGGCCTGGATCGACCGTATCGCGCAAGCCGGCCGCACCTTCCGCTACACCGAGAACGGTCCGGAAGGCCTGGCCAAGGGCAAGAAGGTTATCGTGGTGTCGTCGCGCGGCGGCGTGCGCCAGGACGGCGCGGCGCTTGACCTGCATGAAGTGACCGTCGACGTGGTGCTGCGCTTCCTGGGCATTACCGACATCTCGTTCGTCCGCGCCCACGGCCTGGCCATGGGTCCGGAAGCCCGCGAGGCCGGCCTGACCACGGCCAAGACCGAGATCGCCGCGCTGAACGACGCGCTGCGCGCCGCGGCCTGAGCCCGCTTCAACCCGCCTGAGCCGGGGACACCGGCCCAGGCTGCAACACCGACTCCGTGAAGTACCGGCGCTCCTCCCCTTTGGCGCCGGATGCTGCCTGAGACAGGTATCCCCATCCGGGGGTACCTGTCTTTTTTTGCGCGCGGCCCTGCCCTCGGCGCCTGCCAGGCCGCTGTAGGCATCGACCTACAAGGATCGCGGAAGCCACCCGGCTCGCCCCCCGGCGCGGTTCGGTCTATGATGGTTCGACCGAGTCTGGCCAACCTGCCAGGCAACCTGCATCCGCCATCCGGGAGCCTGCATGACCGCCGCCGCCTCAGCCCTGCTGCCTGCCACCGCCAGTCATCCACCGCACGAACCCGCCCTGCTGAGTCAGTATCGCCACGTCCGCGCCGCCACCGAGGCGCTGGTGGCCGACCTGTCCGATGCCGATGCCACCGTGCAGTCGATGGACGATGCCAGCCCCGCCAAATGGCATCTGGCCCATACCACCTGGTTCTTCGAGGAATTCGTGCTCGGCGCGCGGATTCCCGACTACGAGCCGGTGGATCCGCAATATCGGTACCTGTTCAATTCCTACTACGAAGCGGTCGGCGCCCGCCATCCGCGGCCCCGGCGCGGGCTGCTGACCCGGCCGTCGCTGGACGAGGTGCTGGCCTACCGCGAGGCGGTGGACGACAGCATGTTCACGCTGCTGATGTCGGCCCAGACCGACGACGAAGCCGCGCTGATCACGCTGGGCCTGCATCATGAACAGCAGCACCAGGAACTGCTGCTGACCGACATCCTGCACCTGTTCGCCCAGAACCCGCTGCGGCCGGCCTATGCGCCGGCGCTGGCGGTGCCGGTGGTGGCCGATCCGCGCCCCGCGCCGGACTGGATCACCCTGCCCGGCGGCATCGTCACGATCGGGCATGGCGATGACGATTTTGCCTTCGACTGCGAAACGCCGCGCCACCAGGTGTTGCTGCAACCGTACACGCTGTGCTCGCATCCGGTGAGCAATCGCCAGTGGTTCGAGTTCATCGAGGACGGCGGCTATCAGACCGCCGGGCTGTGGCTGTCCGATGGCTGGCGCTGGGTCTGCGACAACCGGATCGAGGCGCCGCTTTACTGGGAAGACCGCGAGGGCACGTGGTGGCACATGACGCTGCGCGGCATGCAACCGGTGGACCCGGAAAGCCCGGTCACCCACGTCAGCTTCTTCGAGGCCGACGCCTTTGCCCGGTGGGCCGAACGGCGCCTGCCGACCGAAGCCGAATGGGAGCACGCCGCGCGCAACCTGGCCGCCACCGGCAATTTCATCGAAGGCCGGTCACTGCGGCCTCTGCCGGATCGGCAGAACACGTCGGGCGTGCTGCGCCAGATGTTTGGCGATGTCTGGGAATGGACGGCCAGCGCCTTCCTGCCCTACCCCGGCTTCCGGCCCAGCGCCGGCGCGGTGGGCGAATACAACGGCAAGTTCATGAGCAGCCAGATGGTGCTGCGCGGCGGGTCGTGCGTTACGCCCGAATCGCACATCCGCGCCACCTACCGCAACTTCTTCTACCCGCACCAGCGCTGGCAGTTCACCGGGGTACGGCTGGCGGATGATGCGTGAGTGAGGCGTCGGGCGGGCCGTCATTCAGTTCATAACTGGTACTGCGCCCGCCACCGGGCGCCTTGCGCAGCGCGCCGCGTGCCACCAGATCGTTGATATCCCGCAGGGCCGTGTCCGGCGAGCACCTGGCGATGGCCGCCCATTTGCTGCTGGTGAGCTTGCCGTCGAAGCCGTCGAGCATCCGGTTCAGTACCTTCACCTGCCGCGCGTTGAGCGCCTGCATGCCCCAGTGGTGCCAGAAGCGCGCCTTGGCCAGTACGTCGTCGAGCGTGGCGTGGGCCTGTTCCACCGCACGCAGCAGCGTCGCGAAGAACCACGCCAGCCACGGCGTGACATCCATCGAATCCTTCTGCGTGCGTTCCAGAATGTCGTAATAGGCGTTGCGCTCGCGCTGGATCTGCGCCGACAGGCTGTAGAAACGTTGCGAACTACCGTCGGCCCGCGCGAGCATCAGGTCGCCGATGGCCCGCGCGATACGCCCATTGCCGTCGTCGAACGGGTGCAGGGTCACGAACCACAGGTGGGCCAGTCCGGCGCGGATCAGCGGCGGTTCGGCTGGAGGCGCGTTCACCCAGTCGACAAATCGCGCCATCTCCGCCGCCAGACGGCCGGCCGGCGGCGCTTCAAAGTGTACGCGCTGGCGGTGCAGCGGGCCGGAAACCACTTGCATGGGACCGGCCGAGTCATCGCGCCACCGGGCCACGTTGATCTGCGACAGACCGGAGTAGCCCGTGGGAAACAGCGCGGCATGCCAGCCGAACAGCCGCGCCTGATCGACCGGGGCCTGGCTGTTGGCCGTGGCATCGAGCACCAGTTCGACCACCCCTCGACGTGCCGGTCAACCGGCGCCAGCGCGCCGATGTCGACGCCCAGCCGGCGCGCGATCGACGATCGGACCGAATGGACGTTGAGATGCTCGCCTTCGATTTCGCTGGTCTTGACGACGTCGTCGGTCAAGGCAGCAAGGCAAGCCTGGTCGCGCAGGCCCATGCCCAGATCGGCAAGCCTGCCCAGCAACAGGCCTTGTGCCCGGCCAACTTCGGTCATCGAAGCTGCCAGTGCGGCAAGGTCATAGCGCCATGCGGGCCAATCAGAAGCCTGCCAGATGTATCGATATTCGCCGCTATTCATGCGGAGATTATGGTGGCTATTCACCGCAGGGACAAGATAATCTCCGCAAATCTTGCGGAGATTAAGGCCTGCAAACTCCGCATAGAGCGTGGAAGTTATGTATAAGGCGCTAAAAGCATAGCGGTAGGCGCTTCGCCTCTCTGGCTTATCTCCGCACGGCCCCCAGTTGCAAGCATTCTCAGCCGGAACGGCTCAGCTCGGCTGCTGAAATTCTCGGCCGTTAATTGCGTAATAGTCCAACTATCCAGCGTTCACCCATCCCGCAACCGCCGCCATAGCGTGGTTGCGCTGATTCCCAACTGGGCACAAGCTGCTGTGCGATTGCCGCCGCATTCGGCCAGTACGCGGCGGATGTGGTCGGCCTGGCTTGCCTTTGCCACGCCTGCCAATGACTGTGCGCCAGCCAAGCCCGGCGCGCCTGCCCTGCCCGGCTCGGGCTTTTCCATGCCAGCAGATGGCAAAACAGCCGGATCGTGCCCCGAGAAAAGCTCCGGCACCGCCGCGTGCAATTCGCGCTGCAGGGCGGCCGGCGCCAGGTCTGTCCCGGCGACCAGCACGGCGATGCGTTCCGTCACGTTTTCCAGCTCGCGGATATTGCCGGGCCATACATAACGGGCCAGCCGTTCGCGGACGGCGTCGGGCAACGGCTGCGGTGCATCGATGCCAAGTCGCTCCTGGGCGCGCCGGTACAGCAACATGGCCAGCGCCGACAGGTCGGCGGCGCGCTCGCGCAGCGGCGGCATTTCGATGCGCAGGATATTGAGCCGGTAGTAGAGATCCTGGCGGAACGTGCCTTCGCGCACCAGCGCGGCCAGGTCGCGGTGCGTGGCGGCGATGACACGGACGTTGACCGGCACGGCCTCGATGCCGCCAATCGGCAGCACCTGCTTTTCCTGCAGCACGCGCAGCAGCCGCGTTTGCAGGGCTGGCGGCATGTCGCCCACTTCGTCCAGGAACAGCGTGCCGTTGTGGGCCGATTCGAACAGGCCGGCCTTGCCGCCGCGCCGTGCGCCCGTGAACGCGCCCTCCTCGTAGCCAAACAGCTCGGATTCGAGCAGCGTCTCCGGGAATGCCGCGCAATTGACGGCGACGAACGGAAACGCGCGGCGCGGGCTGGCATCGTGCATGCCCTGCGCCAGCACCTCCTTGCCGGTACCGCTTTCGCCGCTGACCAGCACCGTGGAATCCACCACCGCGTACCGGCGCGCCAGCGCACGCAGGTCGCTCATGGCCGGGGAATCGCCGGCCAGGTCGTCCAGGCTGTAGCGCACGCCCGCCGCCCGGGCCCGGGTGCGCGAACGCAGGTTGCGGTCCGCGCGGTGGATCGCGTTGGCGTCCTGGATCGTCAGCACCGCGCCGGACGTGCCGGCCTCGCCGACGATGGGGATGCGGTTCACCACCACCATCCGGTCGCCCAGCCGATGGATCGCCTCCAGTTCGCGCGCACCGCTCTGCATGACGTGATCGAGCGCCAGGCCGGGCGCCAGCGTCGACAGCTTGCGCCCCACGGCTGCGCCGGCCGGCGTGCCCAGGAAACGCTCCATCGCCGGATTGAACGCCTGGACACGCCCTTCGGCGTCCACGGCCGCGACGCCCTCGTTCAGGTGGGCGAGGATGGCGTTGACGTAGTCGCGCCGCGTGGATTCGATCCGGCGCAGCCGCGCGGCCTCGATGGCATCCTCCAGCGCCAGCCGCACCGCGTTTCCGGAATACAGGAACACGCCCATCAGCCCGTACTTGTCGGCCAGGTCGGTGACCATGCCGGGCCCCACCACCACGCGGATGCCCTCTTCCTTGAGTGCGCGCACGCGCGCCGTGGCGTCGTCCTCGGTCAGGTAGGTATAGCGGGGATGTCGAGGCCGAACGCGCTCACGAAATCGTCCACCTCGGCGTACGTCGACGCATGCGTGACCAGCGCCACCTTGGGCGAAATGCGGCGCGCCGTGGCCAGCGCGCTCATGACGTCGAAGCCGGTGACCTTGACCAGCACCACCGGCACGTCCACGTGCTGGCGCAGATAGGCGCCATTGGAGCCACCCGCCACCACCACGTCGACGCGGTTCTCGCGCGCCTCGCGGTTGATGGCGCTGGCCGCCGCCTCGAAGGCCCGCCCGACGATGCGGAATTCCGCGCGGGCGGCATAGGCCGGAATCAGGTCGGCAAAGGCGCGCGAAAGCCGGCTGATGCCCATCGCCCAGATGCGCGGACGGGCGCCGGGAACGGCCGGGGGCGGCGGATTGAGCGGAATCGGGGTAGGTAGCGATGACATGGCGATACCAGCGAAAGACGTTCCGCCGATTCTGCGCGCACGGCGTTTGCATTTCAACCTTGAAATGCATGAAATTCACTGCAGCAATCCATCTACCTGGATTTGTGATCCCCAAAGCGCGGCATCATCGCACTCCACGTGCACCCACAGCCCCTAACCTACTGACACATAAGGGTTTCTGCCCACCGGAATGCCGCACACGCCATGCAGCCACGCGGATTCCACCCCTGGCATACCCCTTGCGCTACAGAGCCGCCCTGCCGTCGAAGCAGGATCGAACCAACAAGAGATTCCACGCCATGACTTTTTCCGCCAACGAACTCGCCCGCTCCGCGGGTGCCCGCTTCCGCCAGGCCCTGATCGACGAGACCCCGCTGCAGATCCCGGGCACGATCAACGCCAACCATGCATTGCTGGCCAAGCGCGCCGGGTATCGGGCGATCTACCTGTCCGGCGGCGGCGTGGCCGCGGGCTCGCTGGGCTTGCCGGACCTGGGCATCTCGAACCTGGACGACGTGCTGACCGACATCCGCCGCATCACCGATGTCTGCGACACGCCACTGCTGGTGGACGTCGACACTGGCTTCGGCTCGTCGGCCTTCAACGTGGCCCGCACCACGCGCTCGCTGATCAAGTTTGGCGCAGCCGCCATGCATATCGAGGACCAGGTGGGCGCCAAGCGCTGCGGCCATCGCCCCAATAAGGAAATCGTCGGCAAGGATGAGATGGTCGACCGCATCAAGGCCGCAGTGGACGCCCGTACCGACCAGAATTTCGTGATCATGGCCCGCACCGACGCGCTGGCCGTGGAAGGCCTGGACGCCGCCATCGAGCGCGCCGTGGCCTGCGCTGAAGCCGGCGCCGACGCGATCTTCCCGGAAGCCATGACCGATTTGGCCATGTACGAGAAGTTTGTCGATGCCGTGAAGGTGCCGGTACTGGCCAACCTGACCGAGTTCGGCGCCACGCCTTATTTCACGCTGGACGACCTGCGCGGCGTGGGCGTGGCCATGGCCCTGTACCCCTGTCGGCGTTCCGCGCCGCCAACAAGGCGGCCGAGAACGTTTTCGCAGCCATCCGCCGCGACGGCACCCAGAAGAACGTGGTGGACACGATGCAAACGCGCGCCGAACTGTACGAGCGGATCGACTACCATGCCTACGAGCAGAAGCTCGACGCCTTGTTCGCCCAAGGCAAGGCCCGCTGACGCGACCACGACCGCGAGCACGCCCCCGTTGGCGTTATTCTTCTGCGATGCAATCAGGAAACCACCATGGCTGCACGCTCCCCAGACAAACGAGACAAACGTAACACCAAGGAGACCCAGATGTCCGAAGCCCAACCGCTGGCCACGCCGAAGCCCAAGAAATCCGTTGCCCTGTCGGGCGTTGCCGCCGGCAACACCGCCCTGTGCACCGTAGGCCGTAGCGGTAACGATCTCCACTATCGCGGCTACGACATCCTCGACATCGCCGATACGTGCGAATTCGAGGAAATCGCCCACCTGCTGGTGCACGGCAAGCTGCCGAACAAGGCCGAGCTGGCCGCCTACAAGACCAAGCTCAAGGCCCTGCGCGGCCTGCCGGCCAACGTCAAGGCCGCCCTGGAATGGGTGCCGGCCAGCGCCCATCCGATGGACGTGATGCGTACGGGCGTGTCGGTGCTGGGCACCGTGCTGCCGGAGAAGGACGACCACAACACCCCGGGCGCGCGCGATATCGCCGACCGCCTGATGGCCAGCCTGGGATCGATGCTGCTGTACTGGTTCCACTACAGCCAGAATGGCCGCCGCATCGAGGTGGAAACCGACGACGAATCGATTGCCGCGCACTTCCTGCACCTGCTGCACGGCAAGCCGCCCAGCAAGCTGTGGGAACGCGCGATGCAGACGTCGCTGATCCTCTACGCGGAGCACGAGTTCAACGCGTCGACCTTTGCCTGCCGCGTGGTGGCCGGCACGGGCTCGGACATGTACTCGGCCATCTGCGGCGGCATTGGCGCGCTGCGCGGCCCGAAGCATGGCGGCGCCAATGAAGTGGCGTTCGAGATCCAGAAGCGCTACGACACGCCGGACGAGGCCGAGGCCGACATCCGCCGCCGCGTGGAAAACAAGGAAGTGGTGATCGGCTTCGGCCACCCTGTGTACACGATTTCCGACCCGCGCAACGTGGTGATCAAGGAAGTGGCCCGCAAGCTGTCGAAGGACGCCGGCTCGCTGAAGATGTTCGACATCGCCGAGCGCCTGGAAACGGTCATGGCCGACGCCAAGAAGATGTTCCCGAACCTGGACTGGTTCAGCGCCGTCAGCTACCACATGATGGGCGTGCCCACGGCAATGTTCACGCCGCTGTTCGTGATCGCCCGCACGTCGGGCTGGGCCGCGCACGTGATCGAGCAACGGATCGACAACAAGATCATCCGTCCGACGGCCAACTACACCGGCCCGGAAAACCTGAAGTTCGTGCCGCTCGACAAGCGCGCCTGATTTACCGCAACGACAACAGTGCCGCCACGCGGCCCGGCCCCGCGCCGGGCTTGTGGCAGGCACGCATAGTCCTCACGTCGCCATGAACACTGCCTACCGCAAGCCGCTGCCCGGGACCAAGCTCGATTACTTCGACGCCCGCGCCGCCGTCAATGACATCTCCCCGGGCGCCTGGGACAACCTGCCGTACACGTCGCGCGTGCTGGCCGAAAACCTGGTGCGCCGCTGCGACCCCGCCACGCTGACCGATTCGCTCAAGCAGCTGATCGAACGCAAGCGCGACCTCGATTTCCCGTGGTTCCCGGCCCGCGTGGTCTGCCACGACATCCTGGGCCAGACCGCCCTGGTGGACCTGGCCGGCCTGCGCGACGCCATTGCCGACCAGGGTGGCGATCCGGCCAAGGTCAACCCGGTGGTGCCGGTGCAACTGATCGTCGACCACTCGCTGGCCGTGGAATGTGGCGGCTTCGATCCCGACGCGTTCGCGAAGAACCGCGCCATCGAGGATCGCCGCAACGAAGACCGTTTCGATTTCATCAACTGGACCAAGAAGGCGTTCCGCAACGTCGACGTGATCCCGCCGGGCAACGGCATCATGCACCAGATCAATCTGGAAAAGATGTCGCCTGTGATCCATG